>RXIX01000083.1 GCA_003989075.1 Candidatus Competibacteraceae bacterium | reverse complement strand
AGCTCCGACAGAGTCTTGCGCGCTGCCATGCCGATGTCTTCCTTGTTGACGACGATCACATGCGGTACCTCCATGATGCCCGCCTTGAGAAACTGGATACTGTCGCCGGAGGCCGGCTGGGCAACGAAGCAGGTGGTGTCGGTCATCTTGGACACGTCGATTTCCTTCTGCCCCACACCGACCGTCTCGACCAGCACGACATCAAAGGCCGCCAGCATCGCCAGACTCATCGGCCAGACCTCAGCGCTCAGGCCGCCAAACTCGCCGCGACAGGCCAGCGAGCGAATGAACACCTCACGGTCGGCGCCACTGGCGTGCATGCGCAGCCGGTCACCGAGCAGCGCGCCGCCACTGACCGGGCTGGACGGATCGACCGCCAGGATCGCCACCTTCAAGCCGCGCCGCCGCCACACCTGAATCAGCGCAGCGGTCAGTGAGGATTTCCCAGCGCCCGGCGGGCCGGTAATGCCGATCAGGTGACCGCCCGTCTCCAGCTTGTTCGCCGGCAATGCCTCCAGAAAAAGCGCCGCACAGGCACGGGCCGCCGGTCGGCGGTCGTCCAGCAGGTTCAGTGCCTGCGCCAGCGCCAGCCGGTCGCGCGCGGCCACTGCTGCCGCGAGCGCCGCCGGATCAGGAAGCGCCGGAATCATGCCACCGCGACCGGCTGCAGGCTGTGTGCGCTGCGAATCAGGTTGAGGATATCCAGCATGATGCTGTTCATATCGATGTCCTTGGGCGTGTACACGGCGGCGATACCCTTGTCCTTGAGCAGACGCGCATCGCTCTCGGGGATGATGCCGCCGATCACCACCGGCAGACCCTGCAAGCCCACCTGCGCCAGGCGCGCGAATACATCTTCGACCATCTCAATATGGCTGCCCGACAGCACCGACAGGCCGATCAGGTGCACGCCTTCTTCCAGTGCCGCCTTGGCGATCTGTTCCGGGGTCAGGCGGATGCCTTCATAGACGATCTCGAAGCCGACATCACGGCCCTTGACCGCGATCTGCTCGGCGCCGTTACTGTGCCCATCCAGGCCCGGCTTGCCAATCAGCAGGCGCAGCGGCCGGCCCAGTTCCGCGCCGGTTTCAACAACTGCGGCGCGAATCGCGATAGCCCGGGTGCTGCGGCTGTCATCATTGGCAGGAATATCGATGCCGGTCGGCGCGCGGTATTCGCCGAAAATATCGCGCAGGGTCTGCGACCACTCGCCGGTGGTCACGCCGGCATGCGCACACAGGATCGATGCCGGCATGATATTCGCCCCACTGCGCGCGGTCTCGGCCAAATTGGCCAGCGCCGCCTTAACCTCGGCAGCGTTGCGCTGGGCGCGGAAGGCATTAAGCCGTTCGATCTGTTCACGTTCGGCACGCGGATCGACCTTCATGATGCCGCTGTCCTTGCCACCGGTCAGCGGCGATTCCTCGGTTTCCTTGTAGCAGTTCAGACCGACGATCTTCAGATCACCGCGCTCGATGGCCCGCATCCGCTCCGTGTGACTGGTGACCAGTTGCCGCTTGACGTAGCCGGACTCGATCGCCTGCACCATGCCACCCTGCTCCTGCACCCGGGCCATTTCCGCCTGCGCGCCCTCGACCAGGGTTTTGACCTTGGCGGCGATGACCGGCGAACCGTCGAAAATGTCGCCGTATTCGAGCAAATCGGTTTCAAAGGCCAGCACCTGCTGCATGCGCAGCGCCCATTGCTGATCCCAGGGCCGCGGCAGACCGAGTGCTTCGTTCCAGGCCGGCAACTGAATGGCGCGGGCGCGGGCCTTTTTCGACAGACTGACACCGAGCATTTCCAGCACGATGCGCTGCACATTGTTTTCCGGCTGTGCCTCGGTCAGACCCAGCGAATTCACCTGCACGCCATAGCGGAAGCGGCGCATTTCCTCGCTCTGCGCACCATAGCGCTGCTGGGCCATCTGGTCCCACATCTCGCCGAACGCCCGCATCTTGCAGGTTTCTTCAATAAAGCGAATCCCGGCATTGACAAAGAAGGAAATGCGGCCGACCACCTGTTCAAAGCCTTCGGCACCGATCTGCCCGGAATCGCGCACCGCGTCGAGAATGGCAATCGCGGTCGACAGCGCATAGGCCAGTTCCTGCGTTGGCGTGGCACCGGCTTCCTGCAGGTGATAGCTGCAAATATTGGTCGGATTCCACTTGGGAATATTCCTGACCGTATAGGCAATGATATCGGTGGCCAGTCGCACCGAGGGTTGCGGCGGGAAGATATAGGTACCGCGCGACAGGTATTCCTTGAGGATGTCGTTCTGAGTCGTACCCTGCAATTGCGCCGGGGATGCACCCTGACGCTCGGCGGTAGCGACATACAAGGCCAGCAGCCAGGCGGCAGTGGCATTGATCGTCATCGAGGTATTCATCTGCCCGAGCGGAATCTGGTCGAACAGAGCTTCCATATCGCCAATATTGCAAATCGGTACGCCGACCTTGCCCACTTCGCCACGGGCTAGCGGATGATCAGCGTCATAACCGGTCTGGGTCGGCAGATCAAAGGCGACCGACAGGCCGGTTTGCCCCTTGCCGAGGTTGGTGCGGTACAACTCGTTGGATGCCTTGGCGGAGGAGTGACCGGAATAGGTCCGCATCAGCCAGGGTTTATCGCGTTTTGGGGTTGTCATCGGGAGCCTCTTTGATGTTCGACAGCGGTTCGGGGTTTGATTTTTTTTCAAACTCTTTCGATACTTCAGCAAACTCGGTAATAGTCATCCCTGATGAACGGATTAAACTTCTCAGCGTGCCTTGAGCCACTTCCTTGTGATCAGAAACAGAAAGCGTCGCCATGCGCCCTTCTTTAACCATAATGATATGAATATCACTGCTCCAGCGTCGTACAACCTCCCAACCTAAACGTTCAAACGCCTCATCCAGATTATGCGGGTTTTACTTGCTACGCTTTCTTAGCGCGCACATACAAAACCTTCGAGCTTGACCCATGAACTGATCTCTCTTCCAACTGAAATATATCAGCGTTAGCCTTGACTAAGTCACTGAGTTTCTTAAATCCATAGAGGCGTGGGTCAAAATCAGGCTGTAATTTCGACAAATAACTGCCGAAACTTGCCAGATTAGCCCATCCTGCATCATCACAAGCTTTGTCAAGCGCCTGAAGAAAAAAGTCACATGGAATTTTATTGGGATTTTGTTCTGAGGAAGTATTAATTGGAAGCGACATCACTGCTATATTTTTTACCTGCGTAGCTTCGATTGATGCAACCGATGTAACACTATCCTGAGAAGTAATCGGTCGTAACACTTCCGTAAAAATAAACTTATGGCAAGCATTGCGAAACGCTTCTGGCGTCTTCTGTTCGCCGAAGCCAAGAACGGTTAGACCTTCTTCACGTATACGCAATGCAAGCCCAGTAAAGTCACTATCACTGGATACAAGACAGAAACCATCAAATCGTCTCGTATATAAGAGATCCATAGCTTCGATAATGAGAGTACTATCCGTAGCGTTCTTTCCAGTTGTATAAGCAAATTGCTGGACAGGTTTAATTGCATTTTTGTTTAAAACCTTCTTCCACTGCGAGCTTGCCGGAGACGTAAAGTCTCCATAAATACGCTTTACCGTAGCTTCGCCAAATCTAGCGATCTCGGCGAGAAGTCCTTCGATGACAGATGCGGAAGCATTATCTACATCAATTAAAACTGCAAGTCTAAGCTTCGGTTCTTCTGATTCTATCTTTGCCACAAGCCTGGGACTAATCATTAGATTACTCATGGGCATTCAAAACCAATTTAAAAACCTGACTACCCCTCCCCTTTTCAGGAGAGGGGATTTTCCTCACTTTACGCCGGTCGCCGCTTGATCAACAACCGCCGTTCGATCTCGAAGATCTTGCTGCTGATCTTCTCCTTGCCCAGCTTCTGTTTATCGTTTTCCTTGATAAACAGGTCCGCGCCATAGGTGTCCAGCGCAGCAGCGGCGCTGATATTCTTCACGCCGATGAACTGAAAGGTCACAATACCAGCGGCGTCATTATTGGGCAGGGTTTCCGTTGCCACCACTCGCGACATGGCAGCCACCGTATCGCCCGACACTGCCGGCTGGGTGTGATAACCCTCGGTGAAACCCAGCTCCCACAGCGCGTTTTCGCTGACATCGCGACTGGCCAGACCTTCCAGCCAGGCAAACACCAGCCCGCCGTAGACAATCGGCTCGCCACTCATCTTGCCCGACAGCCCAGTGCTGTACACCCGGTCGAAGTGCAGCGGATGGGTATTGCCGACCAGATAGGTCCAAGCCATATGCTCATCGGTAATGGTCCGGCCATTGGCATGGACAATCAAATCACCAAGCGAGAAATCCTCGAAATAGGTGTTAGGACCGGTCAACTGACTCGGATAGCCACCGGCACTAATCGGCAAATCCACCACCGGATGCTCTACCCATGGAAAATCCACCGGTGTCGTCGGTGCTGGCGTGGTCGGCAGGCGATCGCCGCGATAGCCGACCATGATCTTACGCTCGTACTGCAACACCACCTGATTATGCTGATTCACACCCAAGGTACGAATCAATACGATGCCCGGCTTATCCTCGCCGCGCGCCTTGCGATCCATAACCTTGGTATAACCGCGCAGAGTATCACCGGGATAAACCGGGCGCAGGAACTGCACGTTGTAATAGCCCAGATTGGCAATCGCCTTCTCGGAATCGTTATGCACGCCCAGCGATAGCACGACGTTGAATATCATCTGCGGGCTGGCCGGCAAATCGGGAAAACCGTGCGCCTTCGCGTATTCCAGATTCAGATACAGCGGATTGCACTGCATGAACACGCGGGCGAAATCCAGCATCGGCCCGCGCTCAAAGGTATAACCGCGCGGATGGACAAACACCTGCCCCGGCACGAATTCATCCAGATAGCGCCCGTACTGGGGCTGACGCGCCCATTCCAGATTGACCGCCACCGAGCCGGCCACTTCCATCTGTTCGCTCAATCGCATTGAAAAGCTCATGGCTTACTGCTCCAGCTCGGCCTTGGACTTGGCATTGTCCACCAGTGAACGGGCGATCACCTTCAGCGCCAGCGTTTCTTCGGCGCCTTCGAAAATAGACAGCACCCGCGCATCAATGAAATAACGGCTGACCGACACTTCTTCGGCGTAACCCATCCCGCCATGAATCTGCAAGGCCTCGCGGGTCACCCATTCAGCCGTCTTGCAGGTAAAGAATTTGACCATGCTCGCTTCCATGTCGCCCTCGCCCTGATCCATCAGGCGCCCGACTGAATAGGTGAACTGGCGACCAATAGCCAGATAAGCGGCCATGCGCGCCAGCTTGACCTGGGTCAACTGATATTCACTGATCGGCGAGCCGAATACCACCCGCTCCTGGGCATAGCTCAGCGCCTTTTCATAGGCCGCCTGCATCAGGCCCACGGCGCGCGCGGCTGTCTGAATCCGGCCACCGGCAAAGCCGGCCATGGTGAAATAAAAGCCCTTGCCCTCACCCGCCGGACCGCCGAGCATGTTTTCATCCGGCACGAAGATATTGTCGAAGAACAGATCGAAGGAGTGCATGCCGCGATAGCCGATGGTGGGAATCGCCTTGCCGCTCAGCTTGCCGCCGTTCTCCTGAACAAACTCGAAGGCATGGCCCGGATAACTGGGCTTTTCGAGCAGGAACATCGACAGACCGCGATGGCCCAGCGACAGATCGGGATTGGTGCGGGCCAGAATCAGCAGCACGCCGGCACGGCCACCGAAGGTGCACCAGGTTTTGGCACCGTTCAGCAGCCAGCCACCCTCGGTCTTGGTCGCCTTCAGGCGCATGTTGGCGACATCGGAACCGTAATTCGGCTCGGTCACCGCCACCGCGCACAGCAATTCGCCGGAGGCCAATTGCGGCAGCCACTTTTCCTTCTGTTCCTCAGTGCCGCCCTTGAGCAGCGCCTTGGAGAGAATTTCCGGCCGGGTGATCAGGCTGCCGGCCGCACCGAGCGAGCCGCGCGTCAGCTCCTCGGTGACCACGATCATGCCCAGATTGTCTTCCTGCTCATCACTCTGGATGCCACCGAAGCGCTCAGGAATGGAAATGCCAAAGCAGCCCAGATCCTTGACCTGCTCAATAATTGTGTCGGGAATGTCAAGATCGTGGCGGTGAATCTCCTCGGCCAGCGGCATCACCACATCCTCGGCGACGCGGCGGAAGGTCTCGCGCATCATTTCGTGGTGATCGTCGAGCAGATAGGCGCCGGTGACTCCCGCCTGGGCGTACATCAACTGCCCCAGTTCCGCCACCCGCGCCGCTGGCAGTTGCGTCAGGCAGAACTGGCGCACCGCGGCATGATCGACGGTTGCGCCCAGCCAGGCGTCGTTCAGACCGAAATCGGCCGGACGACTGCTCAGCCGATTGCGGATTGCCTGCAGCGCCTCGGCGGTGAACAGCAGGGCAAAGCGCTCTTCCAGAGCCAGCTCACCGGCTGGCGTACCACCCGCCGCCCGCGCGCGCTGCGCATAATCCAGGGCAAAGCGGGCACCGGTGGCCTCGGCGAAGGACAGCGCCAGGTCGTAGCTCACCAGTTGGTGCTGATCGAGCAGCGCGGCCGAGATCCGACCATCAGCTTTCTGCGAGCGTTCCTTCAAATCCGTCAAGGCATAATCGAGAGCCTTCTGGACCGCGGCAAGTGCCGATGCCGCCTGCTGCAGCTGTTCGGCCGGGGTTTGAATGGGTTCGGACATGAGAAACCTCGTATAAGTCGGAATGGTCTCGAAAACCTTAAATTTAGTAAGCACTCACAGCCAATTCTAGGCGTAAAGTCGCCAAGAGACAGCGCCAGAATGGTCAAGATGGGAAAAATCAGTCCACCGGAGCACCTGGGCAATCCTGCAACACCGTGGCGCGGCAGGTCCAAGGCGGATTTTCCCTTATAATGGTTGCTCTCGCGGCCTGACAGTTCCCGCCCGGCCACCTTTTATGATCCGCCCCGCCCGGAGCACCGGCAACGGAGCGGTAGCGCAACGCAAGAGATTTCCCGTGTTTATAACGTCTACCCTGCCCAAAGATCTTCAGCCCTACGCGGGCCTGCTGGTGATTGAACTGGATCCGCAACAGCCCGACTTTACCGGTATACCGCCGGCGCCGCTGGATGTGGTCAACGCGACCGCGCTCGCCGGTCATCTGGCTAAGGATCTGGACACCATTCTCGGCGGCATTGAGCATCTGGGCCTGATTCTGGCTGGTGCCTTGTACGATCAGACCGAGCTGTTACGTCCGGGTTTTCCGTTACTGGGCGCACTGGCCGATTTATACAGCGGCAGCCTGCACGGCGGGCTGTTCACGCCGCAACTGATGGCCCTGGGCACCGATCAGGGTTATCTCCCGGTCGCGGCCATCAATCCGGCCCGGCGCCCCGGTTCCGGACCGCTGTTGCTGCTACCGTTCTGCTTCATCGGCCCGCACGATGCCATTAACGTACTGGCGCGCAGCATGGAAAATACCCTGCTGCAAAATGGCATGGTCTCGGACGCAACCCGCGAGGCGGTGCAGCAGGCCTTTGGTCTGCAGGCGCTAAACCTGTCCTACGCGACCATTGGCGACCTGTGCGCGCTGCTGCGGGTGCAGCTTGATGGCAATGGCCTGCTATCGCTCTGGGAATTGCTGGAACAGGCGTGGTTTGAACGCCCCGGCATCCGGGTGGCCACGCTGGCAGCCGGCAGCCGTTTCCTGGTGGCCGGCGACCATGCCCATACCCTGTTCTATACCTTTGACGACTGGGCGCAGTTTGGACCTGGCTGCAAGTGGGCGGCGGCGGAGCTGGGTCAGGGCTATCGGGATTGGGTTCAGCAACAGCGGCAGTATGCGCTGGCGCTGGAGGCGTATGGACTGCATGTACGCTGGGTGCTGGCCAGTCCGCAACTGGAACAGACGCTGGCCGATGCGGATGCCGAAGCCAGCGTGGCTGCCATGCGCGCCATTCCCTGCCTGTCAGGCGATTTTCTGGTCGAAGGCATTTTTCGCAATGACAGCGAAAATCCCGAACAGCAGATGCTGATCACCCATCAGGCCGATCCGGAACTGGGTACGCTGGCCTATACCGTGACCGGATTGGATGCGCAGGGACAACTGCTGCGCCTCGAACACCATTATCCGCTACGCCAACAGGGTCTGCGGGTGATCATTGACCGCCTGCTGGAACAATGCGCTACGCAGGGCGCGACGCGGCAAGTGCTGCACCCGGGCCGGCTGCTGTATTCCGAAACCGGCCGCTGCCTGCGTCCGGCGACGCTTGCCGATCTGCCAACACCGCATGAGCGGCCGCATTAACCCGGCCTGGCGCGATTACCCGGCCGCTGGCGTCTCCAGCCAGCGGCGCAGCAGATCGCGCAGATCCTCCAGCCGATAGGGCTTGCTCAGGTAGTCATCCATACCGCTGGCCAGGAAGCGCTCGCGGTCGCCCTCCATGGCATTGGCGGTCACCGCAACGATCACTGAGCGCGGCCCGCCCACGGCTGCCTGGGCTGCGCGAATCCGCCGCGTGGCTTCCATGCCATCCATCACCGGCATCTGCACATCCATCAGCACCAGCGGATAAAAGTGCTCCTGCATCCTATCCACCGCTACCTGGCCGTTTTCCGCCACCTCGGCGCCATATCCCAGTTTGCGCAACTGCCCCAGAACCAGCTTGCGGTTAACCGGATTATCCTCGGCAAGCAGAATTGGGGCTGACGGCTCGGCGTCCACCGGCACAGCCTTCACCCCAGCGGCGGATGGTTCGGCAATCACCGGCACAGCCTTCACCCCAGTGGCGGATGGTTCGGCAACCACTGCCGGCGGCGGATCCAGCAGACCGACCAGGGCATCGAACAGCCGCGACTGATGCACGGGCTTGGTCAGATAGGCGCCAAAACCGAATTCGCGGGCCCGCAGGCCCAGCCCCTTTTCATCGAGATCGGCCAGCAGCAGCCGGGGCAATGCCGCGTCTTCGGGCCGCTGCGCCAGCCCGGCCAGCAGCGTGGCCAGTTCCGGACTATCCAGCGCCAAGCCGACGATCAAGGCGGTAAAGGGCACTTCCGCCGCCGCCAAATGCGCCAGCGCCGCCTCGGCGGTCGCCTCCACGGTTGGCCGCATCCCCCAGGATTCCAGATAATCCCGCAGCAATGCGCGCGCGCCGGCGCCATGCTCGACCACCAACACCCGCATCTGAGGCTTGCCAATGCGCATCGGCGCCACCGCATCCGCCATCGCCTGCAGCGGCACCCGGAACCAGAAGGTCGAGCCGCTACCCTCATGGCTGTCCAGGCCGATCTCGCCCCCCATCATCTCCACCAGGCGCTTGCAGATGCTCAGCCCCAGACCGGTACCGCCAAAGCGGCGCGTGGTTGAACCATCCACCTGGGTGAAGGGCTGAAACAGCCGGTCACGCGCGGCCAGCGGAATGCCAATACCGGTATCGAGCACCTCGAAACGCAGCCAGACATGTCCCTCGGTGTTTTCATCCAGCACGCAACGCACCAGGATTTCGCCCTGCTCGGTGAACTTGACCGCGTTGCCGATCAGATTCAGCAGCACCTGCCGCAGGCGCCCCTCATCGCCAAGCACCGTACTTGGCACAGTCGGCGCCACGAAGGTCATCAACTCCAGGCGCTTTTCGTGGGCGCGCGGCGCGAGCACATCGGCGGCACCCTCAACCAGTGCCACCGGCGCAAACCGCTCCTGGCTCAGATTGATCTTGCCTGCCTCTATTTTGGAGAAATCGAGAATATCGTTAATGATGTGCAGCAGTGACTGGCCCGACTGCTGCACGGTCAGGGCAAATTCGCGCTGCTGCGGGTCCAGCGGCGTGTCGAGCAGCAGATCGAGCATGCCGAGAATGCCGTTCATCGGCGTACGAATCTCGTGGCTGACCGCAGCCAGGAACTCCGACTTGAGCCGTGAGGCCTCCAGCGCCGCATCACGGGACTGCTCGGCCTCTTGCTGGGTGGCCAGCAGGCGCCGGTTGATCGCGCCGAGTTGCCAGCCCATCGCCACCAGTGCCGCAACGGTCTTTTGCAGCTCCAGCACCGGGAACGCCGGGGTGCGCTGTTCGTAACGACCGCTGCCAATGCGCGCCACCAGGGTGTCGATGGTCGCCAGAGGTCCAGCGATCAGCGCGGCCATGCTCTGTGCGCGCCGATACAGCGTAATGAAAAAGACCAGGTAGAACAGGATGATGCCGGCAATCATCCAGGCACCGATCACCAGCAGCCGATAGCCCAGCGCGCTGGCCTGGGCATAGATATTGTCTTCCGGAACCAGCACCAGCAGCTTCCAGCCGGTTTCGGGAATGGTCGCCCAAGCCGCCAGCCGCGCGCCGTTCAGATCCAGCGCCAGCACGCCGCTGCCCTGATCGCGCAGCGCCGCCAGTGCGGGCCGCTGGTAGACGTTGAAGGCTTCGGGTTTGAAGGTGTTGCTGCGGATAAAATCGGTGTAGGCGTGCGTAGTCAGTTCTTTCAGACCCCAATCGGCTTCGCCCGCCGGCGGCAGCGCCAGCAGGGTACCGGTCCTGCTGACCAATACGCCGTAGCCCTGCCAGGGAATCGCCAGATTGAGGATCGAGTCGACGATGGTCGCAACCGTAACATCCAGGCCAACCACGCCTTCCAGAAAGTCACCGTGATAGACCGGGGCGATGCAGGACACCATCCAGCCCTGTCCGGCCGGATCGACATAGACATCGGTCCACACCGAGCCCCGGTCGGGATTGTGCGTGGCATCGGCCTCGTAGTAGAAGTTGAAGCTGGGAATGTCCATGCCCGGCGAGTACTGGCTGAGGACATCAAAATACGGGTAAATACGGTTGAGCGAGTCGAAGGTATTGAGATAGATCTGCGCCACCAGCGACTGCGTCTGCTGAATGTCACGCATCAGTGGATCCAGGCGCGCGCTGCGCCAGGCTTTCTCGCGCTGTTCCGGTCCGACTGGAACGATGCCACTGTAGAATAGCGCGCCGCCGCCATTGTCGCGGGTGGTGTAATACACGCCCGAGGCGGTCTGGGCGTAGCGGTCCTTTTCCGCCGGGGGCGGATCGAACGGTTCCTGCAGAATGCGGGCGGTTTGGCGGCGAAACAGGTCGGTGACGTGGGCAATACCCAGCAACTGCTTTTGAATCAGGACGGTTTCGCGTTCGGCGATACGGCGCAGTTCATCGCTGGCCACGTCCCGCACCGTGCTGATGTTTTCCTCGGTGGCAAAATGATTGGCCGCCAGATAAATGCTGATAATGAGCACCTCGACCAGCAAAAGCGGCACCAGCGCGGTACGCAGGTAGGAGCGCCAAACCCACTGCAGCAGGGAAATGGCGCCATGTCCTCCTTCAGCCGGCTCAGCCGCCATGCTCAGCACCCGCCCACGCCGGCAGCCCTGGGCCGGGTACGGTGCCACCACTGCACAAGCTGCACGGTTGTGTCACGCTTAGGCACCGGCCCTTTTCATCAGGCTTCATGCTCAATAGTAATGTGCGATCCGGCTCGTGCCGTCATAGCTGGTCAGTACCCGAACCCGGTCGCCGGGATAAAACGGTTCATCGGCGGCCTGGGTCACGGCAATCATCCGTCCACCGTCCAGACGCACGGTGATTTCCAGCCCCTGCTGACGGGTCGCATTTTCCTCGATCGCCGCGCCGGCCAGGCCGCCGAGCACCGCGCCGCCGACCGCACCGGCTACCTGACCCTTGCCCTTGCCGATGCTGCTACCGGCCACACCACCCAGCGCCGCACCGGAGACCGCGCCGACGCCACTCTTGGTACCTTCGATCATCACCGGGCGCACGCTCTCCACATAGCCCAGACGCACCTCCTGAGCCTGTTGCACCTGATCACGGGTATAAGCGCTGCCGGACATGGTAGCAGGGCAACCGCTGAGCACACCGGTACCTGCCAGCACCATCATGACCACCACGGTCGTCTTGATTACTCGCATACCTCTACCTCGCCAAAAAAAGATCGGGCTCATCAACACATCAAGCCCGTATTAATCCGGAATTATAACAAAACTGGGGCGTTAAACGACCCATTGCACCTGGAATCCGGTTTTGCCGGCCCGCCACAGGCACTATCAGACGCAAAACAGTCTCTCCACACAGACACCTGCTCAAACACCCATCCCCATCGAGTCCGTGATGCCCACCGACCACTTTTCTCCAGTGCGGATTAACTGTCACCCTGTATCCGGGGCCATGCCATGAGCATCGCCACCACGGCCAGGGGCTGGCAGGCCTCCCTGATACTGGCTTTTCAACGCCGCGCCGCGCGCACTTTCCTGGAGCACTGCGCGCACCAGGGCCCCCTGCAGGTGCAGCGGCCGTTCTACCCGGAGGGTGATGCAGTCTGCCATATCGCACTGCTGCATCCGCCCGGTGGCGTAGTCGGCGGCGACGAACTGCACATTCAGGCCCAGCTGGCACCGGGCGCA
>RXIX01000082.1 GCA_003989075.1 Candidatus Competibacteraceae bacterium | reverse complement strand
GGACTGCTCGGTGGTGAGAAGATCTTGTTGAATGCTCTGACCAGCATGCCGCGCCGTTCGCCGATTGCGGCCTATGAAGCCTTGCGCGTTCGCATTGAACAGGCCTGGGCGACGCCGTGTTGAATCCTTGCGCCCCCTTTTTCCGCAGAAGGGGGATGCAATCCCAATGACCCAATAACCCAATAACCCGACCAAGAGGATGATCCGATGGCGAAAGAACTGTACCCCCTGGGTGAAATGCCGCCGCTGGGTGAAGTGCCGGAGAAAATGCATGCCTGGCTGATCCGCGCCGAACGCTTTGGCAAGCCGACCGAGGCTTTCCAGCAGGAAGTAGTGAGCGTGCCGGCCATCGCCGATGACGAGGTATTGGTCTATGTCATGGCCGCCGGCATCAACTACAACAACGTCTGGGCCGGGCTGGGCATTCCGGTCAATGTCATCGCCGCGCGCAACAAGGCCGGTGAGAAGGAAGACTTTCATATCGGCGGCAGCGATGCTTCCGGCATTGTCTACAAGGTCGGCAAGGACGTGACCAACGTCAAGGTCGGCGATGAAGTGGTGATGCATTGCGGTCAATACAGCCGCAATTGCGAATGGGTCAAGAACGGTGGCGATCCGATGTATTCGCCCAGCTTCCGCATCTGGGGCTATGAGACCAACTGGGGCAGCTTCGCCCAGTTCACCAAGGTGCAAGCCCAGCAGTGCATGCCCAAGCCCAAGCACATGAACTGGGAAGAAGCCGCGTCCTATGTGCTGGTTGCGGCGACCGCCTGGCGCATGCTGCATGGCTGGGGCGCGAACTCGGTCAAGAAGGGTGATGTGGCGCTGATCTGGGGTGGGGCCGGTGGTCTTGGTTCCATGGCCATCCAGATCGCCAAGGCGGCGGGTGCTACGCCGGTGGCCATGGTTTCGGGCAATGACAAGTTCGATTACTGCATGAAGCTCGGCGCCAAGGGCTGCATTAACCGCAACGACTTCGACCACTGGGGCATGCTGCCGCACTGGAAGGATAACGTTGGCTATGCCAAGTGGCTGAAAGGCGTGCGCGCGTTTGGTGCCAAGATCTGGGAGGTGCTGGGCGAGAAGCGTGCGCCGAACATCGTCTTCGAGCATCCCGGCGAAACCACGATTCCGACCTCGATCTTCGTGTGCGAAACCGGCGGCATGGTCGTGGTCTGCGCCGGCACCACAGGCTATAACGCCACTGTCGATCTGCGCTACCTGTGGATGCGCCAGAAGCGCCTGCAGGGCTCGCATTTTGCCAATACCGAACAGTCCAACCAGATGAACGAACTGGCGCTGCGTGGCCAGCTCGATCCCTGCATGTCGCGGGCCTTCACCTATGAGGATCTGCCGCTGGCTCATCAGCTCATGCACGATAACAAGCACCCGCATGGCAATATGGCGGTGCTGATTGGCGCGACCGAGTTCGGCCTGGGTGTCAGCGGCAAGCCGGCAGTGGCCATCGAGCATCCGACCCTGCCCGAGAACGATGTGCGCACGATCGCTTATGCGCACCCCTACCCAATGTCTCAGCCGCTGCCGAGCGTTGCCGACGCGGCGGGCGTCACCATCAAGGATGACGGCACCAAGGTCCGCGATCTGATGCACCGTGGCATCATTTCCTGCACCCCGGACGACACAGTCGGCGAGGCGGCGCGGGTCATGATCGACCACGAGATTCACGCGGTCGTGGTCATGGACGGTGACCAGGCGGTTGGCGTGGTGTCGCAGACCGACATGGTACTGGCGCGCCAAGGCCGCACGCCGAATGAGGCCCGGGCCATGCGGGTGCGCGACATCATGACCCTGGGTTGTGCGACCTGTGAGGCCGATATGCTGCTCAGCGAAGCGGTCAGTCTGATGACCGGGCGGCACATGCACCGGTTGGTGGTGACCGAGAACGGCAAGCCGGTCGGCGTGATTTCCATGACCGACGTGGTGCGCAAGGTGATCGTTGAGTAGGACGCAGGGCCACGGGGGCGTGATTGGCGCCCCCATTTTTTACCAACGCACGGGAGGCGTCCATTGAAAGCCATCGTCTGCCATGAACTGACCGGGCTGGCCGCGCTGCGTCTGGAGGACGTTCCGGAACCGCGCCCTGCGCCCGGTCAGGTGCGGATCCGGGTGCGCGCCTGTGGAATCAACTTTGCCGACAGTCTGATCACCCGTGGCCAGTACCAGGTGCAGCCGCAACCGCCGTTCAGTCCCGGTTTTGAAGTGGCTGGCGAAATTCTGGAACTGGGGCTGGGCGTGGATACCTGGGCGGTCGGTGACCGGGTGATCGCCATCACGCCGCACGGCGGTTATGCCGAGCAGGTGGTGGTTGATAGCAAACGCTGCGTGGCATTGCCGGCGGCGATGTCCTTTGAACACGGCGCCGCCTTTCCGGTGGTGTTTGGCACCTCGCACATCGCCCTGTGCCAGCGGGCGCGGCTGCGGGTTGGCGAGACTCTGGTAGTGCATGGCGCTTCCGGTGGCGTTGGCTTGACTGCGGTGGCGATTGGCAAGCAACTGGGTGCGACGGTGATCGCGACCGCTAGCAGTCCGGAAAAGCTGGCCGTGGCCCGCCAGCACGGTGCCGATCACCTGATCGATACCAGTACAGAGGATGTGCGGGCGCGCATCAAGGATTTGACCGGCGGGCGGGGCGCGGATGTGGTCTACGATCCAGTCGGCGGCGAGCTGTTTACCGCGTCGCTGCGCAGCATCGCGTTTGAAGGGCGCATCCTGGTGATCGGCTTTGCCGGCGGCACGGTGCCGCAGATCCCCGCCAATCACCTGCTGGTCAAGAATATCGATGTGATCGGTGTCAACTGGCCGGCCTATGCGGAGCTGAATCCGCGCGCGCTGACTGCGAGTTTCCGCATTTTGCTCGACTGGTATCTTGATGGCCTGCTCAAGCCGCATGTATCGGCGAGCTATCCGCTGGTGCATGCGATCGAGGCACTGCAGCAGGTGGTGGCGCGCAAGTCGACCGGCAAGGTAATCCTGAGCATCGATACGGGTGGCGACTCTGAACACTGAATCCGCTGGGCTGAGCATCCGCCACGCGGGCCGGGTTACGCAGGCTACGCTGCGCGGCGGCGATGCTGAACTGAAAAAACTCCGCAATGCGCTGCTGCTCAAGGAGTTCGTGATCACTGCCGAGGGTGGGGATGGGCTGCAATTGCGCCGCCGTGCCTATTTGTCGCAGGATGACTGGCCGATGCGGGTCAGCATTCGCCGCACCGGTCGCCAGCTCGACATCAGCTATTGCCTTTACATTCCCTGGGGCTGGATCGTGGCCCTGAGCGTGCTGAGCCTGCTGGTGCTGCCCTTCGCCGGAATTCCCAACGCCGGATTGGCGCTCGGCCTGAGCGTTCTGGTTGCGGCGCTGGCAATTTATAAACAGAAATTCGATTGCCGGCCGGATGCGCGTTTCTGGCAGCAGCGTCCCCGGCAGCGCTGGGGCGAGTTCTTCGAGCGGCTGCTGCGCGAAGCAATCGCCCATCCTTAGCGCTTGCACGCGATCCGCCGTCAATCCAGTTCCCGGCCCGCACCCGCATCCTCGTAGGTCCGTCCATCGCGGATATGGTAGAGCCGCTTGAAGGTCGGGATGATTTTCTCATCGTGGGTGACCACGATGATCGCGGTCCGGTACTGCTGCGCCATGCGATTGAGAATCCGCACCACTGCCAGCGCCCGTTCACTGTCCAGCGGTGCGGTGGGTTCATCGGCCAGGATGATCGGCGGCTGGTTGGCCAGCGCCCGGGCAATCGCGACCCGCTGCTGCTCGCCGCCGGAAAGCTGGGTAATCGCTACATGGGCGCGCTGCGCCACGTCCAGCGCTGTGAGCAGTTCCCGCGCCCGCTGCCGCGCCTCCCGTTTGGACCATCCCGCCAGCAGCAGCGGCAGGGCGACATTGTCGGTCACGTCGAGAAACGGGATCAGATAGGGGGCCTGAAACACGAAGCCGATGCGATCGCGGCGCAGGGCGCGTGGATCGCGATTGCGCCAGCCATTCTCGTACACCGTCTCGCCATCCAGATCGATCCGCCCGGCGCTGGGTTCGGTCACCGCGCCCAGGCACTTGAGCAGGGTGCTCTTGCCGGAACCGCTCGGCCCGATCAGGCCGATGACTTCACCGGGCTGCACGGTCAGATCGACGCCCTTGAGCGCGTCCATGGCGGTCTCGCCGGTGCCGTAGCGCTTGCGCAGGCCAGCAACTGCAATAGCCGGTCGGGCTTGAGTCATGCCATATCCTCCATTTCAGCCGCCAATCGCGGTGGCTGGATCGACCCGCAGCGCGGTACGAATCGCCAGCGTGCTGGCCAGGGCGCAGATCAACAGCACCGCCGCGAAGCCGCGCACGGCATCGCCCGGTTCGAGCAGCACATACTTGGGGAAATACGGCGCCCATAGCGTCGCCACGCTCTTGCCAACCACAAAGCCGATCAATCCCAGTCCCAGCGCTTCCTGCAGAATCATCGCAGCAATGGTGCGGTTGCGCGCGCCGATCAGCTTGAGCACGGCAATCTCGCGCAGTTTACCCAGAGTCATGGTGTAGATGATGAACGAGACAATGGCCGCGCTGACCACGGCCAGAATCACCAGAAATACGCCAATCTGCCTGGCCGAGGTGGCGATCAGCTTGACGATCAGCACCTCTTCCATCTGCGCCTGGGTATAGGCCTGCAGATGCTTCCAGCGGCGGATATCCCCAGCGACCGCTTCCGCATCCCAGCCGGGTGCGGTCTGCACCAGCACGGCGTTGACCGTGTGGCTGCTTTCCTGGGCGCGCGCCAGACTCTCGACCAGTCCCGGCAGGCCGGGCCGGTTCAGCGCCGGATTGGCCCGCAGCCGCGCCCGCTCGTTGTGCAGGGCGTCGCTGTCCTTGAGGAACTGTGCTTCCTGAGCATCGCGCAGCGGGATGAACAGCATCGGATCGCCGCTGGCCGATACCATGCGCCGGGTCAGGCCGACCACCGTGTAATCCTGGCGCCGGATGCGGATGCGCTCGCCGAGCTGGAAGCCGGTTTTGATATCGGCGACGGCTTCATAGTGAGCACGCTCAATCTGCCGGCCGGCAATCAGATAGCGCGGCGCGCCGGGTTGGCCGGGCTGCATCCCGACCACCATCACCCGCGTATCCTGGTCCGCGTGCCGCACCTGCATGGTCAGATAGGTGACGTTGGCGGCGCGCTGTACACCCGGCAGGCCAAGCAGGCTGCGGTAAAGATCATCGCGCAGGCTGGAAGGTTCGGCGTAGGGGCCGAGGGTGTCCTGCTGTACCACCCACAGGTCCGCGCCACTGTTGCCGAGCAGCGCCTTGCCGTCATCGACCATGCCGCGATAGATGCCGGCCATGGACAGGGTAACGCCGATCAGCAGCCCCAGTCCCAGCCCGGTAAAGGCGTACTTGCCCCAGGAATGGAGAATATCGCGCCCGGCCAGATTGATCATCGACCATCTCCGCTCAGGGCCGGGCTGGGCCTGACTGCATCGCCCTCATGCAATTCCCGCCCGCTGTGCACGATGACGCAGGCATTCGCCGCCGGTTCGTCCAGCAGTTGCACGGCACCGTCCAGATCACGAATGCCAAAGCGCAGCGCCTGGAAGTGCGCCGTGTTCTCCGCGCTCAGCAGCCACACGCCCTCCTGCCCGGCGAGCCGTTGCACTGCGGCATTGGGCACAACCAGCGCATGCGGCAGGGCAGGCAGGCGCAGGGTGATTTCCGCCAATTCGCCAAGCGCGACGTCGTCCGGGCGGTGCGCAAAGCTGACGTAGGCCATTTTTTCCTCGGTCACGCTGTCCCCGATCAGCTCCACCCGCGTGACCTGGCCGGGAAAGCGTTCGTCGGGCCGGGAGCGCAGCACGATCTCGGCGGGCAGTCCGGCGCGCAGCCCACTGGAACGGCCCTGATCGATGCGCACCCGCAGCCACAGGCTTGCCGGGTCGATCAGTTGCAGCACGCTTTGCCCGGCGACCACGGTCGAACCGGGTTCGGCGTCGCGGGCGATCACCAGCCCGGCCACCGGACTGCGCAACTGGCTATTGGCGCGCAGCTTCATCGCAGCCGCCTGTTCGGCCAGCAGGCGCTCGCGTTCCTGCCCGGCAGCATCGCGATTGGCTTGGGCGGCGGCCAGCGCGGTGCGTGCGGCGTTGACCTCGTGCTGCCGGCTATCGGCCGCTTCCTGCGTAACGAAGCCCTGACGGCGCAGATCGGTGAAGCGGCGGGCGTTGCTCTCAGCCAGCTCCAGCCGGCTTTGCATTTCCTGCACCAGGGCCTCGGCGGCGGTCCGTGCATTGCCCGCCCGCGCCAGGGCGGCCTGTGCGGCGGCGATGCGTTCATCCAGGTCCACCGGGTCCATGTCTGCTACCTGCTGGCCGGCGGCGACCACATCACCGACATCGACGCGCACCTGCTGGACCCGGCCTGCCGTGGTTGGACCGATGGCATAGGCGCGGCGGGCTTCCACCGTGCCGATACCAAACAGCGTCGGTTGCAGGTCGCGGCGCTCCACCTGAACGATGGTGACCGGGATAGTGGCCAGCGGTCCGCTGCGGACGATCAGATAGCCGAAACCACCGAGCAGTGCGCCCGCCAGCGTCAGCAGTAGCAATGGGCGCAGACGGTGAACGTTCATGAGGGGCGCGCGCCGATACCGCGCAGATACAGGGGCAGCAGGCGCTCGGCGGCGGCGGGCAGGCCACGCGGATCGCCGGCAAGCAGGCTTTGCATCACCAGTCCCTGAATCGTGCCAATGAACAGGGTGGCAGCGGCGGTTTCATCAAGCGCCGGATCGACCAGCGCCAGGGTTTTGGCCTGTGCCAGCAGTGCGGTCACGCGCTGCCGGTAGCGGTCGAGCAGGCCGCGTACCCGCTGCTTGACCGGGTTATCGGCGGGCTTTTGCATCTCGTTGAACACCAGCCGTGGCGCGGATGGATGGGCGGCGATGAAGGCGACATGGGCATTGAACAGCCGTTGCAGACCTTCCACCGGGTTGCAGGCGGTGTCGAGGGCGGTAGCGATGGCATCGCCCAGGTTTTGCTCCAGCCAGTCGATCACCGCCAGCCAGATCGCTTCCCGGCTTGGAAAATGGCGGAATACCGCGCCCTGGGTCAGGCCGATATGCTGGGCGATAGCCTGGGTGGTGATGGCGTCGGGACTGTTCGCGGTGGCCAGCAGCAGTACGGCGTGGACGATTTCCTGTTGCCGCTCCTCGGTGGACAGGCGGGTTTTGGCGGGCATCATGAGGCGCTCATTAAGATAGTAATTGATTACTATCTAATGATGGCGTGGAAATGCGCAGTGTCAAGCGGTGGTAGAAATATTGAAACCGGCGGGTCGCGTCCAGCAAACCGCCGGGTTGAAGGGGATTAGCCTCGCTGCATCATGGGCAGCAGGAAGGCAATTAGGGTTGCGGCGAAAATAGCGCTGGTGATCACACCACTGATATTAGCGCCCAAGGCGTGCGGCAGGATGATGACCCCCGGCCCTACCGACTTCTGTGCGACTTTAGCCGTGGTCGGCACGCAACTCACCCCGGCGATACCGATGACCGGGTTGTATTTCTTACCCGACCAGTAGTACATCACATAGCCGCCCAGAATCCCGCCGATGCCGGAAATCAGTAGCGCCAGAATGCCCAGCACCAACAATTTCAACACCACTGGATTCAGGATTGTGTTGGCCTCGCACAGCACACCCAACAAAAGCCCTAGGAAGAAGGTTGAGCCGTACAGCACTGTGTTGGAGAACAGTTCATAGAAATTGGGCAGATCGCTTTCGCGAATGACCACACCCAGGAACAGCGACAGGAGCAGCGGCGATGCCACTGGGAACAACAGGCTCAGGAGCACGCAGGCGATCACGGCGAACACCAGTTTCTCGTTCGAGGTGATGGTGCGGGTCTTTTCCACCGGCATCGGCAAGGCGCGCAGCCGTTCCGGAATCATCAGCTTGATCAGGTATGGATAGCCACCATAGGTCAATCCCAGGTAGAGATAGGCCACCACAGTGATCGGCACGAATAAATCCCGAGCCAGTTGCAGCGACGTGAACAATACCATCGGCCCATCAGCGCCGCCGATGGTCGCGACCGCCGCCGCCTGCCCTGGATTCAGGCCCATTGCTACCGCGATCGGAAAGACCACCGCCGTTCCCAATTCAGCGAACAGGGCCAGAATCATGCTCTGAAATGGCCGGGCCATGACGAAGCCGACATCCAGCAGGGTACCAATGCCCATGAACACCAGACAGGCGATCAGACCATTGCTGAACATGAAGGTGTAGATCGGCTGCAGCCAGTCGATTTGCAGGATGTTCACCAGCGCATTAGTGTCCTGCGCCAACGGAGCGACGAACAAGGTGCCGGGCAATTGCTGCGTTTGGCCGGCGGCGATGTTCATACCGGTCGCCGGATCGTAGGCGGAGAAAAACATCACGCCGGCGTTGACCGTTGCCATGCCCAGCCCCATCGGAATCATCAGCAGGGCTTCCAGAACGCCCTTGCGTCCGAGATAGAGCAGCAGGATTCCCAGGAAAATCAGGAACACCCGGCCAAAGGCGATCTTGGGGTCGGTGGAGAATCCTTGCACCAGGGTGTTGACGCCCTGGAAAAGATCAAGAAAGTTCAGGGATTCCATGTGGAACGCTCCCCGGCCTTAGCCGATGGTCAGCAACACCTGCCCGGCATCGACCGGATCGCCTGGCTTGACGGCAACGCGGCTGACGGTGCCACCGCGCTTGGCGACGACATGGGTGATCATCTTCATCGCTTCCAGCGACACCAGCTTGTCGCCTTCATTGACCGCCTGGCCGACGCTGACATGGACGGTCTGCACCACGCCGCCGAGCGGTGCGACTTCA
Source organism: Candidatus Competibacteraceae bacterium (assembly GCA_003989075.1). Taxonomy (GTDB): domain Bacteria; phylum Pseudomonadota; class Gammaproteobacteria; order Competibacterales; family Competibacteraceae; genus RXIX01. The sequence goes on along the minus strand of RXIX01000082.1, from coordinate 3,864 downwards.
TCGCCGGCACCGGAGGCACTGGGCGCGGCGGCAGGTGCAGCGACCGGCGCGGGCGCGGCGGATACCGTAGCCGGCTGCGGCGGTACGACACTCATGCTGCCTGGTTCCGGGTACAGGTTCTGCACGCCTTCGATCGAAATATCCTCGACCGTAACGACATATTGCTTGCCCTCGACCGTGATGCGGAATTTCTTCTCCATGGATTGCGCTCTCGTTAAGGTTGAAAAGGGGAAAGGGTCGTGTGGATTCAGTGCGGCGCGCGCGGCGCGTGCGACGTGTGATGGACCGTGCGTGCCTCGGACGTCCAGCTAAAGCCGCGCCGGGGCGCTTCGATGTGAATGATGCGATGTGCACCCATCATCGCGGCTACGGCTGCGGTGATCACGGCCAGGTGTTCCTGGGGAATGCCGGCGCTGGCCAGTTGCGGCACGGGCGCAGCCGGTGTCTTGATCGGCGCCGGGGTCGATGCGTCCTGCGCCTGTCGCGAGAGCGCCCAGACAATGCCGCGAATAATCGCCGCGACCAGCATCGAGATCACGATCACGATGCCGTAGATCACCAACATGTCGCCGATGGCGTCGAGCGTGGTGTAGCTTTTCATGGTTGCGGATTCCAGTGCGGGCAGGGCGGATCAGAGCGGAATGTCGCCATGCTTCTTGGCGGGCCGCAGTTCGCGCTTGGTCAGCAGCTTGCGCAGCGCCAGGGTGATGGTGGCGCGGGTATCGGCGGGCTCGATGACGTCGGTGATGTAGCCGCGCGAAGCCGACATGTAGGGCGAGGCGAACTTGGCGCGGTATTCCTCGACCAGTTCCTTGGCCTTGGCCTTGCGGTCCTCAGCGCCCTTGAGTTCGCTGCGATAGAGGATGTTGACCGCACCTTCCGCGCCCATCACGGCGATTTCTGCCGTCGGCCAGGCATAGACCGCGTCGGCGCCCATCTCCTGGGCGCACATCGCCAGATAGGAGCCGCCGTAGGCCTTGCGCAGGATGATGGTGATCTTTGGCACCGTCGCCGATGCGTAGGTGTAGAGCATCTTGGCGCCATGGCGGATGATGCCGCCGCGCTCCTGCTCGATGCCGGGCAGGAAGCCGGGTACATCGACCAGCGTGACCAGCGGGATGTTGAAGGCGTTGCAGAAGCGGATGAAGCGCGCGCCCTTGTCGGACGAGTCGATATCCATCGCCCCGGCCTTGACCAGCGACTGGTTGGCCAGAATGCCGACTACGATGCCCTGGATACGGGCAAAGCCGACCACGATATTGCCCGCCCAGCCGGCATGGATTTCCAGGAACTGACCATTATCGACCAGACGGTTGATAATCAGCTTGACATCCATCGGTTCGGCGGAGGTTTCCGGAATCAGAGCGTTGATCTCTTCATCCGGCGACAGGTCGAGATCCGGGTAGGGATGGTGCGGCGGGTCCTCGGTGTTGTTGGAGGGCAGGTAACTGAGCAGAGTCTTGGCGATCTGGATGGCGTGGCGGTCATCCTCAGCAATGAAGTGCACGTTGCCGCTGACCGTGGCGTGCATCTCGGCGCTGCCGACATCGTCCAGACTGGTGGTGCGTCCGGTGACCGCCTTGATCACCTCGGGGCCGGTGATGAACATGTAGGCGTTGTTGCGGGTCATGATGATGAAGTCCATCAGCGCCGGCGAGTACGATGCGCCACCGGCGCAGGGACCGGCGATGATGGCGATCTGCGGCACCACGCCCGAGAGCAGGACGTTGTTGTAGAACACCTCGCCATAGCCGGACAGCGCGTCGACCGCTTCCTGGATGCGGGCGCCGGCCGAGTCCTTAAACGCCACCACTGGCACGCCAATCTTCAGGGCAAGCTGCATGGACTGCACGATTTTCTTGGCGTGCATCTTGCCAAGCGTGCCGCCCATAACTGTGAAATCCTGGCTGAACGCTGCAACGGGCCGGCCATCGACAAAGCCGGTGCCGACCACTACGCCATCCGAAGGCAGTTCCTTGTCGGCCAGACCAAAGTGCTTGCCGGCGTGCTTGGCGTGGGTGGCGATTTCCTGGAAGGTATCGGGCTGGAACAGAGCCAGCAGGCGCTCACGGGCACCGAGCAGACCCTTGGCATGGCGTTCCTGGAGCTTGTCCTCGCCACCACCGGCCATGACCTTGGCGCGGCGTTCCCGCAGGATTTCGAGCTGTTTCTCAGAGATCATGCACAGATCCTCATGAAGGTGTGATGCGGTTGAAGCGAAAAACGGATGATCGACAATCGCCCGACGGCCCGCGTCCGGGTTACGCGGGTCTGGTTTTTGTGATGGCGTGCGGGGAAAAACAGTCAGGAAGCAAGATGCGCTGCGGATGGGCGCAAAACCCGGTCGATTGTGCAACGACCAATCCTAACCCGCTAAGGGTAGCTGAAATAGATAGGGGCCGGATAGTCGTTGCATGGAATTGCGAAAAATCATGGATGCGCGACCGCCCATCTGCATGGGGCGCATGACGGGTGGCGCTACGCTCAAGAAGATTTGGATGCTGGGGTTGGGTGCTCAGCAACCGGTGGAACACTGGCGAGCGTCGGGGCGATGGGCGCATCGTTGCCCGGCAGGCTGCGGATCAGTTCACAGCGGCGGTGGGAGCGCTTCAGGGTTTCCTGACTGAGCAGGCGGCGGCGCTGGGCTTGCAGAGCGTCAAGGCGTCTCATCGGCACAGGGCCTCGGCCGCGCTGCGCAGGGTCTGGCTATTGATGGCGGTGTGATGCTGCACGCTGAAATCGGAACCGCGCAGTGCCTTCTTGATCATGCTTTCCAGGTTGGGCCGCTTGTCCTCGGGGTTGGGGCCGCTGCCGAGGCCGCCGCCGAATTCGACGATAGTGTTGATGCCGTCATGGAAGGCGGTTTCCAGATTGCCGATCCAGTTCACCGGGTTGAAGAGCTGGAAAAACAGCCGGGTCTTGATCGTGGCCGGATCCGCGTCGTGATGGCCGCCGGTGTAGTTGGAGAGTACGCGGATCGCCGGGGCCTGCAGGGTCGCGGCGTCGAGCATCGGCCGGAAGTGCAGGGCGGCAGCGATCATGTAGAAGGTGTGGAAGGCGCCCTCGGTCTTGAGCCGGGTCGGCTTCTTGCGCGGAAACTGGGCCAGGGCAGCCTCGGTAAGCCGGTCGAGATCCTCGCCGCGCCCGCCGACTACGGTCTGATCGGCCAGATTGCAGGCGGCGATGGCGCAGAAGTACTGTTCCGCCAATGGCCGCACCGTGTCCAGATGCAGCGGGAAGGCCAGCATTTCACCTTCGCCATAAGTGCCCATGCACTCGCCGCGCTGCTGCACCAGGCGCAGGGCGGTAGCGAAATCCAGGGCGTCGGCAGCGACCAGGGCGCAGTATTCGCCGAGGCTGTGGCCGGCGGCGAGTACTGGCTTGACCTGCCCGCCGGTCAGTTCGCGGAAGATGTCCAGGCAGGCCAGCGAGTGGGTGAGCAGGGCCGGTTGGGTGTAGCGGGTCAGCTTGAGGGTTTCTTCCGGCCCCTCCTGGCAGAGTTTTACCAGGTCATAGCCCAGGATGTCGCTGGCGTGTGCGTAAAGACGCGCGGCAACCGGGAAGTCGCGGATCAGGTCGCTACCCATGCCAACATACTGGGAGCCCTGTCCAGGGAATACGAACATGATCTGCGGGTCATGACTCGACACGGAGTGTTCCTTCCTTCATGAGGGGTGGTGAAACAAGCGCGCAAAGATACGGCCAAGCCGCTGATAAGGCAAGGAGAGCGGTAGCACGTTGTGGCTGTATTGACATCCTCCCCGCCCCCCGCCTACGCGGGGGCAGGCCCTGAAGGGAGGGGATTCCTGACTCACTTCAGAGCCAGCGTATGATGCCCCATACGGAGAATGTTCAGTGCTGCGT
>RXIX01000081.1 GCA_003989075.1 Candidatus Competibacteraceae bacterium | reverse complement strand
TTGCGTTGTAGCATGATCCCGGCGGGCGGGTTCCACGATCGGGCAACTGCTCAGGATCCCGCCGCGCGCAGTGCCCGGCGCAGATAGGGCAGTTCGGTGACCGGCAGGCGTCCACTGACCCGCAACCCGGCCCGGAACTGGTCCAGTTCACACACCTGACAGCGCACGCCGATATCCAGCACCCAGCGTCCGTCCACCAGCAGCGCGGCATGCGTGACCCGCAGCGGCGGACCGTCAATCAGCACATATTCCAGCCGTGTCGGCGCATAACCGGTGCTCAGCAAGCGCGCCGCCTTGGCCACGGCGTAGGCCTTGCAATCCCACTCGGCGAGCGTGTCCAGTTCGGTGGCTTCTGGCCAGTCTTCCAGGCAGTAATCGCGCGCGCAGAATCGTCCCTGCTGATTGATGGCGCTGTTCAGGGCAACCAGATCCGCGGGAGCCGATGGCATGCGGGTGCCGCTGTTGCCATGGCTGGCGCATGCCGCCGCCAGCACCAGCGGGGCGATAAAGGCCAGAATCCGGCTAACCGAATGCCTGCTCAGCATAGATATATAACAAAATGTTATTGAGAAAAATATTTTCTATAACCAGTCTTTTTTGTTAAGACTGAGATCGGTAGAATCGCATCTTATTAACCGGCCCGTGCGCCGCTTCCCGTTTCATATCCAACGTACTGGACCCCATGGACTCCTCCTATCGCTTGACTCATCTCAAACAGCTCGAAGCCGAGAGCATCCATATCATCCGCGAGGTCGTCGCCGAGTTTGAAAAGCCGGTGATGCTGTACTCGATCGGCAAGGATTCCGCGGTGATGCTACATCTGGCGCTGAAGGCATTCTATCCCGGTAAGCCGCCGTTTCCGCTGCTGCACGTCGACACGACCTGGAAATTCCGCGAGATGATCAAGTTTCGCGATGAGCAGACGCGGCAGCTGGGACTGGAACTGATCGTGCACACTAACGAGGACGGTGTGCGCGCCGGGATCAACCCGTTCAGCCACGGTTCCCGCGTGCATACCGACGTGATGAAAACCCAGGCGCTTAAGCAGGCGCTGGACCGCTACGGCTTCGATGCCGCCTTCGGTGGCGCCCGCCGCGACGAGGAACGCTCGCGGGCCAAGGAACGGGTCTACTCGTTCCGCGACCGCAACCATAGCTGGGATCCCAAGAACCAGCGTCCAGAACTGTGGAACCTGTACAACGGCCGGGTACACAAGGGTGAGAGTATCCGCGTGTTTCCGCTTTCCAATTGGACTGAACTGGATATCTGGCAGTACATCTACCTGGAAAATATTCCGATCGTGCCGCTGTACTTTGCCGCCGAGCGGCCAGTGGTCGAGCGCGACGGTACCCTGATCATGGTCGATGACGAGCGCATGCCGCTGGCACCGGGCGAGACGCCGCGCTTGGAGCGGGTGCGCTTCCGTACCCTTGGCTGCTACCCGCTGACTGGGGCAATTCACTCAAATGCCACCACGCTGCCCGAGATCATCCAGGAGATGCTGCTCACCCGTCACTCTGAACGCCAGGGGCGGCTGATCGACCATGATGCGGCCGGTTCCATGGAAGAGAAGAAGCGCCAAGGCTATTTTTGACCGGACACCCGCGGGAACCTGAAGCCATGTCACATGCCTCCCCCCTGATCGAAACCGATATCCAGGCCTACCTGAAAACCCACGAGCAAAAGGACCTGCTGCGCTTCATCACCTGCGGCAGCGTCGATGACGGCAAGAGCACGCTGATCGGCCGCCTACTGTATGACACCCAGTTGATCTACGAGGATCAACTGGCTGCCGTGCGCCGCGATACCACCAAGTACGGCACCACCGGCGAGGAACTCGACCTGGCGCTGCTGGTGGATGGCCTGCAGTCGGAGCGCGAGCAGGGCATCACCATTGATGTCGCCTACCGCTATTTCTCCACCGAGAAGCGCAAGTTCATCATTGCCGACACGCCCGGTCACGAGCAGTACACCCGCAACATGGCCACCGGTGCCTCGACCGCACAACTGGCCATTCTGCTGGTCGATGCCCGCAAAGGCGTGCAGACCCAGACCCGCCGCCACAGCTTCATCGTCTCGCTGCTTGGCATTCGCCATCTGGTGCTGGCGGTCAACAAGATGGACCTGGTCGGTCACGATCCGGCGGTGTTCGCGCGCATCTGCGAGGATTATCAGGAGTTTGTGACCAAGCTCGGCGTGCGCGAAGTGTGCTGTATCCCGGTTTCGGCGTTGCGCGGCGATAACGTGGTCCAGCCCTCGACGGCGATGCCCTGGTACAAGGGGCCGACCCTGTTACAGCATCTGGAACAGGTTAAGGTTGACGCCGATTACAACCTGCGTGATTTTCGTTTCCCGGTGCAGTACGTCAACCGGCCGCATCTGGATTTTCGCGGTTTTTGCGGCACCATCGCCGCCGGTCAGGTGCGTCCTGGTGACGAAGTCGTGGCGCTGCCCTCGGGGCGGCGCAGCCGTGTCGAGCGCATCGTCACCGCTGAGGGCGATGTCGCTCAGGCCGCTATCGGTCAGGCGGTGACCCTGACCCTGGCCGATGAGATCGACATCAGCCGCGGCGATCTGCTGGTGCATCCCGACAAGCTGCCGGCGGTGGCCGATGCCTTCGACGCCCGCGTGGTCTGGATGGCCGATGCGCCGCTGTTGCCGGGCCGCCAGTACGATCTAAAACTGGCCACCCGGCTGTTGCCGGCGACGCCCACCGTGCTGCACCATCGTATCGACGTCAACTCGCTGGAGCACCAGCGCGCCGACGAGCTCGGCCTGAACGAGATCGGCTATTGCCGCTTCAGTCTCAACCAGCCGGTCCCCTTCGATGCCTACGATGAGATCGGCGGCACCGGCGGTTTCATCCTCATCGACCGTATCAGTAATATCACTGTCGGCGCGGGCATGATCGTGCGTCCGGTGACCCAGGCGCTGATCGACAAGTCGCGCAATGTGGTCTGGCACGAACACAAGGTTGGCAAGCGCCAGCGCGCCAATCAAAAGGCGCAGCGGCCCTGTGTGATCTGGCTAACCGGCCTGTCGGGCTCGGGCAAGTCGACTCTGGCCAATGCCCTGGAGCAGCGCCTGTTCCAGCGCGGCTATCACAGTTATCTGCTCGATGGCGACAATGTCCGCCATGGCCTGAACCAGGATCTGGGTTTTTCCAACGCTGACCGGGTGGAAAATATCCGCCGCATCGGTGAAGTGGCGGCGCTGTTCGTTGATGCCGGTCTGATCGTGATTACCGCCTTCATTTCGCCCTTCCGCGCTGATCGCACCATGGTGCGGGCGCTGGTGCCGGAGGGCGAATTCATCGAGGTTTATGTGCATGCCTCGCTGGAAGCCTGCGAACGCCGTGATCCCAAAGGCCTGTATGCCAAGGCTCGCGCTGGAGTGATCAAGGATTTCACCGGTATTGATTCACCCTACGAGCCGCCCGAGCGTCCGGAATTGGTGATTGACACCGAGCGCGATTCGGTGGACCTGTGCGTGGAACGGGTGTTGAACGACCTGCGCGAACGCCGCATCCTGCGCGGTGCCTGAGGCGCTGCCCCGGTTGGTGGGTTGGGCTTGGACCGCTCCTGTGGACTAAAAAAGTCAGGTTAAAGTCCGACCCGCGGAATTATGGGTGAATTTCAGGCACCTGCGTTCAGCAATGGCAGGACCCGTTGTGTTTTTTATGAGACATTACTTGTTATTGTAAGGAGACAAAAAGGCACTATTCTTGATGAATGTTGAGGATCTAATTGATGCGAACGGGTGTGGATCCTGACCTTGGTTGAATTGATCAAGTTGCATGGAAGGTGCTGGTCGATTATGCTCACTTCCGAGAACTTGCTGAGTTTGAAAGTTTTAATTCAGTACAACCAGGATTGAGATGTCGGTAAAGCCGATCATAAACGCCTTCATATTGTGCGATAAGAGAAGCTGGAGCAGCACATGTGCTGTGGCAATCTAGGTCTGCAACCCACTCAAGAGTAAGCCGATGCATCTATTCACCGAGCAGTATGGGGCGCTGTTCATGGCCTTTTTCTGCAGCGTGGGGTTGATTCTCCTGCTGAGTCGACCGGCACTAGCGTGGGGTTGGGTCGATCATCCTTCTACCCGCAAGCACCATCACCGTCCGGTGCCGCTGATTGGTGGTATCGCCATGTGCATGGCCGCAAGCGTGAGTATTGTGCTGCTGCCTGAGAAAATCGATGCCTATACCATCTTCCTACTGAGTATCTGGCTGATGGCTCTGGTCGGTCTCTACGATGATCTGCATGCAGTCCGCCCAGCGAGCCGGTTCCTGTTTGAAATCGCCGCCGTGCTGTTGATGGCACTGGGAGCAGGTATCCAGCTCAACGATCTGGGTGACCTGTTTGGTCTGGGCGCAGTCACGCTCGGTCTGGCGGCGATTCCCTTCACTATTTTTAGCGTGGTCGGCATGGTCAACGCCATCAACATGATTGATGGACTGGACGGGCTGGCCGGTGGCGTGGCGCTGATAGCCGTGCTGTGGCTGGTTGCCGTGGCCGCGACCGGGCCCATCATGCATGTTGAGGATGTTCAGACCCTGCTGGCGCTGGCGCTGGCGATCGCGGGTTTCCTGTGCTTTAACCTGCGTCATCCCGGGCGGGCGCGCGCGAGCGTGTTCATGGGCGACGCCGGTAGCATGATGCTGGGTTTTGCCCTGAGCTGGTTTGTCGTGCATCTGTCGCAGGGCGAGCAGCGGGTGATGGCGCCGATGACAGCGGTGTGGATTTTGGGATTGCCGCTGATGGATACGGTGACGGTCATGCTGCGGCGAATTCGTGCCCGGCAAAGCCCGTTTAATCCCGATCGCCAGCACCTGCACCACCTCTTGCTCAGTCGTGGCCTGTCCGATGGCCAAGTGACCGCTCGCATGTTGGCTCTGAGTGCCGCGAGCGGCGCGCTTGGGGCGGGGGCCTGGTGGATCGGCATACCCGAGTCCGTGCAGTTTTACACGTTCCTGGTCGCCTTCGTGATCTACTATCGGCTGACCAGTCGGATATGGATGCGCCTGTGCCAGGAGCGGGATGCGGCGGCTGGGCTGGATCGCCGCCGGCCTGTGGTGACTCCCGTGTCGGCGAGCATGTCCGATTTTAGTGGCGGCAATCTGGTCACCGAACAGAAGTAGCGCTCAGTTCCCGTCTGGGTGGTTGCGGCTGACTGCGAATGGAGCGAACGCCTGGCACACCGGCATCACTTCGACGCTGTTGATGTTGACATGTGCCGGGCGGGTCGCCACCCAGAACACGATATCGGCAATATCCTCCGGACGCAGGGGTTCGGTGCCGGCATAAACCTGCGCTGCCTGGCGTTCATCCCCCTTGAAGCGCACCTGCGAAAATTCACTTTCCGCCATGCCCGGCTCCAGGTTGCTCACCCGTACCCGGCTGCCGAGCAGATCGGCGCGCAGATTGCGCGAGAACTGCTTGACGAAGGCCTTGCTGGCGCCGTAGACATTGCCACCGGGGTAGGGATAGGTGCCCGCTACCGAGCCGATATTGACGATGTGCCCCTGATCGCGCGCGATCATCCCCGGCAGGATCGCCCGTGTGCAGTACAACAGTCCCTTGATGTTGGTGTCGATCATGGTGTGCCAGTCCGCCATGTCGCAACGCTGGGCAGGCTCCAGACCCAGGGCCAGACCGGCGTTGTTGACCAGCAGATCCACAGCGGCAAACTCAGCCGGCAGGGTGGCTATGGCAGCATTAACCGCCGCCTCGTCGCGCACATCGAGCGCAAAGGTATGCACCGGTACGGTCATGGCCAGCTCGGCGCGCAGCAGTTCCAGACGCTCCTGGCGGCGGCCGCACAGCACCAGGGTCCAGCCTGCAGCGGCAAAGCGCCGGGCACAGGCGGCGCCAAAGCCAGAAGTAGCGCCGGTGATCAAGGCAATCGAAGACATGACTCGTCTCGTCTGAATTTGAGTTAAGGTTGAGTGTGGGTATGGGCTGCCAGCGCCGGTTCAGCCGGGGCGTCGATGACGCCGCGCAGCATCACACCATCGACACTGATGATGCGCAACCGGGTTCCAGCCGGACAATCCTGATCGACCAGCACTTTCCAGGAGCTATCGTCGACCCGGACCTTGCCATGGCCGTTGACGACCGCCGCTTCCAGGGTGAACACCCGGCCGATGTACTGATGACCGCGCCGGTTGAGCAGGGGATCGCGGGTACGGGTCGGGTGGTGCCGCAGCCGCACCTGCCAGGCGACGATCGAGCCAACCGACAGGGTCGCGAACAGCAGCATCTGCCAGTTCCAGCCCATATCCGGTATCAGCACCAGCACCAGCCCGACCAGCAGCGCCGCTACGCCCATCCACAGGAAGAAGAAACCCGGGACGAGCGCCTCGATCGCCATCAGAATGACGCCGAGCAGCCACCAGTTCCAGTAAACCGGTTGCAGCGGCCAGTCGATCACGAGCGGGCTCCGGTCTTGGACAGGGCCTCCTGGGCCAGTTCAGCAACCCCGGCCAGGGTACCGACCAGCCCTGAAGTGTCCAGCGGCATCAGCAGGACCTTTTGATTGGGCGCGGCGGCCAGTTTCGCCACCGCTTCCACATACTTCTGCGCCACAAAGTAGTTGATTGCCTGCACGCTGCCCTTGCTGATGGCTTCCGAGACCATCAGCGTGGCACGAGCCTCGGCCTGGGCCAGGCGCTCACGGGCCTCGGCATCACGCAGCGCCGATTCCTTGCGGCCCTCGGCTTCCAAAATTGCGGCCTGTTTCTGGCCCTCGGCAGCCAGGATGGCGGCCTGTCGCTCGCCTTCAGCGGTGAGGATCGCTGCGCGCTTATCCCGCTCGGCTTTCATCTGCCGCGCCATTGAATCGACCAGATCCTTGGGCGGGGCGATATCCTTGATTTCAATGCGGGTGACCTTAACACCCCAGGGCGTGGTGGCCTCATCAACTACGTTGAGCAGTCGGCTGTTGATTTCATCGCGCTTGGAGAGCAGCTCGTCGAGGTCCATGGAACCCATCACCGTGCGCACATTGGTCATGGTCAGGTTGAGGATGGCGAACTCCAGTTGATTGACCTCGTAGGCGGCCTTGGCGGCATCCAGCACCTGATAGAACACCACGCCATCGACCCGCACCATGGCATTGTCCTTGGTGATGATTTCCTGCGAGGGTACGTCCAGCACCGTTTCCATCATATTGATTTTATGGCCGATGCGGTCAATGACCGGAATGATCAGGTTCAGGCCGGGGCGCAGGGTTTCGGTGTAGCGGCCAAAGCGCTCAACGGTGTATTCCATGCCCTGCGGCACCGACTTCACACCCAGGAACACCAGAATGATGGCCAGTACGGCCAAACCGATGACAAATGCGGAAAACCCTTCCAGCATGGGATTGTTTCCTCAGTGATAAGGGATGAAAAGGTTCCGGAACAGAATCCGGGCGCACAGGCAGGGCCATTGTAGAGCAGCCCATGTCGGGTGCGCGCTCAATCGTTCAGACGGACGCCCGATCGCGCGTCCAGCAGGATCTGCAGCGGCTGATCGTCGCTGCCCCAGGCGACGATTTGCCAGCGTGGCTGGCCATTCTCGCCGAGATACAGCGAGGCCGAATCTGCGGACAACGGCTTGCCGGGAGCCTGTTCGCGCAGCAGTGCCCAGGCCATGGGGAGAATTTGGTCCAGATCGCGCACGTCGCTGCCCAGAATCAGGGGCTGCAGCGGGGGTTCTGCGCTGAGCGCGATCCATTCGGCGCTGTCGGCGGCCTGTTCGTGATCGCGGTCGCAGGCAGTGCAGGCGATGCGGCCGGCGCGGACATCGAGGAGCAGTTCAAAGCTCCACAGGCGGCGAATGCGGCGCGAGGGCTGATCGGCATAGCCCTGGAAGGTATAGCGGAATTCATGGACGCATGGCATTCCATCCGTATCGCTTTCCAGTTCTGCAACGACCGAGTCGAGCAGGGCTTCGGCGTCGATGCGCTGGAGCAGGGACTGGAGCAGATCATGGCCATTTTTGACTGTGCTCACCGTGGTTGCGGCTGGCAGCAGTTGCTGTTCGACCAGAATGCTACTGGCGCTGCCGGTGCAGGCGGCGACATCCAGCCCGTGACCTGCGAGCAGTGCGCTGGCCTGACGATGAGCGGCGTTCAGGTACAGGCTGGATAGCGGCCAGGCCTGACGCCAGACACCGCGCAGCGCAGCGCGGAGTGTCAGTCGGCAAGGGCCGCCGGCCGGGTCCAGGTGCAGCCAGCCGGTGCGGGCTAGCGCTTCGATTTCGCGCTGATAGCTGTGGCTGAGCAGGCTCAGGGGATCATGGCGGACACCGGTCAGCCAGTCCGTGCCAGGGTTTTTACCCAGGCTGGTGATCAGGCCGCTATGCAGGCTATACAGCGCCCGTGCGTCCCAGACATCCTTGAGCTGCACGCGCGCCAGGTAGGCTGGTGTGGGCAGGCTGTAGGGCAGATCCAGGTTGTTGGTTTCCAGAACACGACCATCGGTGAAACCGCTGGCGAAGGTGATGAAGCGCCGCAATGGGCGGATGCCGTGCGTGAACTCCAGGTGTGCGGCCAGCGCGACCACGCCGTGCCCAGGCTGTCCGAACAGGCGCAGCCACAGCACCGCGCCTTGAATCAGATCGGTGTTGCGGAAGTCGCCGGCGACAACAAATCCATCGGCGTTCAGTGCATCGCTGGTATTGCGCATTTCGATCCAGGCAGCATCAGGCCATTCCACTTCATCAATCGGTATAAAGCGTGGCCGCAGCGGCTGACGTACTCGGTGCAGGGCCAGCGGGACGGCGATCAGCAGTTGCAGCAACAGGGCCAGCGGTGCCACCAGCCACTGAGCGGCGCGGATGATCAGGACCATCAGCATCGACGGCAGGAGCACCACTGCGCGCAGCAGGGCTAGCAGGGCATGGCGCATGGTGGCGATCTCCTCAGTCAGTCCGAATCATCGAGCCGGCCAAGACTGAAGAAACAGCCCCGGCTCCAGACACCGAAATGACCATCTTCGCGGGCTTCACCAAGCGTAGCCAGTTCCAGGAAGGCCGCCCGGGTGAGCAGGGCCTGCAGGCGGCCGCGCACCAGGAGCAGGGGCACCGGTTCGCCGCCGGGCACCGGGTACTCGACCTGCAGGGGGTGCGCGCTGTCAACGGTGACCGTATCGCCCAAGTTAGTGGTGAAGTGCAGTGACTGGTTACGACCGCAGCCCTCGATGTCGAGGCGCACTGCCCGGAAAGGCGCGAGTTCCACGCGGATGCGCCATTTTTCCACCGGCGTGACCAGGTAATGATGGCCGTCCTCTTCGCGGCGCAGGACGCGGGCGAACAGGTGCACCAGGGCTTCCCGGCGGATGATGCGGCCTTCGTGATACCAGGTGCCATCGCGGGCAATGCACAGATCCAGCACGCCGGTCAGGGGTGGATTCCAGCGTTCCACGGGGGCCGGGTCTGTCAGGTTCGAAGGAATGTTCACCGGTATGCAAAGATCGGTGGTTGCGTGATCCATGCGGCAAGGTCCAGTCGAAGGGTCGCCATGAAAGTTACAGGAAGGCACAACAGGAAGTATAGGCGAGATGCCCGGTGATGCGGGGAACTGGCGAGTGGGCGGTACGCTGTGGCGTGGGGTGTCGATCAAGGACAAGGCCGCCCCACGCAAGGTGGGGCGGGGTCGATCCGGTATCAGCCTTCGATGGTGGCCTGACGCAGGTCGTTATAAACCCGCATGATCTTTTCCGGGTAGGACGAACGACGCATACCGAGGCTGCCGTTGTAGTTCAGCAAGGCCCGGCGCAGGTTGCCGGAATGCAGGTCAAGGTATTGCGCCAGGATCCGCGCACCGACGTGGATGTTCTGGTCTGCCTCCATCAGGCGATGAGTGCCGCCGATTTCGCGAATCTTGCGGCCGTGGGCACTGGGCAGGACCTGCATCAGGCCGCGGGCGCCGGCGCGGCTGACAGCGCGTTCCTTGAAGGTGGATTCGACCGCAATGACCGCCAGGATCAGTTCCGGGGCCAGCTGGTGGCGCTCGGCGCTGCGTACGGCCGCAGAGACGATGCGATCAGCGTTGGTTTCGGATACGCGGTACTTGCGCTGGATATGTCCGGAGAGACGGCTGATTCTGCGCTGCTGCGCAGACGTGGCGGGACTGGAAGACTCAGCGGCGGTATCGGACAGAGCAATCCGCACCGCGTCGAGGGTCGATTGTTCGACACGGTCTGTCTCCGGCGAATCGGCGAGCGCCACTGCGGGTATGAGCATCACCGCGCACAGCAGGCTCGATTTCAGGGTCAGAGTCAATCGCTCCTTGATGCATGCCGTGGATTCCATGGGAACCTCCATCTTGATCAGTACGATCTGTAAGTGCTCGATGGACCCGGGTTCCGAGTCGGCGATGACCCTTCCTGGGGTCGGGCCGGGAGGATTCCCGGTCGCCGTGGGTCCGACCTAAGCAACTCCGGATTCCGGGGTGCCAGCCTGGATGTCCGGTGTCGCCTGACGTTCCTAGATCGGTGCGGAAGCCGCGACCGGCCTATGGCAGGAACTTACTGCTATACAGCATTGAGGATTATGAAAACATGGTGTGTGTGCTTTTTGCAAGTGCCTAATTGGCAAATAAATAATTTTTTTATTGCCTTTAATTTAATGCTAATCAGTGCTTAATTTTTAAAAAATTTTTTAAATTCAAATAGTTAATTAAAAAAAATTCAGTTCGACAAAAAAATGAAAAAAGCTTTATAAACAGTATGTTAAATTTTTTTATCATTTTTAAAAATGATAGGCAATCTCTGTTGTAAATATTGCACAAAAAATAGTGAATTTCAGTTGCGATAAGGTTTTAATAAATAAAAAAAATGTTTAAAAACAATCGGTTAAATAAAAACTGTTTTTTTCACAACTATTTGAAAAATATCAATATATTTTGAAAATAGCTTATTTTGCGAGTGGTTTGCAGGAAGCAGGATGCAACCGTTGAGGCTTCATAACAGACGCAGCACCCGGCGCGCTGTACAATCAGCCGCGCCATAGTGGTATGCCCCGCATAAAGCGCGCAGGTCAGGATGGCAGGCGGGTACGGCAAGCGGTGAAGCCGAACGGGCTGAGCGGTTGCAGGGCGGACTGGAGTCATTCAGGCTCGATTCATTCCTATATATATGTGTGTGACGACGCGAGGAGCAAACGACGATGGGCAACCGACTTTCCCGTATTTACACCCGCACCGGTGACCAGGGCAGCACGGGCCTGGGGAATGGCGAGCGAGTGGCCAAGGATTGCCCGCGCATCGAGGCAATCGGCGCGGTCGATGAACTGAACTGTGCGATCGGCCGGGTGCTGGTGCATGATGTGCGCGAGGCGGTGCGCCAATCCCTGCAGATCGTGCAGCACAAGCTCTTTGATCTGGGCGGGGAGCTAAGTATTCCCGGCTATCAGGCGGTGCGGGATGAGGATGTGGCGCAGTTGGAAAGCGACCTGGAGCAGTTTAATGCCGATTTGCCACCGCTGAAGGAATTCATCCTGCCCGGCGGCGGGCGGGCAGCGGCCGATTGCCACCTGGCGCGGGCGATCTGCCGGCGCGCCGAGCGGCGTCTGGTGTCGCTGGCGCGTGATGAGGACATCAGCGAGCAGGCCCGGGTTTACCTGAACCGTCTGTCGGATCTGCTGTTCGTGATGTGCCGGATTCTCGCCCGCGACGAGGGTGGTATCGAGGTGCTGTGGCGCAACCCCAACCGCCCGATGACCTGAAGACCGGATTCAGGCGGTCTGAATGCACCAGCACTGGTGAATTTTCGGGTCGCGGGCGAAGTCGGTCGATAGGGTGCGCCGGCTCCAGTCCTCGATGCGCCAGCCGGCCAGCGCTGCGCCATCGAAGCGGAACTTGCGGTGGTTGGTGGAAAACAGCAGTTGCCCACCCGGCGCCAGCAGGGTGAGGGCCTGGCGCAGCAGTGCGACGTGGTCGCGTTGCACATCAAAAGTGTCCGGCAGGCGTTTGGAATTGGAAAAGGTTGGTGGGTCGATGAAGATCAGATCGTAACGGCCACGCGCCTGTGCCAGCCATTGCCGGCAATCGGCCCGTACCAGCGTGTGCTGGGGACCGTCGCAGGCGTTCAGCGCCAGGTTACGCGCCGCCCAGTCCAGATAGGTCGCCGACAGGTCGACGGTGGTGGTCTGGATGGCGCCGCCGAGCGCGGCCTGTACTGTGGCAGTGCCGGTATAGCCGAACAGATTGAGGAAGCGCCGCCCTGCTGCCTGTTCCGCGATCAGCCGCCGGGTTGTGCGGTGATCGAGGAACAGTCCGGTATCCAGATAATCGGTGAAATTGACCAGGAAGCGGGCAGCACCCTCGCGGACTTCGTGAAAGCGCCCCTGGCTGTCGTGCTTCTGGTACTGATCGGCGCCTTTTTGCCGCTGGCGCACCTTGAGAAAGACCTGTTCGGCTGGCAACTCGAGCAACGCGGGTAGCACCGTCCGCACCTGTTCCAGGCGGATGTGGGCGCGTTCAGGATCGATACTGGCCGGTGGCGCGTACTCCTGCACATGCAGCCACTGCTCATAACGGTCCACAGCTACCGCGTATTCGGGCAGATCGGCATCATACAGCCGGTAACAATGCACGCCTTCGCGCTGTGCCCAGCGTTCCAGATGGCGCAGGTTCTTGCGCAGGCGATTGATAAAGGCATCAGCGCCAGCGGCTCGTGCCCGTTCCAGCACCTGGTCACGGCTGCGCCGGTCGGCGGCGGCGCGGTCGACAAAAAATTCGGGCGCGACCTGGAACTGCAGCAGCCGGCATTCCAGAGGTCCGTTGTGGAAGACGTTGGTCTTGTGCGCGCGCAGGCCCATGCGCTTGCCCAGATCGGGATTGCCGGTCAGCACGGCGGCATGCCAGTCGCGGAACCCGGTTTTGAGGCGCTCGCCGAGCGTGGCATAGAGCGTGGCCAGGTCGTCATGTTCGCCAAGGCGTTCGCCATAGGGTGGATTGGTGAGCAGTAGACCCGGTGGCCCGGCGGGCGCGTTTGCCTGGGTCAGATCCTGGCAGCGGATGCGCAGTTGCTC
>RXIX01000080.1 GCA_003989075.1 Candidatus Competibacteraceae bacterium | reverse complement strand
AGGCTTCCGTCACCAGGCCCTTTACGGGGCAGAGTCTCACGACCCGGCAGGTGTAAAGCCTGCACCCATTCAACTCTCTGATAGCTGACCTAACAGGAGAGCGAGAAGAGGGGAACGCTTCGCGTTCCGCGCTATCCCTCCCCGCCCTAAAAGACAGGGTCTCTCGCGCAACATCCGATGACAATTCACGCCTCCGCCCCCGAATACTCCGCCGCACCGGTCCCGGCCAACGCCGCCACGCCGTCCACCACACCAGACAGCGCGTACCTGCTGCAGGACTGGTACCGGCAGGGCCAACTGCTGCAGGCCACGCTGCTCGATGATCTGGCCCAGCGCGCCATCCGCGCCGAAACCTGGATCACCCGGATGAATCAGACCACCCGGCGCTGGTGGGATCATCTGGAACAGATGGCATCGATTCCCACTGAACCGTTCCTGCGCCAGTGTGGCATGGCCACCCGGACCGACCTGCAGGAGCTGGCGCGCACGCTCGCGCAGATCGACCTGCAACTGGTCGACCTGAGTGACAGGCTGACCCAGCAGCGCTAGGCGCGTCCCAGCACAGCGGCGCGGGCCTGCTCCAGCACCCGCGCCAGCAGCGGCTTGCGCACGCCATAACTCACTTCGTACACATCCGCTTCAGCACGGGCTGCCAGCAGCACGGCATCACTGGTGCACAGTTCATCGACCAGTCGGCACTCCAGCGCCCGCATACCATACCAGTGCTCGCCGGTGGCCACCTGCTCCAGCAGCACCTGCGGCCGCTGGATCTTAACGAAATCCTTGAACAGCGCGTGCGCGTCGTCGATTTCCTCCTGAAACTTGCGCCGTCCCTGCTCGGTGTTCTCACCAAACAGCGTCACCGTGCGCTTGAATTCCCCGGCCATGAACTGCTCATAATCGACATCATGCTTCTTGAGCAGGCGGTGGAAGTTCGGCAATTGCGCAATCACGCCAATCGAACCGACCACGGCAAATGGCGCGGCCACAATGCGCTCAGCGACACAGGCCATCATGTAGCCGCCACTGGCCGCGACCTTATCCACCGCCACCGTCAGCCGCAGCCCGCGCTCACGCAGGCGCAGTAACTGCGCTGCCGCCAGACCATAGCTGTGCACCAGACCCCCGGCGCTTTCCAGACGCAGCAACACCTCATCCTCACCCGGACGGGCCACATTCAGCACTGCGGTCACTTCCTCACGCAGCGACGCCACTGCCGCTGCACGCAGATCACCCTGAAAATCGAGCACAAACAGTCGGCGCCGTGCAGGAGCCTTGTCACGCTGCTTGTCCTCAGCCTTTTGCGCCTTTTGAAACTGCTTAAGCGCCTTCTTCGGCAGGATCGCCGACTGTAGCGCCAGGGCCAGCTCATCGTAATGCGCATTCAGACAGCGCACCGTCAGCCGTCCCGGCCGTTCAGCAGCACCCCCGCGCGCAATCAGCGCCGCAAGACCGGCGGCCAGCAGCAGCACTGCCGCGACCAGGGTTGCGGTCTTGGCCAGAAATATCCCGTATTCGCTGAAAAATTCCATCACATCCTCATTATTGACTTTCAGGGCCTTAAGGTTGCCGCTGCAGCAAGCGCCCTTCACCTAGCGCCCACCCGGCAGCGATGCTATAGTGCTTTGCCTTGTTATTGTTGAAAAATTGCCCATGGCTCGCAAACTGTATATCAAGACCCACGGCTGCCAGATGAACGAGTACGACTCCGCGCGGATGGCGGATGTGCTGCGCGTGGCGCATGGACTGGAACGCACCGATGATCCCGGGCAGGCCGATGTGCTGCTGCTCAATACCTGTTCGATCCGTGAAAAGGCTCAGGAAAAAGTCTTCTCGCAGCTTGGCCAGTGGAAGGCACTCAAGGCGCAGCGCCCCGGAATGCTGATCGGCGTGGGCGGCTGCGTGGCCAGTCAGGAAGGCGAGGCGCTGCGGGCCCGCGCGCCCTACGTCGATCTGGTGTTCGGCCCACAAACCCTGCACCGCCTGCCGGACATGCTGGCTGCGGTCTGGAACGAACAGCGCCCGGTGGTGGATATTTCCTTCCCGGAAATCGAGAAGTTCGATCGCCTGCCGGAACCGCGCGCCGAGGGCCCGACCGCCTTCGTCTCAGTCATGGAAGGCTGCAGCAAATACTGCACCTTCTGCGTGGTGCCCTATACCCGTGGCGAGGAAGTCAGCCGGCCACTGGCCGATGTGCTCGCCGAAGTGAGCGCGCTGGCCGCGCAGGGCGTGCGCGAAGTGACCCTGCTCGGCCAGAACGTCAATGCCTATCGCGGCGAGATGGAAGATGGCGACAGTGCCGATCTAGCCCTGCTGATCGAGTGCGTCGCCGCCGTGCCCGGCATTGATCGCATCCGCTACACCACCTCGCATCCGGTGGAATTTTCCGACCGGCTGATTGAGACCTACGCGCGCGTGCCGCAACTGGTCAGTCACCTGCATCTGCCGGTGCAAAGCGGCTCCGACCGCATCCTGACGCTGATGAAGCGCGGCCATAGTGTGCTGGAATACCAGGCCAAAATCCGCAAGCTGCGCGCGGTCCGTCCCGATATCAGCCTGTCCTCGGATTTCATCGTTGGTTTTCCCGGTGAAAGCGATGCCGATTTCGCTGCAACCCTGGCGCTGATCGATGCCGTCGGCTTTGATCACAGTTTCAGCTTTGTCTACAGTCCGCGGCCCGGTACGCCCGCAGCCAGCATGCCCGACAGCACGCCGATGGACGTGAAGAAAGCGCGACTGGCGCAATTGCAGGCGCGCATCGCAGCCAGCGCCCAGGCCATCAGCGCGGCCATGGTCGGCACGGTGCAGCGGGTTCTGGTTGATCGACCGGCGCGCAAGGATGAGCGACAACTATCCGGTCGCACCGAGAATAACCGCGTGGTGAATTTCGCTGGCCCGGCGCGCCTGATCGGCCATTTCGCTGAGGTCACCATCACCGAGGCACTGCCCAATTCCCTGCGCGGGCGCCTGTGCACCCCCCTTGACCCATCCCCTACCCTGCTGCCGCCTTGAACCTCACTCTTGCTGCTCCGCATTTCCAGGATCTGCTGCTCGAACCGGCCGATAATGCCCGGCTGGCCAATCTGTGCGGACATCTGGATGAACACCTGCGCCAGGTCGAACGCCGCCTGGGCGTGGAGATCAACAACCGTGGCCACCAGTTCCGGGTGATTGGCGAACCCCACGCCGTTACGGTAGCCATCGCGGTGCTGGAAGCGCTGTACCGCAGCACTCAGGAGGAAACCCTGCTGCCGGCGCAGGTGCATCTGTTCCTGCAGGAAGCGGGCGCCGATGCCCTGCTCAGCGATCCCGATCCCGACGGCGACGAAATCCTGATCCGCACCCGGCGCGGGCCGATTCGCGGCCGTGGCCCCAATCAGCAGCGCTATCTGTGGAACATCAAGCACCACGACATCAACTTCGGCGTCGGTCCGGCCGGCACCGGCAAGACCTATCTGGCGGTGGCCTGCGCGGTCGATGCCCTGGAAAGCAACACCGTGCGCCGGCTGGTACTGGTGCGACCGGCAGTGGAAGCCGGCGAGCGCCTGGGTTTCCTGCCCGGCGATCTGGCGCAGAAGATCGACCCCTATCTACGCCCGCTCTACGATGCTTTGTATGAAATGTTCGGCTTCGAGCGGGTCGCCAAGCTGATCGAGCGCAACATCATCGAAGTCGCGCCGCTGGCCTACATGCGCGGCCGTACCCTGAACGATGCCTTCATCATCCTTGACGAAGCGCAGAACACCACGGTGGAACAGATGAAAATGTTCCTCACCCGCATCGGCTTTGGCTCGACGGCCGTGGTCACTGGTGATATCACCCAGGTTGACCTGCCGCGCCATGTGCCCTCGGGCCTGCGTCAGGTGCTGCAAGTCCTCAAGGATGTGGAAGGCATCAGCATGACCACGTTCAATGCCCGCGACGTGGTGCGCCATCCCCTGGTGCAACGGATCGTCGCCGCCTATGCCCGTTACGAACAGGATAATCCCGCCCCATGAGCCTGGAACTGGATCTGCAAATCGCCCTGGATATGCCCGGGCTGCCCGATGCAAGCGAACTGCGCCGCTGGGCCGAGGCTGCATTGAGCGGCGCCCATCATGCTGGCGACGCGGAAGTAACATTGCGCATCGTCAACGAGGTCGAAAGCACCGCGCTCAATGAAGCCTACCGCCACAAGCAGGGACCGACCAACGTGCTGTCCTTTCCCTTCGAGGCGCCGCCCGGGGTCGAAAGCACGCTGCTTGGCGATATCGTGATCTGCGCCCCGGTGGTGCTGCGCGAAGCCATCAGCCAGGAAAAGCCGGCCCATGCGCACTGGGCGCATCTGGTGATCCATGGTGTTCTGCACCTGCTGGGCTATGATCATCACGATGAAACCTCGGCTGAAGCCATGGAATCCTTGGAGATCCACATCCTGGCCGGCCTCGGCTATTCCGACCCCTATGGAGACACCCAAGACTGACCATGAACGACGAGCGATCCGAACCTGGCCATAAATCCTGGCTGGAACGTTTAAGCCTGGCCCTGATGGGCGAGCCGAAGGACCGTGACGAGCTGATGGAGATGCTGCGCGACGCGCAGCAGCGGGCATTGCTGGACACCGACGCCCTGGCCATGATGGAGGGCGTCATGAAAGTCTCGGAGCTGCAGGTCCGCGATGTGATGGTGCCGCGGGCGCAGATGGTGGTTCTGGAACAGGACTGGAGCCTGGAGCGCCTGATTGCCGCGATCGTCGAATCCGGTCATTCACGCCTGCCGGTGATCGACGAGAGCAGGGACCATGTGATCGGCATCCTGATCGTCAAGGATCTGCTCGCCCATGCCTTCGACCGGCGCGAGGAGTTCAACCTGCGTACCCTGCTGCGCCCGGCCAAGTTCATTCCCGAAAGCAAGCGCCTGAACATCCTGCTCAAGGAATTTCGCAGCACGCATCTGCACATGGCGATCGTGGTCGATGAGTACGGCGGCGTGGCCGGCCTGATCACCATTGAGGATGTCCTGGAAGAGATCGTCGGCGACATCGACGACGAGCACGATACCGACGATGAGGGCGCCTTCATCCGCGCCCAGGGCGACACCTTCGTGATCAAGGCGCTGACCCCGGTCGAGGAGTTCAACGAGTACTTCCAGGCCAGCCTGAGCGACGAGCGCGCCGATACCCTTGGCGGGCTGGTGATGATGGAACTGGGCCGCCTGCCCAAGGGTGGCGAGGGCATTGATCTGGGCCGCTTCCATTTCCAGGTGCTGCGCGCCGATAACCGGCGCATTCACCTGCTGGAAATGACCCTGCAGGATCAGCCGGAAACCCCGACCACCGCCCACACAGCAGATACCTGATCAGGCCGCCGGTCCGCACGGTCGCGGACCGCGGCAGCAGCGCAACACTCGCCGCCGCTGCCATTCACCTCAAGATCACCGCACCCGGCTATCATGGCAGGCCAGTTCACCGCTGAGGGCGTCTGCCTGCCATGTCTGTATTCAAGACCCGCCATCCCCGGCTTACCGAGCTATTGATCCTGGTCAGCGGCGCGCTGCTGCCATTGGCCTTCGCGCCCTTTGGCCTATGGCCGCTGGCGATTCTGCTGCCTGCAGTGCTGCTGTGGAGCTGGGATCATGCCACGCCGCGTCAGGCCGCAGCGCGCGGTGCGCTGTTCGGCGTCGGTCTATTCGGCCTGGGCATCTACTGGATCTACATCAGCCTGCACGATTACGGCAATGCGCCAGCCCCCTTCGCGGCCCTGGCGACCTTTGCCGTGGTGCTGCTGATGGCCCTGTATCCGGCCCTCAGCGGCTGGCTGCTGGTGCGTTGGGGGCCGCCGCCCGGACCGCTGCGCTGGCTGCTGGCGTTTCCGGCGCTGTGGACCCTGATCGACTGGATACGCAGTTGGCTGTTCACCGGCTTTCCCTGGCTGGCACTGGGCTACAGCCAGACCGATACGCCCTTGGGCCAGCTCGCCCCTTATGGCGGTGTGTTCAGTCTGGGCTGGGCGGTGCTGCTCAGCGCCGGGCTGCTCTGGACCCTGATCAACAGCGCGACCTGGCGCGCACGGCTGCGCTGGGGCAGTCTGCTGGCGGCGCTGTGGCTGGGCGCCTGGGCTCTGGGACAGATCGACTGGGTGCAAGCCGCCGGGGCGCCGCTGCGGGTCACTCTGGTGCAGGGCAACATCGCCCAGGAACAGAAATGGCGCCCGGAGACTCTTGATGCCACTTTGGAACGCTACGTCCAGCTCAGCCTGCCCGAACATGGCCATAGCGATGTCATCATCTGGCCGGAAACCGCCATTCCGGTCTTTTACGACGATGTAAAGCCCTTCATCACGGCCCTGGGCCAACGCGCCCGCGAGGATGGCGTCGCTTACATCAGCGGTATCCCAACCGGCTCCTGGGAAACCGGCGTCTTTTACAACAGCGTGATCAGCATTGGCGATACGCTGGGCTTTTATCACAAGCATCGGCTGCTGGTATTCGGTGAATATCTGCCACTGCGCGGATTTTTCCAGTTCTTCCGCAACTGGGTGACCATTCCGATGGCCGATTTCAGCGCCGGCGCCATTGAACAGCCGCTGTTGCGCGCCGGTGGCCAGCCGGCCGGCGTGTCGATCTGTTTCGAAGCAGTATTCGGCAGCGAGATCCGTCGGGCGCTGCCCGAAGCCACCTGGTTGATCAATGTCAGCAACGATGCCTGGTTCAAGGATTCCAGCGCCCCGCACCAGCACCTGCAGATTGTGCGCATGCGCGCCATGGAAATGGGCCGTGCCCTGGCGCGCGCGACCAATACCGGCCTGTCCGCGCTGATTGATGCGCGCGGTCGCATCCAGGTTCAAGGGCCGCCCTTCGTAGCCACGACCGTGCGCGGCAGCGTGCAGCCGCTGCGCGGCCTGACGCCCTATGCGCGCTTCGGAGATGTGCCGGTGCTGATCCTGATGCTATGTTTACTGGGTGTGGTTTTTTTCCTGCAACCGCGCCGCTGCCCGAACCCCGATGCTTAAAAAATTGCCCTGGATCGCGCGCCACGCCCGCGCGTCGCTGCGCACACCTGCCGGCCGCTGGACCACCGGCGGCACCGGCATTCTGCTGCTTCTGCTGGCCGCCTGCGCCACCGCGCCACCGCGCAATATCAATGACGCCTGCGCCATGTTCAGTGAATACGACGACTGGTATCCCGATGCCAGGGCCGCCAGCCGGCGCTGGAACGTGCCCGTGCCGGTGCTGCTGGCGATCATGCACCAGGAATCGGCCTTCCGCGCTGACGCCCAGCCGCCGCGCACCTGGTATCTGGGCTTCATCCCCGGGCCACGGCCCTCCTCGGCCTATGGCTATAGCCAGGCGCTGGATGGCACCTGGGCGCGCTACACCGCCGCCACCGGTCGCAGCGGCGCCGATCGTGACGATTTCGCTGCTGCCATGGATTTCATCGGCTGGTATGTAGACGAAACCGCGCGCCGCAATCGCATTGCCCGCAATGACGCCTATAATCAGTATCTGGCCTATCATGAAGGCCAGGAAGGCTTCGCTCAGGGCAGTTATCGCAGCAAGCCGTGGCTGATGGAACGGGCGCGGCGGGTCCGCCAGCAGGCGGATCGTTATCGTGACCAGTTGCGTCGTTGCGAATCGCGGCTGGCAGCAGCGAACTGAAGCGCGCATAAAAAAACCGCCAGCAGATCCGGCTGGCGGTTAAGGTACAGGATTGAGCTTAAAACACGCTTCGCTGCAGAAACCAGCTCAAGCGGGTTGTAGATTAAGGGCCAGCAACCGGCGGGTAAATCCGGATAATCGACAACTTGATCAGGGTTTCTACCTAGCTGTTGCAGCCGGCTGATTCATGGCTCATCGCTGAGCCGCATAAAGGCGGATCCGCCACAGGCTGCACAGGCACCGATCGTCGCTGGCACATAGAAGGACACCCGCTCGCCGCAACGCTCGCACTGCAGGGTGCCCGGGCCGGTGATTTCGCCGCGCCGGTAATGTTCCGCAACCGGCTCGGCCGGCGGTGTCTCAAAGGCCAGCAGTTCCAGACGCGACTGATCCACGCCGCGACGGAAAAAATCCAGCAGCCGATCCTCGATCAGTTCCAGATCGAAGCGCAGCCAGGCACGCAAATCCCGGCCGGTCGTGGTCAGATACTGACCAGCATCCTCCAGATCACGCTGCAGATAGCTGCCAATCAGTTGCGCTTCCTCGCGGGTGATCTCGCCGAGTTCCACTGCCTTTTCCGCCGCGTGCTCGATGCTGGCGCTCAGGATCGGAAAAGCCGCCTTTTCCGCCTGCTCCAGCTCTTCGATGCGGGCCTTGACCCGCTCCATCATCCGCTGATACGCCTGAACCTGCCTGGCACCACCGGCTTTATCGCTCATCGTGGGTTCTCCATCGTTCTGCATCGCCATTCACGGCTGCGGTTCCAACGCCGCGCCGTGCACACCTGGGCCGTCTTACTGCAAGTCTAGTCGCGGCGCTGCCGCTGCGGTGAGAATATCCCGGAAGCGCTGGGCTGGAGTATGCTTTTATGGCACCCCAAATCGGCCGCGCTGCCGCACTGCCGGGTGTCCCGCAACCTGCCCTGTCACCGTGGCCGAGCACCCGTGAAAGCCCGCGATATCCCTAACCTGATTACTGGCCTGCGCATCCTGCTGGTCGCACCGTTTCTGTGGCTGCTGCTGCGGGAACAGTATGGCGCGGCCCTGATTCTGTTCGTCATTGCCGGCGTCTCCGATGCCCTTGATGGCTTCCTGGCCAAGTCATGCGGCTGGACCAGCGAGCTGGGCGGCATTCTCGACCCGATCGCTGACAAGCTGCTGCTGATGGGTGCGATGCTGGCCCTGGGCTGGCTGCACGAACTGCCGCGCTGGCTGGTGGCCCTGGTGATCCTGCGCGATGTCCTGATTCTCGGCGGCGCGCTGGGCTATCACCTGCTGGTCGAGCGCTTCCAGGCCGCACCGCTGCTGATCAGCAAGCTCAACACCCTGCTGCAATTGATTCTGGTCAGCGCGGTGATCATCCATTACGGCCTGCTGCCACTGCCGGCCACGCTGATCGACGCGCTGATCGGCCTGACCGCGCTGACCACCGTCTGGAGTGGTGCGGCCTATGCCTGGTGCTGGGGCCAGCGGGCCTGGCGCCAAACCCATCCGCCCGTGCCTTCGCGAGACACCGATGAACGATGAGCTGCCACTGTCCCTGGATAAGCCCGCCACACCCGTCGCGCAGTTCCACGCCTTGCCACCGGCGCGCCTGCGCTTCTGGCTACTGGTCGCGGCCATCAGCGCTGGCCTGCTCTACCTGCTGGCGCCGGTGCTGACGCCGTTCCTGTTTGCCGCGCTGCTGGCCTATCTGGGTGATCCGCTGATCGACCGCCTGGAAACGCGGGGCTTTTCGCGCACCGGCGCGGTGGCCACCGTGTTTGCTGCCATTCTGCTTGGCCTGCTGCTACTGGTGCTGCTGCTGATTCCGGCCCTTGCCTACCAGTTCAAGAGCCTGCTGCACCGCCTGCCGCAGTATCTGGAATGGTTCAACGCCAGCATCCTGCCCTGGCTGCGCGATACCCTGGGCGTTGACCCAGAGGTGTTCGAACTGGCCAGCCTGCGCGATAAGCTGCTCGAATACGCCCGGGAAATCGGCGATCTGGCCGGCGGCCTGCTCAAGTCCTTCCAGGCCTCATCGACGGCGATCATCGAATGGCTGGCCAATCTGGTCCTGGTGCCGGTGGCGACCTTCTACCTGCTGCGCGATTGGGATCTGCTGGTGGCACGGGTGCGCGATCTGCTGCCACGGCATATCGAACCGACGGTCAGCGCCCTGGCGCGCGAGTCCGATACGGTGATCGGCGCCTTCCTGCGCGGCCAACTGATTGTCATGGGCGCGCTGGGCATTCTCTACTCGGCAGGACTGGCGGCGATCGGGCTGCAATCCTCGCTGCTGATCGGCATGCTCGCCGGTCTGGTCAGCTTTGTCCCCTATCTGGGCCTGATCACCGGCATCCTGGTGGCCAGCATTGCCGCACTGCTGCAGTTCCAGAGCATCCTGAGCCTGATCCCGGTACTGATCGTATTCAGCGTCGGCCAGTTGATCAGCGACTTCCTGCTCACGCCGCGTCTGGTCGGTGACCGCATCGGCCTGCATCCGGTAGCCGTGCTGTTCGCGATGCTGGCCGGCGGCCACCTGTTCGGCTTCTTTGGCATCCTGCTGGCCCTGCCGGTCGCGGCGGTGATCGCGGTGTTGCTGCGCCACGGCCACGCCGAATACCTGAAGAGCAGCTTCTACAGTCACTGAGCGGCGGCAGGAGCGCCCGGGTCGCCGTGGTACAACTCAGCGGCGCTCAACACCCGCAGACCGGCTGCCGTCACCAGACGCGCGGCAGCCGGTTGATCCGCTACGGCCATGCACCAGATCGCCCAGCAGCCCGGCTCACTGACAAAGCCATAGGCATCCACCACATTGATCTGATGGCGGGCGAGCACTTCCAGCAGGACATGCAGGCCGCCCGGCCGGTCTTCAATTGCTACCGCCAGCACCGGTTGCAGGGCTGCCGCAAAGCCCTGTTCCATCAGCACCCGCTGCGCCTGCTGCGGATCGCTGACCAGCAGCTTGGCCACCCCGTAATCACGGTGATCGGCGATGGTCATGGCCCGGATGTCGATGCCGGCATCGCGCAGAATGGCGGTGACCGCATTCAGCCGCCCCGGCCGGTTATCGATGAATACGCTCAGTTGTTGCGCCATGCCCTTATCCTCCGCGCTCTAAAACGCCGGCCGCAGGTCGATCACCCGGCGCGCCTTGCCCTCGGACACCGGCAGACTGCCCGGCTCATGCAGTTCAACCGCCGGCTTGACCAGGATCGCTGCACGCAATTGCTCGGCGATGCGTTCGCGCAGGTCGTCGAGGGTGCGTGGGTCGCCGGTGAACAGCTTGGCGTAAATTTCGGTCTTGACCGCCAGGCGATCCAGCGAACCGCGCTTGTCAATCTGAATCAGGTAATTGGTACCCACCTCGGGCGTCTTCATCAGCACATCCTCAATCTGCGAGGGGAAGACGTTCACGCCGTTGATGATCAGCATGTCGTCACTGCGCCCGGTCAGGCGCGCCAAGCGGCGATGACTGCGCCCGCAGGGACAATGGCCGCTGACCAGATGTGATAAATCGCGGGTGCGATAACGCAGCAGCGGCGTGGCCTGACGCTGCAGCGTGGTCAGGACAATCTCGCCGGTTTCACCTTCGGCGCAGGGCTGCAGGCTGCGCGGGTCGATTACTTCCAGCACATAAGCGTCCTCCCACAGGTGCAGACCGGTCTTGTACTGGCACTCAAAAGCCACGCCGGGACCGTTCATCTCGCTCAGGCCATAAGAGTTATAAGCGTCGATGCCGAACAGCTGCTCGATCTTGCGGCGGGTCTCCTCGGAATGCGGTTCGGCACCGATAAACGCCTTGCGCAGCGCAAGCTGTTCACGGTCAACACCCTCGCTGGCCAATGCCGCATGCAGATGCAGCAGGTAACTGGGCGTCGCGTGCAGCACGGTCGTCTGGAAATTCTTCATCAACTGGACCTGGCGACTGGTATTGCCGGAGCTGGCCGGAATCACCAGCATGCCAACCCGCTCGGCGCCATAGTGCAAACCCAGCCCGCCGGTAAACAGACCGTAGTTGGTCATGTTCTGGAACACGTCGCGGGAGCCGGCGCCGGTCGCGACGATGCAGCGCGCCACCAGTTCGGTCCAGCCGTCGAGATCCTGGCGGCTGTGATAAATCACCGTCGGCATGCCCGTTGTGCCGCTGGAAGTGTGCAGGCGCACCACCTGTTCGCGATCCACCGCCAGCAGCCCATCCGGATAGGCGGCGCGCAGATCGTCCTTGGTGGTATAGGGAATGTGGCGCAGATCGCGCAGCGCGCTGATGTCCTCGGGATGGCGCACACCGGCCTCGGCCAGGCGCCGCCGATAAAAGGGCGTGCGCAGCGCCCAGGCCACGGTCTGGCGCAAGCCCGCCAGTTGCACGCGCTCCAGCGCTTCCCGCGCCATGAATTCCACTGCCGGATTCCAGGCCGGTACCTTCATCGGTCTTCTCCGCGCGAAACCCCATCCCCAGGGACGGGGCAGCGGTCATGGGTCTGTATCGTTGATCGTTCTGGTTCTGGTTTGGGTGCGGCCCGGGCCCAGCGGGTCAGGCCACGCACCCGGGGGCAAAATGGTACCATCGCCGCCCTGTTTCCGTTCACTGCCGCGCGTCTGGAGATCGCATGCTTCGCCTGTTCCCCGCCCTGCTGTTGATCGTTCTGCTGCACACCGGCGCCTGTGCCGCTGACGATCTCATCGCCACGCCGCTCACCCTGCACGAGCAGATCAAAACCGGCGCCAGCCATGCCGGCGTACGTCTGCTGGGCACGCTGCGCCTCAATCACGCCACGATCAACGGTCAGACCCTGTGCGGCCTGTCGGGACTGGCCTGGGACGAGAGCGCCGGTCTGCTCTATGCCCTGTCCGACCGGGGCGTGCTGTTTCACCTGCGACCCGGCTTCGATGCCGATGGCATGCTGGACAGCCTGCAGGCGGTAGCCGCCTATCCGCTGCGCGATGAAGTCGATAAGCCCCTGCGCCCGCCGCTGAATGATTCGGAAGCGCTGGGCCTGGAACGGCGCGATGGCCAGCCTGCGACCCTGCTGGTGTCATTTGAAATCCGCCCGCGCGTGGTGCGTTATGACCGCAGCGGTCACTGGCTCGGCGAGCAGGATCTGCCCATGGCGCTACGCGATCTGCGTCAGTATCGCGATGCCAATCAGGCCCTGGAAGCGCTGGCCATCGACCCGCGCTGGGGCTTCATCACCGGCACCGAGGCGCCGCGCCGCGACGATCCACCCGGCCAGGTACGCATTTTCACCCGCGACGGACTCTCCTGGCGTTATCCGCTCGGCAGCGCGCCCAACAGCGCCCTGGTGGACATGGTGGTGCTGGACGATGGCCGCCTGCTGACCCTGGAACGCGCCTTCACCGCGCCACTGCGCCCACTGATCATCAGCCTGCGCCGCAGCCCGCTGCCTGCGCCCAGCACCGCCGGCACGCCACTCACGCCGCAGGATGTCGCCGTATTCGACAGCAGCCAGGGCTGGCTGCTGGACAATTTCGAGGGCCTGAGCCACTACCGTGAACAGCGCTTTTTCATGGTCAGCGACGACAACTGCAACAGCTGGCAAAACACGCTGCTGGTCCAGTTCGAGCTGCTGCCGGCAGCAGCGCGCTAAGGCACGCCATCGAACAGAAACCGATGTTATGACACGGAGTTGCTGCATGCTGCGGCGCAGAATCGGTTGACAAGGTCCATGTCAGGCTTCAATATGCTGCGCTTAAATTCAAAGGGGTTTTCCAGTTTGGCTGGATTGCCCTGCAAAAACCCGAAGTTGGCATCGCTACCCGCGCGGTCATGCATCGTCCCCAGCGATGCCGGGTATCTCTCCGAAACAGACCGTCCCAATAACACAAATTAATTCTTGAAACTATCCGGAGGTTAACTCGATGGAAGACGTGGTTATCGTCGCCGCCGCCAGGACCGCAATCGGCAACTTCATGGGTTCGCTGTCAACCATTCCGGC
>RXIX01000079.1 GCA_003989075.1 Candidatus Competibacteraceae bacterium | reverse complement strand
GCGGGTGGCGATGAGGTAGCGGTGCTGCTCGGGCGCGCTGACTGACGAGGACGCAGGTGGAAGGGTTCTCGCCGCAACGGCGAGAGCCTGAAGAGAACGGCTGGCAACCGTTCGGACCGTGCCGTTTTGGCGATCAGGCGCGGGCATTTCGGTTTATGATGATGGGACAACCCAGCGCCACGGCAGGGCAGTGGCGCGCAACTCTACGCAATCCATCATCAGGGATGCCCCATGCATGTGCTCGTCGTCGGTGGTGCGGGTTATATCGGTTCCCACATGGTCAAGCTGCTGGGCCAGCGGGGTTTTCAGGTCACGGTGCTGGACAATCTATGCGCCGGGCACCGTGATGCGGTCCAGGGCGCGCGTTTTGTGCTCGGCGACCTTGGCGAGCGCGATTTGCTGAACGCGCTGTTCCAGGCCGAGCATTTCGATGGCGTGATGCACTTTGCCTCGCACATCCAGGTTGGCGAATCGGTCCGCGAGCCCGCCAAGTACTACCTGAACAACGTGTTCAAGACCCAGTACCTGCTCGACGCTATGGTCGCGCACCGGGTCAAATGCTTCATCTTCTCCTCGACGGCAGCGATCTTTGGCGAACCGCTGCGCGTGCCGATCGACGAGGACCATCCCAAGCAGCCTATCAATCCCTACGGGCGTGGCAAATGGATGGTCGAACAGATGTTGCAGGACTACGACCTTGCCTATGGCTTGAAGGCAGTGTGCCTGCGCTATTTCAATGCCGCCGGCGCCGATCCCGAGGGGAAACTCGGCGAGCGCCACGACCCGGAAACCCACCTGATCCCGCTGGTGCTGCGCGCCGCGACCAGCCAGCGTCCTATCACCGTGTTTGGCACCGACTACGACACGCCCGACGGCACCTGTATCCGCGACTATATCCACGTCAATGATCTGGGCGAGGCGCATCTGCTGGCCCTGCAGCGCCTGTGGGACGGTGTCGGCAGCGCAGCCTATAACCTCGGCAATGGCAATGGTTTCTCGGTGCGGGAAGTGATCGACACCGCGCGCAAGGTGACGGGCTGCGAGATTCCGGTGGTCTATGGCGAACGGCGGCCCGGCGATCCCGCGCGACTGGTGGCCGATGCGCACCGGGCACGGGCGGACTTGGGCTGGACGCCGCGTTATGCCGATCTGGCCACGATCATTGCGCATGCCTGGCAGTGGGAAACCCGCGCCAAATCCTGATGCAGACCGTTTGATTTTAATTCCGCGATTTTTTCATCACGAGTAACCCGAAACATGCAACCCGTTCTTAAATCCGCCAAGCTCGGTAACGTTTGCTACGACATTCGCGGCCCGGTATTGGCGCGCGCCAAGCAAATGGAAGATGAAGGCTTGCGCATTACAAAGCTCAATATCGGCAACCCGGCGCCATTTGGCTTTCTGGCGCCGGATGAAATGGTCCAGGATGTGATCCGCAATCTGCCGGACGCTTCCGGTTACTGCGATTCCAAGGGCCTGTTCGCCGCGCGCAAGGCGATCATGCATTACACCCAGCAGAAACAGATCCGCGGTGTCCAGGTCGAGGATATCTACATCGGCAATGGCGTTTCCGAACTGATTGTCATGGCGATGCAGGCCCTGCTCAATAATGGCGATGAAGTACTGGTGCCAGCGCCGGATTATCCGCTGTGGACTGCAGCGGTCAGTCTGTCGGGTGGCACACCGCGCCATTATCACTGTGACGAGCAGGCCGGCTGGCTGCCGGATCTGGAAGATATTCGCGGCAAGCTGTCGCCCCGTACCCGGGCGATTGTGCTGATCAATCCCAATAATCCAACCGGTGCCTTATATCCCGAGGCATTTCTGCACGAGATTCTGGAAATCGCCCGCCAGAATCAGTTGATCGTTTGCGCCGACGAGATTTACGACAAGGTGCTGTACGATGACGCACGCCATACCTCGATTGCGTCGCTGGCTGATGATGTGCTGTGCCTGACCTTTAACGGCCTGTCGAAAAATTACCGCGCCTGTGGTTATCGCGCCGGCTGGATGGTGGTTTCGGGTGAGCGCAGCCACGCCGAGGACTATATCGAGGGATTGAATATCCTGTCGTCGATGCGGCTGTGTGCCAACGTCCCGGCGCAATATGCAATTCAGACCGCACTGGGTGGCTATCAGAGTATTGATGATCTGGTGTTGCCAACCGGGCGTCTTGGTAAGCAGCGTGATCTGGCCTTTGATCTGATTACGTCCATTCCCGGTGTGAGCTGCGTCAAGCCGCAGGCGGCGCTGTACATGTTTCCGCGCCTGGATCCGCATTATTATCCGATTGCCGATGATCAGCAGTTTGTGCTGGAACTGTTGCTGGAAGAGAAAGTGCTGCTGGTGCAGGGTAGCGGTTTCAATTGGCCACAGCCGGATCATTTGCGTATCGTGTTTCTACCCCACGAGGATGATTTAATCGATGCGCTGGGCCGTTTTGGCCGCTTCCTGGAGCGCTATCGCAGGCGTGGGAAGTAGGGCTATTCGCGCTGCGGTATTGCGATGCTTGACCTGGGTCAGGTGAGCACGGCGCAATTCAGCATTGCCAAAGCTGTTTCAATGCCTGTGGCCTGAACCGGGCCGCGCAACTCGATTTGGATCAAGCCTGTAATTCAGCAACCGCCTGTTCTGCAAGCGCCAGACAGGCGGTCAAGCCCGGTGATTCAATCCCAAATAGATTCACCAGGCCGGGCACGCCATGTTGGCCTGGACCCTGAATGATGAAATCGCCCGCCGCCGCACCCGGCCCGCTGATCTTGGGGCGAATCCCGGTATAGCCCGCGTGCAAGGCGCCATCGGGCAGATCCGGATAATAGCGGCGGATCGCCCGCTGAAATTTCTCCTCCAGACCCGCTTCAAAACGGTAATCCGGTGTATCCGGCCAGCCGCTGACATCGGGGCCGAATCTGCATTGCCCGCCCAGATCCAGCGTGACGTGAATGCCCAATCCCGCCTCATCCGGCATCGGATAGACCAGATGCCGGAACGGTGGCCGGCCATGCAGGGTGAAATAGTGGCCCTTGGCGTAAAACGTCGGCGGAATGTGTGCGGCGGGAAAGCCGGCCATGTTGCGGGCCAGTGTCTGTGCGTGCAGACCCGCAGCATTGACCAGTCGCCGACAGCGCAGCCTGAATGGAGCCGTGCCGCCGGTATCCAGCACCAGACCCTCCGCCGCGATCCGCGCGCTCAGCAGTGGCGTATGTGTAACCAGCGTAGCGCCGGCCTGTTCAGCATCGCCGAGCAGCGCCAGCATCAGGCCATGACTGTCCACAATGCCGGTCGATGCCGAATAGAGCCCGGCGACCGCCCGGATTGCCGGTTCGCGCTGCTGCACATCCTCAGCGCTGAGCGGTTGCAGGCTGACTCCATTGGCCGCCGCCTGCCGCGCATAAGCGGCCAGTTTGGGCAATTCGCTCGCATCGCTGGCGATCAGCAGCTTGCCGATTCGCTGATGGCCGATGCCCCGCGCTGCGCAATAGGCATACAACAGATCCTTGCCGCGTACGCACAGCCGGGCTTTAAGCGAGCCGCTGGGGTAATAGATGCCGGCATGGATGACCTCGGAATTGCGCGCCGAGGTCTGCGTGCCAAAGCTCGCTTCGGCTTCCAGAATCAGCACCTCGCGCCCGGCTTTCGCCAGTTGCCGGGCAATCGCCAGCCCAACCACGCCGGCACCGACCACCACACTGTCCACCCGTTCCATGCCAACACCTCATCGATGCGTGGCGATTCAAGCCAGTTGCCGGGGCCAGAAGCGCGCCAGCAGTAATCCGAGCAGTGCCAGACCGAGCAGCGCCGCCGGTTCCGGCGTGCCGCCACCGCTGAAGGTGGCTGTGCCACTACCGGTACCGGTGAGCGGTGCGGCCGCTTCGCCATAGGCCCGTTCGGTGGTGCCCAGCACCTGCGCGACCGGCACCGGCAAGGTCGCGGCTGCTTCGGGATGAGCATTATAGATTTTCTCCGAAACCGCAACGAAGGCAGTCCACGGCGTCACCAGATGGAAATTCAGGCCCAGATCGGTGATCTGTCGCTTAAGAACATCGGCCTGAGCGGTTTCACCCTCGGCACGCTGTACCCCGGTGGTGAGCTGATAGTGCAGTTCGCCAATCCGCGCCCGGGCCCACAGCAGCGGCACCGCTTCGCCCTCACTGCTGGTTTCCGGCAGTTCAATACGCAAGGGCAGGCTGGCCGGACGACCCTGCACCCGGCCATGCACGGTGACCGTGTGCAGGCCCGGCTGCCTATAGCGGCCCTGAATGCGCAGCGACTGTCCGGCGAACAGATCAGGAATCTGCTCGGGGCTCGCCTCGCTGACCTCCATGCCGCCCCAGTCAATCCGGATATCGGTCAGTAGCGGTGATTGCAGACGCTCGGCCAGTTCGGCGGCCACCTTTTCCAGATTCTCGGTCGGGTCCATGTAGCGGGTGAAACCACGACCAACCCGGCCCATTTCGCCCAGCAGGTAACGGTTGACACTGCTGCCAACGCCGAAGGCATACAGCCGTGCGTCGCCTAGATGGCTACGGATCAGTGCCAGGATTTCGGCTTCATTGCCGATATAGCCATCGGTGAGAAAGGTGACGATGCGCAGCGCGCCGCTGGGCACGGCTGGCGCCAGTGCCTGACGAATGCCGCTGCTCATTTCGGTGCCGCCTTCGCCATTGAGCGTATCGGTGTAGCGCAGCCCGGCCTGGATGTTCTGCGCGGTAGCGGGCAGGGGCTGAGCGGAAAATTCGGTGGCGGCATCGCTGAAGCGGATGATGCGGAAGCTGTCGCTGGGGCGCAGTTGGCGCAGTGCGGCGTGCATGAAGGCCTTGCTGGCATCCATCGGCAGGCCGTGCATCGACCCGGAACAATCCAGCACGAATACCATTTCCCGGGGTGTGATCTCGCTGCTGGCCGGAACCTGTGGCGGTTCCAGCAGCAGGCTGAAGAAGCCGCCGCGCGTATCGCGATAAGCGAGCAGACCGGCCTGGGTGCGCGTACCGGCCAGAGTGTAGCGCAACACGAAATCACGGTTATCCAGAGTACGGCCACTGGCCAGGCGCAATTCGGCGCGGCCATTCTCCGCTGCCGTCGTGGTCAGCGGATGGGTGCGGCTTTCGATCTGCGTGATCGGCATACCGGCATTGAGGTGGATGTTCAGACCGACCCGCTCCGGATCGATCTGTTCGGGCACATTCAGTTCAAACACCGGCGGATAGGCCGGCAGTTGCTGGATTTCCCATTGACCATAGGTGGCCTGGCTGTTGCTGGCGGTGGCGTCGCCGGATGTACCGGTTTGCGCAGTCCAGTGCTGCACACCGCCACCGGGCGCGGGCTGGCCGGGCGCAACGCCGGCACCCTGCGGCTGATAGCGCGGCCCGACCACCAGCGGAATCACCAGTTCATAGGCGCCATCGACCCGTGGCACGGTCTGCGCGTAGCTCAGCACCACCTTGACCGGCAGGCCGGGCATCAGATTGGCGATGTCCTGGGTGAACATGTTCGGGCGGTGCTGGCTGAGCAGGGCGGCGCTGCGGCCTTCGCTCCTGGCTTTTGCAAAGGTGGCGCGGGCGTCCTCGATGCGCTGGATATTGGCCTGAATGCGTTCGTCACCAACCTCCATACGCATGGCGTGGACGGCGGCATTTTCATTCAGCGGAAACAGGTAGGTGGCGTGGACTGCCTCGGGCAGCGGATTGGCGAAGGTCTGGGTCACGGTGACCTGCGCCAGATCGCCTTGCACATCGGCGTCGATGTCGGTCTTGAGCAGAGGGAGTGTCACCGGTTTGCCATTGATCCGGGCTTCGATGCGCCCACCGAGATCATCGGCAACCGCAGCCCCGGCGCTGGATCCGAACAGAGCACCCAGCAGGCCAAGCAGACAAAGTACGAAACGGAACATGGGCTTATCCTCCAGTCGTTACAGTGATGGGGTTGATGTTGCTATGGCGAAAGCAGGTCCCGGCAGTTCCAGTGCCCGCCATACCGCCTGATCGAACTGATCGACAGCGGGCGCCGGCGCATCCCAGGGTGCGCTGCGTTGCACCATCTGCCAGCCGGTGCCGGGCGCCTGCAGCCAGCGCCACACCGCCTCGGCGACGTGGGCGGTCCATTCCCCGCGCGTCGAGACGTAGCTGACGGCGATCCGCCATTCGTGGCCCTGTACATCGCGGCTGCGATACAGCGCGCTGGGCCGCGGGCCGCCGCTCTGACCGAGATAGCGCACCTGGTGCCCGGCGCCGGCCAGGCATTCCTCGGGTGCATGCAGATGGCGCAGCGGTGCGCGGGTGCTGACTACCAGCAGGCCGTAGGGGCCATAGGCGGCACGCGCCGCGCCACCGCCATAGCGGGTGAAATAGCTCTGTTCCTGGGCAGTCAGCAGGCCGGGCTGGGCGGCGAATGCGCCAAGATGGCCAGGCAACAGCGGTGTGGGTTGCGCGTGGACGACATCCAGGGGTTGCGGCGGCAGGCTGATGATCGTCGCGCACAGCAGCAGAAAGGCCAGACCGGCGCGGGGCGAGACCAATCGCGGCTGGATACCGTCGGTTGCGGTGGTCGTTGGCGGTAACAGCGATGGCGGCGGTTGCCGTGCAGCGGACAGATGTCGTGCCCAAAGCAGCAGCGGCCCGGCGGACAGCGCCAGCGTCAGCAGGCCAATCGCGCTATGCCACGGCTCGGCCAGCACATCGACATCGCCCAGCGCTGCGCGGTGCACCAGACCGATGGCCAGCAGCACGATGCGCAGACTGTTGCCGAGCGTCGCCATCGCCAGGGTCAACAGCATGCCGCCCAATGCCTGACGCAGGCTCGGCCGGATCAGCGTGGCCAGAGTGACCTGGAACAGCAGCAGCAACAGCAGGCCGCGCGTACCCGAACAGGGCAGATCGACCAGCACCACCTGTTCATGCCACTGCATCTGAATCCCTGCACAGTGCACCGGCGCACCACCCAGATTGAGCAGAGTGCAGGCACTGCTGGCGGAAAGCTGTTGCAGGGCAAAGCCCAGACCGCGTTGCAGCACCCGTTCCAGTGGCAGGGCAAAGATGAACAGCAGCGCCAGCCAGCCGGGCGCCAGCGGTCTTGCCCGCCGGTCCACATGCAGCAGCAGGCCGATGGCATATACATCGACCGCCAGCGCCAGCGCCCCGAGGGTGTTGATGCCCAGAGACTGGCCGAACAGGCGCACGGTCGCGGTCAGCGCCAGCAGGCCCAGACCCAGCCGCCGCCGTCGTGCATCCGCTCGCTGCAGCGGACTGCTCGCGCTCCATATCAGCAGGCCCAGGCTCAGCAGTGCCACCCAAAGCCCGTAGGAGTCATAGGCTGGATCAAGCCAGGTCTGCACCAGCCACACCAGCGGATGTGCCGCCAGCAGCAGCAGACCGAGGCACAGGCTGGCCGGTCCCAGCCTTGGATTGGAGAGAAGGCGCATGGCGTGACTCCCTGAAGTTTCGCCAGCGCAGTATCGGCAGCTCAGATGCGCCGCTGATGGCGCGCCTGTGCAGATGTGCGGAAGAATCGTGCAAAACCGGTGCAGGTGGATTTCGCCCCAGGCGCGGCGGCGCTAAGCTGTCAGCCGGTTCCGCACCCGTCAACGCAGGAATTCCCGTCCATGCCCACCATCCTGATCGTCGATGACGATGCCCATATCCGCGACGTGATCGACTTCGCGCTGCAAAAAGCCGGTTTCGCTACCGTGAATGCCGAGAATGGCGAACAGGCCCTGGCGCGCTTTCAGTCGCATCCGCCGGATCTGGTGGTGCTGGATATCGTCATGCCAGAACTGGACGGCACCGAAGTGTGCAAGGCGCTGCGCCGCTTCAGCAGCGTGCCGATCGTGTTTCTGTCCTCGCGCGATGACGAGGTGGATCGCATCCTCGGCCTGGAACTGGGCGGTGATGACTATGTGACCAAGCCCTTCAGTCCGCGCGAACTGGTGGCCCGGATCAAGGCTATCCTGCGGCGTGGCCGGGGCGATGCGCCGGAAGCGACGGCTGGGCACCGTCTCGAACATGGCCGCCTGCGTCTCGATCCGGACCGCTACACCGCGTTCTGGCAGGAGCAGGAAGTGGTGTTGACCCTGACCGAGTTCGGCATTCTGCGCACCCTGCTGGCGCATCCGGGCAGGGTGTGCAGCCGCGAGCAGTTGATGGACGGCAGCTATCAGGATTACCGCGTGGTCAGCGACCGCACCATCGATAGCCATGTGCGGCGGGTGCGCGCCAAGTTCAGGGTGCTGGGCGCCGATCCGATCGACACGCTGCACGGCATCGGCTACCGGCTTGGACCCTGCTGAATGTCCGCCACCCAGCCCCGTCTCAAGCTGCGTGACCTGTTGCTGGCGGTCAATCTGACCGTGCTGTGGCTGCCGCTGCTCGGACTGGAGGCGCTGCGCCTGTACG
Source organism: Candidatus Competibacteraceae bacterium (assembly GCA_003989075.1). Taxonomy (GTDB): domain Bacteria; phylum Pseudomonadota; class Gammaproteobacteria; order Competibacterales; family Competibacteraceae; genus RXIX01. The sequence goes on along the minus strand of RXIX01000079.1, from coordinate 5,292 downwards.
ACAGCGCCCTGGTGCGCCAGACCGAATCCGAGCTGCTTGCCCAGGCGGCTTTCCTGGCGGCCGGTTATCGCGCCGCCCTGCTGCGCCTGGCCCCGCAGGCCGCGAGCGATCCCGCCTATGGTCTGCCGCTGGCCGATGCCTGGCGGGCGCTGCATGACCGCGAGCTGCGCTGGCGGCCACGCCCGGCGCGCCTGGATCTGGCCGAGGATGTCATGTATCCACCACCGCCGGAACCGATCGATCCGGGTGTGCCGCCCGATGCACACGCCGTCGCGGTTGGCCGGGAACTGCAGGCGCTGCTCAATGATGTGCAGGTCGTGACCCTGGCCGGGATGGCCGTGGTCGATGCAGGCGGGGTCGTGGTCGCCAGTACCGGTCCCAGTGCCGGTCGTTCTCTGCTGGCATTCGAGGAAGTGCGGCGGGCCTTGACCGGTGAGCCGGTCAGTCTGCTGCGCCAGCGGATTGCCGATGCGCCGGCCCCGGCGATTGATTCGATCAGCCGCGGCACGCCGCTGCGGGTGTTTGTCGCCGCGCCGATTCTGCACGAGCAGCGCATTGTGGCGGCGGTGCTACTGTGGCGTACGCCGATCGCGCTGTCGCAGGTGCTGCATGGCAAGCGCTATCACCTGTTGCTGGCGGCACTGCTGCTGCTGGCCACGGTGGCGCTGATGTCACTGTTTACCGCCCTTACCGTACTGCGGCCCCTGCGGGCGCTGGTGCAGCAGGCGCGCCGCGCCGGTGCTGGGGAAAAGGGTGCGGTGCAGCCACTGGTTCGGCCCGTCACCCGGGAAATCGCCGAGCTGTCGCAGGCGGTAAGCAGCATGGCGCAGCATCTGGAACAGCGCGCCGACTATATCCGCACCTTTGCCGCCCATGTGTCCCACGAGTTTAAGACCCCGCTGGCGGCGATGCGCGGCGCGCTGGAACTGCTGCGCGATCACGCCGAGACCATGACCGTCGCTGAGCGCGAGCGCTTTCTGGGCAATCTCGATCAGGACGCGGCCCGGCTGGAACGCTTGGTGCGGCGGTTGCTGGAACTGGCCCGTGCCGACGTGCTGCAGGCTTCGGTCAGTGACCGCGCCGAACTGACCGCCGTGGTGCGGCGCATGGCCGAGCGTTATGCGGCACTGGGGTTCACCGTGGCCGTGCTGGAGCCGCTGCCGTGGCTTGAAGTCGCGATCAGCGAGGATGCGCTGGAGTCGATCCTGAGCAATCTGCTGGATAACGCCCGCCAGCACGGTGCTGATGTGCTGACGCTGCGCTGTTCCAGCAGGGCCGCGCTGGCCTGCATCGAGATCAGCGATAACGGCCCCGGCATCTCGGCGGCCAATGCGGCGCGGGTGTTCGAGCCGTTTTTCACCACGGCGCGCGCCCGTGGTGGCACCGGGCTGGGATTGGCGGTGGTCCGGGCGTTGCTCAAGGCCTATCGCGGCAGGATCGAGCTGCTGGACGGCGGGCCGGGCGCCCGCTTGCGCATTGAACTGCCATTGGCTTCATCCAGCCGTTGACAGGGCCGGGGTTAACGGATTTTTTTGGTTGGCCTGGAAAGGCGGTATGATCCCTTCAGCCACCGGGCTGGTGCTCATCGGTCAGCCGTTCCAGCATCGCGCGCAGTTCACCCTCCAGCGGTGCCGCCTTTTCGCTGCGGGTATCGATAATGACAAAGGTGACATCGGCGCTGGCGACTACGGTGTCGCTGCCTTCGAGGGTGATGAGCTGGTGCATGACGCAGCTGCGCTGGCCAATCGACTGGATGGCGGTGTTGATGCGCAGTATTTCGCCCATGTAGGCGGCGCGGCGGTAGCTGATATTGATGTTGACCACGGCAAAGGCGTAGCCGCTTTTCTCCAGCACATCGAGATCGCTCCTGGTCTCCAGGAAGCTCCAGCGGGCTTCCTCAAGAAATTCCAGATAGCGGGCGTTGTTGACGTGGCGATACAGGTCCAGGTGATAGCCACGGACTTTGATAGTGATGACATGGCTCATGGAAGCGCTCCGGCTGTGGTCACGGTGAAAGTGGAACCGGTAGTGTAGGGACCACTCCAGCGGCGCGCATGGGCATTTCGGTTACAGGGGGAAAATAATGAACACGCAGGAACCGCGCTTGCTGTTGTCAGCGTACCAGTGCGGGCCGGGCATGGGTTCGGTGTCGCAGATCGGCTGGCACTGGTATTCACGGCTGGCCCAGCGTTTGCCGGTGACCTTGCTGACCCATATCCGCAACCGTGCGGCGCTGGAAGCGGCGGGCGCGCCCTTGCCGGGCTCGGAGGTGATCTATATCGACACCGAATGGTTCGCTGGCCCGCTGTACCGGCTGGCGGCGCGGCTGTTCCGGCAGAGCCAGCACGCGGTGTTTCTGGTTTCCTCGGCGGATTTCTATGTCTACGACGCGGCGGCGCTGCGCGAAGTGCGCCGGCGGCGGGCGGCGGGCGCCGATTGGGACATTGTCCATGCGGTGACGCCGGTGTCGCCGATGGCCGCGACCCGCCTGCACAGGCTTGGCCGGCCCGTGGTGCTGGGACCGTGGAACGGTGGCTTGGGCAATCCGGCGCATTTCCCGGACATCATGCGCGCTGATGCCGCCTGGCTGTATCCGGTGCGCAAGCTGGGCGGGCTGGTCGATCTGCTGGCCGGTTCCAGTCGCAATGCAGCCGCCATTCTCACCGCGACCCGCGCTACCCTGGCCAGCATTGCCCCGCGTCATCGGTCGCGCTGCGTGCCGATGCTGGAAAATGGTGTCGATCTGGACATTTTCGCTCCGGGACCGTGGCCGGAAGCGCCGGGCCCGAACCGGCCGTTGCGGCTGGTATTTGTCGGTCGGCTGGTGCCGTTCAAGGGCATCACCATGCTGCTGGAAGCCCTGCAGCGGGTCGCGGGTGAACTGGCGGTGGAAGCGGTGCTGATCGGTAATGGTCCGCTGGAAGCGGATTTGCGTGCTGAAGCAGCGGCGCGCGGTATCGCCGATCGGGTGCGCTTCATCACCGAAAACCTGCCGGCGGAGGCGGTCGCCGCGGAGATGCGTGCCGCGCACCTGTTCTGCCTGCCCTCGGTGCGTGAATCCGGCGGCGCGGTGCTGCTGGAGGCGATGGCCTGTGCCCGGCCCGTTACTGCGGTGGCTTTTGGTGGACCGGCGGAAATCGTCGATGAGGCGGTGGGTCGCGCTCTGCCGGACAGTGGCCGGGAAGCAGTGGTCAATGGCCTGATCGACGTATTCCGCGAAGTCATTGCCCAGCCTGACGCCTGGCGGGCGCGTGGCGAGGAAGGGCTGCGGCGGGCCCGCGAGCGCTATGGCTGGGAGGCCAAGGTTGATGCGGCTGTGGACCGGTATCGGCGCCTGCTGGCGCGCGGCGCGTAGCCGGTGGCAAGTGGCGGGTGGCAGGCTCATGGCGCGATGGGTTCAGCGCCCCCTCTGGCTGCTGATGAAATTCATCTGTGGCTGATGGATTTGACGCTGGCGCCGGAACGCCTGGCGGCACTGGCAGCCACGCTGAGTGCCGATGAACAGGTGCGGGCGGCGCGGTTTCGTTTCGCCGAACATCGGGATCGTTTCAGCGCCGGGCGTGGCCTGCTGCGGGAATTGCTGGGCGGCTATGTGCAGCGTCCGGCGGCGACGCTGCGTTTTGCACAGGGTGCGCAGGGCAAGCCGCACCTGGTGGGCGAGGCGGCCGGCGCACTGCATTTCAATCTTTCGCACAGCGGCGAGCGGGCGCTGTATGCCGTGGCCCGGCGCGAAGTGGGCGTGGATATTGAAGCGTGGGCGCGCCGGGTAGATTATGCGGCGGTGCTGGAACGGGTCTGCACGCCGCACGAGTGGGCGGTGTTCCAGTCACTGCCAGCGATACGGCAGACCGAGGCCTTTTTTGCCTGCTGGACGCGCAAGGAGGCTATCGCCAAGGCATTGGGCGGCGGTCTGGCCAGCGGGCTGCGTACTCTGCACGTCTGCTGCGTGGCTGATGACGCCTGCGCCGGCCGGATGGATGTGCGTGATGCCGCTGGCCGGGACTGGACTGTATTGAATGTGCCGCTGGAGTCGGGCTGGAGCGCGGCCTTGGCGGCGCAGGGCGCAGATTGGCGGTGGCGGTGCTGGCGCTGGGCCTGAACCGGCCGCGACAAGGGGAGAACGGTGAGCGATAACGACAATAATGCGATCATGAGCCAGGGGGCGCCGACCATCCGCCTGGCCTATCTGGTCAGCCAGTACCCGGCGATTTCCCATACCTTCATCCTGCGCGAGGTGCTGCGCCTGCGGGAGCTGGGATTTGAAATCGCGGTGGCCTCGATCAATCCACCCGACCGGCCGCCGGAGAAGCTGACCGCCGCCGAGCAGGCCGAAGCGGCGCGTACCTACTGCGTCAAGGCGCATGGCCTGGGCGGTGCACTGTCCGCCACGCTGGCGACCCTGGCGACGCAACCGGCCGGTTTTCTGCGCGGCCTGAAATTCGCGTTGCGTCTGGGCGGCACGGATGTGAAAAAATTCGCCTACAGCCTGTTTTATTTCGCCGAGGCGCTGATGCTGGGGCGCTGGATGGCGCGGCAGAGGCTGAACCATCTGCATGTCCACTTCGCCACCCCGGCGGCAACCGTGGCGCTGATCGCCCGGCAGATTTTCCCGATCACCTTTTCAATGACGGTGCACGGTCCGGACGAGTTCTACGATGCGCCGGGCTATTACCTGAGCCAGAAAATCGCCGGCGCAAGCTTTATCTGTTGCATCGGCTATTACGCGCGCAGCCAGTTGATGAAGCTGTCGCCGCCCGAGCATTGGGATAGGTTCGAGATTTCGCCGCTGGGCGTCGATCCGGCACTGTTCACGCCGCGTCCGTTCCGCACCGCGCCGCATCCTTTTGAAGTGATCTGCGTCGGTCGGCTGACGCCTGCCAAGGGTCAGGCCATCCTGCTCGATGCCATCGCTCAGTTGCGCAGTGCCGGTCGCGATGTGCGCCTGCGTTTCGTCGGTGATGGACCCGACCGGCCGATGCTGGAGCGCATCACCGCCGCGCGTGCCCTGAGCGATGCGGTGGTGTTCGAAGGCTCGGTGAATCAGGACCGCATCCGTGAGCTGTACGCCGCCGCCGATGTCTTCGCCCTGGCCAGCTTTGCCGAGGGCATTCCGGTGGTGCTGATGGAGGCGATGGCGATGACCATTCCCTGCGTGACCACCTTCATCACCGGCATTCCTGAACTGATCCGCGACGGTCAGGATGGTCTGCTGGTGGCGCCCTCTGATGCCGGGGGACTGGCGGCGGCGATCGCGCGCCTGATGGATGATGGTGAAGTGCGCCAGCGGCTGGG
>RXIX01000078.1 GCA_003989075.1 Candidatus Competibacteraceae bacterium | reverse complement strand
TGGAAGTGGAAATCGAGCGCTTTATCGTGATCGAGCGCGATGGCACCATCATCGGCTGTGCCGCGCTCTATCCCTTTGCCGAGGAGCGGCTCGGCGAACTGGCCTGCGTGGCGGTGCATCCGGCCTATCGCAATGGCGGCCGCGCCGATGCTCTGCTGCGCTTTATCGAGCGCCAGGCCCGCGCCCTGGGCCTGCAGCGCCTGTTCGTGCTGACGACGCGCACTGCACACTGGTTCCGCGAACGCGGCTTTGAACCGGCTGAGGTTGCCGATCTGCCGATGCAAAAGCAGACCCTGTATAACTGGCAACGCCGCTCCAAGGTGTTCATCAAGCCGCTGTAAGAACACCGCCGGCACCGGAAAAACCGCTAAGCTATCCAGCCCATCAGCGCCGCGCGGCGCCCTTTTCACCTTGCCCTGTCGCCAGAGAGACTGCCATGTCCACCGCTCACCCGCTACGGGTCATCCAGATCAGTGATTTTCATCTCCAGAGCGCCCCCGGCAGCCGGGTCTGGGGCGTGGATGTGGACGCCGGACTTGGTGCCGTGCTCGCCCACATTCAGAAACACCATCCCCAGCCCGATTTCGTCCTGGCCACCGGTGATCTGGTCGGCGACCAGCCGGAAGCCTATCCGCGCGTGCGTCAGGCTCTGGAAACGCTGGGCGTGCCGGTGTACTGCCTGCCCGGCAACCATGATGTCCCAGCGGCCATGGGTCAGGTGCTGCGCACGGGTCAGGTACGCTGGGCGCGGTATGTCGAGGCTGCGTCCTGGCAGGTGGTGCTGCTCGATTCCAGTGTCGCCAACTCGCCTACCGGCCATCTGGCCTATCGCGAGCTGACTCTGCTGGATACCGCTCTGGCCGCCCATCCCGAACGCCATACCCTGGTCTGCCTGCATCATAATCCGGTGCCCAGTGGCACGGCCTGGCTGGATACCATGATGGTCGGCAATCACAGCGCCCTGTTCGCGCTGCTGGATCGCCATCCACAGGTGCGGGCGCTGGCCTGGGGCCATATCCACGCGGAGTTCAGCGACCAGCGTGGTGCGCTGCGCCTGCTGGGCACGCCGTCCACCTGTGTGCAGTTCAAGCCGGACAGCGCAGTGCCGGAAGCCGATGCGCTGCCGCCCGGCTATCGCTGGCTGGAGCTGCATGCCGACGGCACACTGCATACCGGTGTCGAGCGGGTCGAGATCAGCGTGCGCAATCTGGCGCTGACACGGCGCGTACCGGCCTAATCCCAAAAATGTCGTCCAGCGCGGCGACTTCTTATCCTCACCTGGCCTAACCGCCGGCGTTTCCCGTGGAAAAATCCAATGCACATGAAAGATGATCTGGTCCGACACTATCACTGGCTGCGCCAGTACGGCCTGAACGACTCGCACAGCGGCAATGCCTCGGTGCGCGATGGCGAGGTTTTCTGGATCACCCCGACCGGATGCTGTGCCGATACGCTCAGCAGCGGCGAACTGGTGGAATGCCGTGTCGAGGGCACGCTGGGCAATGGCGCCTCGCTCGATGCCCGCCTGCATCAGGCGGTCTATCAGGCCAATCCCCAGGTCCGCGCCCTGCTGCACAGCCACGGCCCCTATTCGGTGGCCATGACCATGGATAATGAAGAATTCCTGCCTGCCGATTTCGAAGGTCAGTTGTACTTCAGCCGCGTGCCGGTGCTGACCATCGCCTATGACCAGTATGTGGCCCGGGCGCCGCGCCTGGTGGCTGAAGTGCTAACCGACTACCCGATTGCCGTGGTCCGCGGTCATGGCGTGTATGCCTGCGCCGACAGCCTCAACCTCGCCTATAAGTGGACCTGCTCACTGGAACTGTCGGCCAAGACCGCCTTTATCGCCCAGCAGGCCGGCAAGATCTGAATCTGAACCAGCCACCGGGGATCGCACCAGATCCCCGCTTTCACACCCGCAGACCGCGCCACGCCACCAGCCAGGCCAGCGCACCCAGCGCCGCTGCCAGATCGAAAATCGCCACCGGCCCCAATCCCTGCCACAGGTAACCCGCCACCAGACTGCCCAGGGCATTACCCGCGCCAAAGGTCAGACTGCTGTACAGGGCCTGGCCGCGCCCCTGCAGTGCGCCGGGAAAAAATGCGTGGATCAGGTGAATGGCCACGGCATGAAAGGCACCGAAACTGAAGGCGTGCAGGGTCTGCGCCAGCAGCAGCAACGGCAGGTTGTGCGCATAATGACCGATCAACAGCCAGCGCAGCGCCGCCAGGGCCAGCGCTGCTAGCAGCAGCCGGCGTGGCCCAAAACGCGGCAGCAGGCGCGGCATGAACGCAAACAGGCAGACCTCCGCCGCTACACCCAGCCCCCAGAGTAGACCGATGGTCTGGCGCGCGTAGCCGAGCGTTTCCAGATACAGCGAAAAAAAGCCGTAATACGGTCCGTGCGCGGCCTGACTGAGAAAGCAGGCGGTAAAAAAGGCAATCACCGCCGGTTGGCGCAGCACCTGGCCCAGCGGCGGCGCTGCGCGGACCTGAACCTGCGGCGCCGCCTCTGGCACTAGCAGGCTGTTGCCCCAGAGGATCGCGAACAGCCCCCAGAGCAGCGCCGGCACCAGCCCCACACCCCAGCGCTCCACCAGGAAGCCAACACCGACCGCCGCGACGATGAAACCAACCGACCCCCACAACCGCACCCGGCTATAGCGGTGGATTTCCGCACCGAGATGATTCAGGGTAATCACCTCGAACTGCGGCAGCGCCGCGTTCCAGAAGAAGCTGAAGCCCAGCATCACCAGCATCAGCCCGGCATACGAACCACCCACTGCATACACGCCGGCAAACAGCACTACCGCAGCCAGACAGGCGCCACGGACGATGCGCAGGCGCTGGCCACTGCGATCCGCCAGCCAGCCCCACAGGGTCGGCGCCACCAGTTTGGTGGCCTGCGGAATCGCCATCAGTTCGCCAATACGCGCCGGATCAAAACCAAGCACCAGCAAATACAGTCCCCAGTACGGCAGCAGCACGCCGAGAATGGCGAAATACACCAGATAGAACCCGGACAGGCGCAGATACAGACCGATACCCAGACCGGTCGCGGCAGCGTGGTTCCGCCCGGCGGCGGCGGACGCATGCACGGTGCGCGTATTCGGGTTCAAGCGGACGGATCGCGACCTGGCGCAGCGCCGGGAATCGCCGGCGTGTCGACGCGCACATCGGCATTTTGTCCACGATGACGCAAGGCATGATCCATCAGCACCAGAGCCAGCATCGCCTCGGCGATCGGCGTGGCGCGAATACCGACGCAGGGATCATGACGACCGTGGGTAACCACCTCGACCGGCTCGCCGCGCAGATTGATGCTGCGCCCGGGCAGGCGAATGCTGGAGGTCGGCTTCAGGGCAATGCTGGCGACGATGTCCTGACCGGTGGAAATGCCACCGAGTACGCCACCGGCGTGATTGCTCAGAAAACCTTCCGGGGTCAGCTCATCGCGATGCTCGCTGCCGCGCTGCTCGACGCAGGCAAAGCCGGCGCCGATTTCCACACCCTTGACCGCATTGATGCCCATCAGCGCATGGGCGATATCGGCATCCAGACGATCAAAGACCGGCTCGCCCCAGCCCACCGGCACACCGCTCGCTACCACCGTGACCCGCGCGCCGATCGAATCGCCCGACTTGCGCAGCGCGTCCATGAAGGTTTCCAGCGCGGCGACCTGATCGGGATCGGGACAGAAGAATGGATTGTTGTCGATCTCGTCCCAGATCAGTTTGGCCGGCCGAATCGGCCCGAGCTGGGCCAGATAGCCGCGAATCTCCACCCCGTAGCGCTCGCGCAGATATTTGCGGGCGATGGCGCCGGCCGCGACGCGCATGGCCGTTTCACGCGCCGAGGACCGGCCGCCACCCCGGTAATCACGCCGGCCATACTTATGCTGATAGGTGTAATCAGCATGGCCGGGGCGGAAACTGTCCAGAATATTGCCGTAATCCTTGGAGCGCTGATCGACGTTTTCAATCAGCAGACCAATCGGCGTGCCGGTGGTGTAACCCTCGAACACGCCGGACAAAATGCGCACCGCATCCGGTTCACGGCGCTGGGTGGTGTGGCGGCTCTTGCCGGGCCGACGCCGCTCAAGATCGTATTGCAGATCGGCCTCGCTCAGCGCCAGACCAGGCGGACAGCCGTCGACAATCGCGCCGAGCGCCGGGCCATGGCTTTCACCGAAGGTCGTGACCGTGAACAAGCTGCCAAAGGTGTTGCCAGACATGTGGAAACAATCCTTGCGTATGATCGGGGGAATGCGCATCCGCCGGGATATGCAACCCAGCGGCATGAAAAGTGCTTTATCGAAGGCTCGGGATGGGGCGCGCCGGGCGGTGTCTTTGCCGGAATCCGGGCGATTACCTACAATTTATGTATCCTTGCCGCGCGTATCATACCGCGCCGGACTTTGTAGCGGGGCGGTTCAGCCACCCGCCCTATCAGGCATCGGGACCTTAACATGCATATTCCAGGCTACCAGATCGAACGCGAACTCGGGCAGGGTGGCATGGCCATCGTCTACCTGGCAATGCAGGAATCCCTGCATCGCCATGTCGCGCTCAAGGTCATCAAGCCGGTTCTGACCACCGATGAGGAATTCGCCCAGCGCTTCCTGCGCGAAGGCCGCATCATCGCCCAGCTCAGCGATCCGCACATCGTTACCGTCTATGACATCGCCGCGCACGAGGGCACCTATTATCTGTCGATGGAATACCTGCCCGGCGGCACCCTGCAGCAGCGTATCCGCGCCGGTTTGCCGCTGCCCGAAGCGCTGGCCATCGCCCGGGCCATCGTCAGCGCTCTGTATTACGCACACCGCCGCAATATCATTCACCGCGATATCAAGCCGCAGAACATCCTGTTTCGTGAGAACGGCCACCCGGTGCTGACCGACTTTGGCATTGCCAAAACCCTCGGCAGCAGCACGATCATGACCCGTACCGGACTGTCGATCGGTACGCCGCGCTATATGAGTCCCGAGCAGATTCGCGGCCAGGGGGTCGATGCCCGCGCCGATCTGTACAGCTTTGGCGTGCTGTTCTACGAGATGCTCACCGGCAACGTGCCCTACACCGCCGATGACAGCTTTGCCCTGGCGATGATGCACGTCACCGCGCCGCTGCCGCAGTTGCCGGCGCAACTCAGCCGCTTCCAGCCGCTGCTCGATAAGCTGCTCGACAAGGACCCCGAGCGGCGTTTTCCTGATGGCGGCGCGGTGATCGCCGCCCTGAACGCGGTCGAAACCGCGCCCATCGATCTGCTCGATATCACCGGCGCCCGCCAGGCCGCTATCACCCCGCCACCGCCGCGCCGCGCCTCCTGGAAGCTGGGCACTGCGGCCGCACTGCTGGCCGGTGGCGCACTGGCCGGCGGCTACTGGTACTGGTCACAGCAGCAGGCCGCACCACCACCGGCACCGCTGGTCGTCGCGCCGCCGACGGTCGATCCAGCGGCCCAGCAGCGCGCCGAAGCCGAACGCCTGTTGGCCCGCGCCCGTCAGCAGCAGCAGGCCGGCGCCCTGCAGGACAGTCTCGCCAGTGTCGAGCAGGGTCTGCAACAGAGTGCCGATCATGCCGAACTGCTGGCACTGCGCGCCGAACTCAACGCCCAGATCAAGGCCAGCAGCGCGCCGCAGCCCCAGCGCGAACCCGCCGCCCAAACCGAGCAGCAGCTTCAGGCCCAGTTGCAGATCGCGCAGTTCCTCGAACTGGCGCAGCGTGCCCGTCAGGATGGCGCGCTGGATGTCAGTCAGGCCTATATTGAGCAGGGCCTGCAGGTGATGCCCGATCACCCCGAGCTGCGGGCTCTGCGTCAGGACGTCCAGCGCCTGCAGGCCGAACGCCAGCGCCAGGCCGAGGCCGAACAGCGCAGGGCGGAATTGATCGCCCGCCAGCAGGCCGAAGCCGAACAGCGCAAGGCGGAATTGATCGCCCGCCAGCAGGCCGAAGCCGAACAGCGCAAGGCGGAAGCCGAGCGACAGAAGGCCGAAGCCGCCGACCGCCAGCGCCGGGCCGAAGAACTGCTGGCTCGGGCTCTTGATGCTCAGCGCAACCGCGCCTATGAAACCAGCCTGCTCCAGATCGAACAGGGCCTGCAACTGGCTGGGCAAAACCCACGTCTGCTAGCGCTGCGCGAGGAAGTGCGCCGGCAACTGCGTGAAGCCAAGACCACACCACCGCCGGAACCGGTTGCCAAGCCGCCGGTCGATGAGGCTGCACAGATCGCCGCTCTGCTCCGGCAATGCGAGGCGCATCTGAACGCCAAGCGGCTGACTTCCGGCAAGGGCGGCAATGCCGCTGACTGCTATGGCGAAGTGCTGCGGCGCGATCGCGGTAATGCCCAAGCCCAGGCCGGCCTGGAGACTATCGCGGCGCGCTATGCCGACATGAGCCGGGCCGCCCTGCAGCGCAATGATGCCCGCGCCGCCCGCAGCCTGATCGCGCGTATCGAGAGCCTTAATCCCGATGATGCCCGCCTGACGGCTCTGCGCGAGCAACTGGCCCGGGTGGAAAATCCACCCAAACCCGCCACGCCACCGCCGCCGCCCGAACCGGCTGAGCGTCCGGTACCGATTGAACGTCCGGCGACGCCGGCGGTGCCGCCGATCAATCTGATTTCGGTACCCCAGCCGAGCGAGAAACCCGCCACCCCGGAAACCGAGGTGATCGCCGAGGACCAACACGCCCGGCTGTCAAGGACCCAGACCAAGGATAATGTCAGCCTGCAGGTCACGGTTTCGCCACAGGGTCTGCTCGATGACAGCAGTCGCGGCACCAAGAGCGGTGGCGCCAAGGGCGGCGATGCCAAGGAACCGGCGCAGTTGTTCGTGCGCGCCAACGTCGAGGATGCGGAAATCTGGATCAACAACCGCCGGGCTGGCACGGTGCCCATGCAAATCGAGATGCGCCCCGGCTCCTATCGGGTGCGGGTCAAGCGTGAGGGCTATACCGACTGGAACGGCAAGGTTGACCTGAGCGCCGGCGATGAAAGTACGATCACCGCGTTCCTGCCTTCCCGGGAGGCTGCGGTAGCCAGCGCCCCGCCGTCCACCCGCGCCGCCGAACCCGAAGCCGCGCCCCGAACGCCCGAAGAACCACCCGCCGCCGCACCACAACCGCAGGTTGCGCGCGCCAGCCGCCAAGCCCCCGGCTGCCTAAGCGGCAACTGCGAAAATGGCCAAGGCAGCTATCGCTACCCCGACGGCAGCGAGTACAGCGGACAGTTCCGCGGCGCCAAGATGCATGGCCAGGGCACCTATACCTATGCCGGCCGCGGCGAGAAATACAGCGGCGAATGGCGCAACGGCGTCATTGACGGTCGAGGCACCTACTACTACCGCAGTGGCAACCGCTATGAAGGCGAGTGGCGCAGCGGCCGCAAGAGCGGCCAGGGCACCTACGTCTATGCCGAACGCGGTGACAAGTACGTCGGCGACTTCGCCAACGATCAGCCCAACGGCCAGGGCACCTACTACTACAGCAACGGCGACCGCTACGAAGGCGAATGGCGCAACGGCCGCAAGAATGGCCAAGGCGTGCTGTACGAAAACGGCCGCAAGATCGTCGGTGAATGGCGCAACGACCAGAAGGTGAGCGTATCCGTGGAAAGCGAATAGCGCGCCACGCAAAAACTAAGGCGGAACACCGGTCACGGTGCCCCGCCTTGTCTTTGCCCACCCCACCCTGGGCCCCTGGCAATCCTGTCTTCCCTGACCCTCCTTTCCCCAGCCTTATTCCGAAAGGCACTGGCGATACTGCAACTGATTTTGCCCACCCCACCCTGGGCCCCCTGGCAGTCCTGTCTTCCCTGACCCTCCTTTCCCAAATCCAAATCCTGAGCCGGCGTGCTAGCGATACTGCAGCGGCTGCGCCAGCCGGCGCGGCACCTTCAGCCAGTCGTACAGCACGAAATCGGCGTTGTTCTCCTCCAGGCAGCGCACGGTATACAACTGCGTGCCGCGAATGGGTGCGTCCCCACCGTAGCCACCACAATAACTGCCGCCGCCAGCGCTCACGCACGAGGCCGTCCCGCGATACGGACAGCTATGCTTATCCACAGGCATCAGGCCCTCACTACCACAACGTTTAGCCTTGATCGGACGGGTGACTTCACTTTTCATTCTAATCCTCGCTTTGATGGTCAAGGGTCACGCACTCCCTCGGACGCGACCAAATCACAATCATTGTTATTAGGGTTTTCCACCGGGGCTGAACAACCGCCTAAGATGCCACTGCCCGGTCATGACTGGACCCGGCCAAGGCGAAAGCGCGGCGCAAACCCTTTTTTATTCACTATTCCGACAGCTTGTCTTATTCACTATCCTGACAGCTTGCCGGGAGAACCGGGGCTTTCTCACATCCCCTGATCGTTCATCTGCCACGCTTGCGATTTAAGTCTCACCGCCCTTGCGAGTAAATAAGGAATTTCACCCGCAGGGGTCATGGTTTTCCCTAGGCTACGCATGGATATGTGCCTAAATTGCCTGTCATCTGGCACACGCCACGGCAGGCCCACGGCCTGGAGAAGTGCTGTGCCTTCATCGCCATCACCATCACCGTCATCGCCGAGCCTGCACGGTCTGCTTACCGCTGCTGGTACCTTCGCCTGCCTCGCAACCCTGGCGGGCTTTGCCGGGCATCTGAGTTGGCTTGCTGAACTGGCCAGCCATTTCCGGCTGCAATACGCCGTAGCGCTGGCGCTGCTGGCAGCCGTCATGCTGGCGCGGGCCCACCATCGCTGGGCGCTGCTCTTCGTCAGCGGCGCCTTGCTGAACGCTCTGCTGCTGACACCGCGCCTGCTGCCGCCCGCAGAAGCCTCCGCCACCACAGACGAGCCCCGTTTGCGGCTGCTACTGGCCAATGTGCACGCGGAAAATCGCGATATTGCACGCATCCAGGCGATGATCGATGCCAGCGCCGCCGATCTGGTCGTGTTGCTCGAAGTCACGCCGGAGCTGGCCGCGCATCTTGAATCGCGGGTCGGGCGCTATCCGCATCGGCGGATGGTGCCGCGCAACGATTATTTCGGCATTGCCCTGCTCAGCCGGCTGCCGCTCCAAAAAGCCGAAGTGGTCACGCTCAGCGCCGCCGGCCTGCCTTCGGTCATCGCCGAACTGGGCGACGGCAAGCAGCGCTTCACCCTGATTGGCACCCACCCGCTGCCACCGGTCAGCGCCGCAGCCGCAGCCGATCGCAATGCACAGTTTGCGGCTCTGGCAATGCGGGCGCGGCAGACGCACACGCCGCTGGTGCTGGCCGGTGATCTGAATACCTCGCCCTGGTCGCCGTGGTTCGCGCGGCTACTGCGCGAGAGTGGGTTGCGCGACAGTGCCGACGGGCGCGGCCTGCACAGCTCCTGGCCTGCCGGCTGGCCGCTGCTGTGGATCCCCATCGACCATGTTCTGGCCTCCACCGATATCCGCATTCAGGATCGCCAGACCGGCGCGGACTTCGGTTCCGATCACTACCCGGTCATTGTCGATTTCCAGGTTGCCAGCCGATAATGGCTCGCATTTTCCCGCTCGTCGTCCACCGGAGGCCGCCACCATGACGATTGATCATCCCGCGCATTCACGGACCGACTCCGCAAGCGATGACCGCATCGATCCGGGTCGACGCCGTTTTCTGAGCGGACTGAGTCTGCTGCTCGGCAGTGCGCTCGGGCTCGGCTCGCGCGCCAGCACTGCCTATGACTGGGACGAACCGCCACCCCTGCAGAAATGGCCACAGGGCGTGGTGCCGCGTGGCAGTCTGCAACCGTACTGGATGCGACAGGCACCGGACACACCGCGCACCCCATTCAGCGCCGATCTCAACACCACCATCCAGCGTCATCTGGATGCCATGCGCCGCTCGGGACGCCTGGCCAGCAACGAGCGCACCGCCTGGCTGGTCTACGACTTCACCAGCAACCGCTATCTGGTGACGATCAATGCCGGCGCGCCCTATCAGAGCGCCAGCATGATCAAGCCCTTCATTGCCCTGGCCTTCTTCACCAAGGTGCAGGAAGGCAAGCTGCCCTACACGCCCTACCAGCGCGCGCGCATGGAAGCGATGATCCAGCGCAGCGACAATCAGGCCACCAACTACTTCATCGAACTGCTCAACCGCACCAGCGCCCGCTCCGGCCCGGCCGAAGCCGAGCACACCCTCAAAAACCGCCATCCGGGCATTTTCCGTCACACCCGGATTGTCGAGCGCATTCCCGGTGGTGGCCGTTCCTACCGCAACCGGGCCTCGGCACTCGACTACCACCGCTTCCTGCATGCGCTCTGGTATGACCGCCTGCCCTACTCGCGCGAGATCAAGCGCCTGATGGGTCTGCCCAACCGCGACCGCGTCTACACCGGCGCCGGCGGCGTAGCGCGGCAAACCTGGGTGCTGGACAAGACCGGCACCACGGCGCGGCTCTGTGGCGACATGGGCATCCTGGTCGCCCAGGGCCGTGACGGACGCCGCTATCCGTACACCTTCATCGGCATCATCGAAAAGGCGCGCCCGGCGAGCAATTACGGCGCCTGGAAAAATGCCCGTGGTGATGTGATCCGCGAGGTGTCCAATCTCACCTACGCCCACCTGCGCCAGATGCACAACCTGGTTTAAACCACACCGCTTCCAGCCTCTTTCCCGCATCGCAACCGGATTTCCGACCCATGCCCTACGATTTCGACCACGCACCCGCGCGCCGCGACACCGACAGCCTGAAATGGCAACGCTACGGCACCGCACTGCCCCTGTGGGTAGCCGACATGGACTTTACCGCTCCGGAGCCGGTGCTGGCCGCATTGCAGGCGCGCATCGCCCATGGTGTATTCGGCTACGGTGCGCCACCGGTACACCTGAGCGAGACCGTCTGTGCCCGTCTGGCCACACTGTACGGCTGGACGGTCACGGCGGACGATATCGTCTATCTGCCGGGGCTGGTGTGCGGGCTGAACGTGGTCTGCCGGGCGGTGGGTGACCCGGGCGATGCGGTGCTGGTGCAAACGCCGGTCTATCCACCCTTCCTGAGCGCGCCCGGCCATCAGGATCGGCGCCTGCTCACGGCGAAACTGGACGCGGAACAACGCGACGGGCAGCTTTATTACCACTTCGACGATGCCGCCTTTGCCGCTGCCATCGACCCGGGTACCCGGCTGTTCATGCTCTGCCACCCGCATAATCCGGTCGGGCGCAGCTTTAACGTGAGCGAGTTGCAGCGGCTGGCGGCGATCTGTGAACGGCATGATCTGGTGGTGTGCTCGGATGAAATTCACGGCGATCTGCTGCTGGACGGGCGGCGGCATATGCCCTTTGCCACCCTGGCCCCGGAAATCGCCCAGCGCTGCATCACCCTGATGGCGCCGAGCAAGACCTTCAACATCGCCGGGCTGGGCGCCAGTTTCGCCATCATTCAGAACCCGTCCCTGCGGCGGCGCTTCCAGCAGGCGATGCGCGGCATCGTGCCGGATGTAAATGTCCTCGCCCTGCACGCCGCACTGGCCGCCTACCAGCACGGCGCGGACTGGCTGGACGAACTGCGGGTTTACCTGGCCGCCAATCGCGATTTCATGCTGGATTTCGTCAGGCGTCAGCTACCCGGCGTGCGCAGCACGGTACCGGAAGCAACCTATCTGGCCTGGCTGGATTGCCGTGGTGCGGGTCTGGAACAGCCACAGGCGTTCTTTCTGCAACAGGCGGGCGTGGCGCTGAACGACGGCGCGACCTTTGGTCCGGGCGGCGCAGGATTTGTGCGGCTGAATTTTGGCTGCCCGCGCAGCACCCTCGCCGAGGGTCTGGAACGGATGCGGTGGGCATTGGCGACGCGGGCCTGAAGCATCACCGCTACCACCGCAGAGTCACCCCATTCATGAACCCTGATTTAATGGCCGGATTCCTGTCCGGCGCGGCCCTGATTATTGCCATCGGCGCCCAGAATTCCTTTGTCCTGCGTCAGGGCATCCGGCGTGAACATGTGCTGCCGATCGTGCTCGTCTGTTCCGGCGCAGACGTTCTCCTGATAGCGGCGGGCATTACCGGCCTTGGTGCATTGATTCAGTCAGTGCCCTTCCTTCTGGATGCGACCCGTTATGGCGGATCAGCCTTTTTAATAGCCTATGGACTGCTTGCCGCACGACGCGCACTGCAACCGCAACAGCTCACGGTCGATGCCAGCGTCGGGACTTCGCTCGGCGCGGCCATGGTCACCTGTCTTGCCTTCACGTTCCTGAATCCGCATGTGTACCTGGATACGGTGATCCTGCTGGGCTCCCTGGCCAATCAATGCGGAGAACATGGACGCTGGGTGTTCGGCAGTGGGGCAGCGGCCGCCAGCTTCATCTGGTTTTTCGCCCTTGGCTATGGAGCTCGCCTGCTCGGTCCGCTCTTCCGCAAACCCCGTGCATGGCGGGTTCTGGATTCACTGATCGCCGTGATCATGCTGGGTCTGGGCATCATGCTGCTGCTCGGGGAAAACTAAGCGCGCGCAACGCTGTGCATCGGGCTTGAAGCATCAAGATGATGTGGCGATGGTCGCAGCGGATAAAATGCACAGCACCATCACCTTCTCGACCTGATCACAGCCCGCCATGGCCATCCCCAGCTACGACTCTTGCATCTACCCGCTGCTGCAAACCCTGGCCGCCTATCCCGATGGCGCCAGGGTATCCGAGTTGCAGGATCGCACTGCTGACCGGCTGGGCTTAAGCGCCGAGGAACGGGCGGAAATTCTGCCCAGCGGCGCCCAGATGGTGTTTCGCAACAGGATCGGCTGGGCGCATGATCGCCTCAAGCGCCAGCAGCTCTCGGAATCGCCCCGGCGCGGCTGGTGGCGGATCACCCCAACGGGCAGGCTGTTTCTCGCCGCACATCCCGATGGCATTGATGACGCCCTGCGCCTGCGTCTGGCCAGGCTCAGCGTGACCGACAACGGCGACATGGCCTCACATTCCGCGACCGATTCCGTGCCCGACAGCAGTCCGGAAGAGCGGATCGACGCTGCGGTAAAGGAACTGCACGACAGCGTTGCCAGGGATCTGCTTGAGCATATCGGCCAATGCACGCCGGCGTTCTTCGAGCGGCTGGTGCTCGACCTGCTGCACGCGCTCGGCTATGGCGTCAGCCGCAGCGACCTGCGGCAAACCGGGGGTCCTGGTGATGGCGGTATCGATGGCATCATCGCCCTGGACCGGCTGGGATTGGAGAAGGTGTATGTGCAGGCCAAGCGCTGGCAGAGCACCATCGGCAGTCCGCAACTGCACGAGTTCTACGGCGCACTCGCCGCACGCAAGGCCAGAAAGGGCGTGTTCATCACCACCTCGGACTTCAGCACCCAGGCCCGGGAATTCTCCAGGTCGGTAGCCGACGGCATCGTCCTGGTCAATGGCGCTGATCTGGCCCGGTTCATGATCGAAACCGGGGTGGGCGTGACCGTCAAGCGTCAGGTGCATATCGTCAGCATCGACAGTGACTATTTCGAAGACCTCTAAGCCCGCGATAGGCAGCGATCATCCACCTGCGCGAGCATCCAGTGCTTCCCAGCGTGCATAGGCGATAGTCAGTTCCGCTTCCAGCGCACGCAATTCCTCTGCCTGACGCGCGATCGCCGCTGGCTCCTGCCTGTAGAACGCCGGGTCGGCGGTCTGGGCCTGCAGGGCCTGCTGGCGCTGCTCCAGTTGCTCAATCCGCTCTGGCAACTGCTCCAGCTCGCGCTGTTCCTTGTAGCTAAGCCGGGCCGGGGCAGCGGGTTTGGCTGCCTTTGGCGCGGGTGCTGGCGCAGATTTGACCTTGACCGGTAGCAGCGGATCGGGCGCTGCGCGCTGGCGCAGCCAGTCGCTGTAACCGCCGACATATTCACCGATACGCCCGTTATCCTCGAACACCAGGCAGCTGGTCACCACGCTATCGAGAAACGCCCGGTCATGGCTGACCAGCAGCAGCGTGCCGCTGTACTCCAGCAGCAATTC
>RXIX01000077.1 GCA_003989075.1 Candidatus Competibacteraceae bacterium | reverse complement strand
AATACCCTGGCGCGTCAGGGCGCCCGTGGCCGCAACCATCGCGGTCGGGGTCGCCAGCGACAGCGCGCAGGGACAGGTCACCACCAGTACCGCCAGGGTGATGCGAAACGCGGTATCAAAATTTGCCCAGTACCACCAGGCCAGAAAGACCAGCACCGACACCAGCAGCAGCGCTGCTACGAAATGGGCAGCGATCCGATCCGTCAGCAGTGCTAGGCGCGGTTTTTCCCCCTGGGCACGATCAAGCAGGCGCACAATCGCTGACAGCACGGTCTCGGCGCCCACCTTGTCGATGCACATCACCAGCGGACTCTCGATATTCACCGAACCGCCAATCAGCGCATCGCCGGCCTGCCGGGGCAACGGCAGACTCTCGCCGGTCAGCAAGGACTCATCGACGCTGCTGGCGCCCTCCTCGACCCGGCCATCGGCGGGAATGGTATCGCCGGGCCGCACCAGCACCCGATCGCCCGGCGCCAGTTCGGCGCTCGGTACCACGGTTTCAGTACCACCGGCATCCAGACGAATGGCGGTCGCCGGCAGCATCCGCACTAGCGCTTCGGAAATCTGTCCGGCCCGATGGCGGGCGGCCATCTCCAGGAAACGTCCGGTCAGCAGGAAAAACACGAACATGGTCACCGAGTCGTAATAGACCTCGCCATCACCACGCCAGGTATGCCAGACACTGGCGGCAAACGCTGCCAGTACCGCCAGCGCCACCGGCACATCCATGCCCAACTGATGGCGGCGCAGATCGCGCGTAGCGGCAGTAAAAAACGGCTGCGCCGCATAGGCCACCACCGGCGCGGCCAGCACCAGGCTGATCCAGCGCAGAAACTGGCGGATCCATTCCTCCATGCCCTGCGCCTCGCCGACATACAGGCCCACCGCCAGCATCATGACCTGCATCGAGCCCAGTCCGGCCACCGCCAGTCGGCGCAACGCCACCGCACGCTCGCGCTTTTGCAGCGATTCCTGACGACTCGGATCAAAGGGATGGGCGATGTAGCCAATCGCGGCGATGGCGGCCAGAATGGTGCTGAGCTTGGTCTGGCGCTCGTCCCAACGCACCCGGGCGCGATGCGTGGAGTAGTTGACGCGGAATTCCAGCACCCCAGGCAGCGCGTTGACATGGTGCTCGTTGAGCCAGACACAGGCGGCACAGACGATCCCTTCCAGGATCAGCGCCGCTTCGCGTACATGCTCGTCCTCCTGGCGGACAAAGCTCTGCTGCAAATCGCCGCGATCGTACAGTTCCAGACCGCGCAACTGTTCCGGAATCAGGTCTTCGGCGCGGCGCGAGGGCGCGGTGCGATGCTGATAAAAATCGCTCAGGCCAGCAGCCACAATCGCTTCCGCGACCGCCGCACAGCCGTGGCAGCACATCGGCTGCTGCTGGCCATTGATCACGGCTGTATAGGTGGTGCCGGTCACGACCGGCAGACCACAGTGAAAGCAACTGATGTCGATACGGGTGGCGTCGGACGCCCGGGATTCAGCGGTCATGGACATGGCAGGTGAGCGCGGGATACCGCGGGACAGGGCAACGGAAACGCCAGAGCAGGGCCGGGCTACTGACTGTCCAGCACCCGGGTACTGGCCCGGATCTCGTGTATATCCGCATCCTTGCGTACCTGCAACACCAGATTCCAGCTACCGGGCCCCGGCAGGCTCACCGGCGCTTCATAAACGCCGGGCGCGGTTTCGGTGAGGACGAAATCAACATCCAGCGTGCTGGTCGAGGGGCGCAGGAAGCGCCCGGCGACCTGCGCACCGCTGATCGGGTTACCCTCGCGACTGTGCACCGTGATCCGGAACGGAGTCGGCGTGCCGCTGACCGGGTCGCGCAGCCAGCCTTTCTGTACCTGCCAGCCGCGCTGGTGCTGCTGCTCGACCTGCTGCAGATACTGGTTATACAGCGCTTCCTTCTTCTGGAAATCGTGCGAAATCACCCCAGGGAATACCGATAGCACCGGGCGGTTACCCGCCGCTGGATCCGGCAGCAGCCAGCTACGCAGCGCCACCGGTAAACCGCGCTCGGCGACGGCGATGAAAACCGCGCCGAGCACGACCACGACGATGAAAAAGCTGCTGATGGCAATCGGTCCCCAATGCAGACGCTGGCCACTGCTGCGGATACCAAGCAGCATGCCGCAGGCCAGCGCCGTCAGCAGGTAAATTGCCAGGTGAATGGCGAATATGTCGCCGCCGGGCCAGCGCAGGATGCTATACGGCACATAAAGTGCCACCGTGACCAGTGCGGTCACCGTAGCCGCCCATTGCGCGCTGACGCGCGCGATGTAAATCAGGCCAAGATTGGCCAGCACGATCAGCCCCGCACCGAGGCCAAGGCTGAGCAGCAGGTCCGTCATGAATCAATCGCCTTCCGGAAGGTAAAAAGGTACCTGACGTTGAATGGGCGCGGTTTTCGCGCCTTCCAGCACTTCGATGATGAAGTTCACCTTTTCGCGCTCACCGTCGTGTTCGCGGCGCTCGCGGCCCTCATGGTCATCATCCTGACGCGGCGGTAACTGGACCCGCGCCAGCAGCTTGATACGCTGTTGCGGCGCCAGCTCCAGACGCTCCATGCCATCCATGTCCAGGGTGGCGCCCGGCAGCCCTTCGATACGCACCGCTACCGTCATCGGCACCGTCAGCTTGTTATTCAGCTTCACTTCGTAGCTGTTGCGGATACCGCCGTCGGACAGGCGGGTATACAACGGCTGACGAATTTGCTCAACCATGGCGGTATAGGGCGCACTGGTCAACACACTCCAGATCAGGATTCCGGTTGCCGCAGTCAGAATGACGCCATAGCCAATGGTCTTGGGCTTGAGCAGGGTGGTCTTCCTGCCGTTGAGCGCATTCTCGGAGGTATAGGCGATCAGGCCGCGTGGCCACTTCATGTTGTCCATGATCGCGTCGCAGGCGTCGATGCACAGTGCGCAGGAAATACACTGATACTGCAGGCCGTTGCGAATATCGATGCCGACCGGGCACACCTGTACGCAGTAGCCGCAGTCGATGCAGTCACCGACGTTCTGCGCCTGGCGTTCCTCACGGGTCTTGATGCCCTTGCCGAGCTTGGCGCGCCCCTTGCTGCCTTCGCCGCGCGCGCTGTCATAGGAAATGATCAGCGTGTCATGGTCAAACATGGCGCTCTGGAAGCGGGCATAGGGGCACATATAGGTGCAGACCTGCTCGCGCGCCAGGCCGGCCATGACGAAGGTGGTCAGCGTCAGGAACAGGGTGGTGAAGTAGGCAGCATAGGGCGCCCGGCCGGTGAGAAATTCGATGACCAGGGTCGGGGCGTCTACCCAATACATGGTAAAGGTCAGTCCGGACCAGAACGCCACCAGCAGCCACAAAGCATAGGTACCGCCCTTTTTAATCAGTTTTTCCCGATCCCAGGGTGCTTTATCCAGACGCATCCGCGCCGGGCGCTCACCCTGCACCCAGTGCTCGATCATCATGAACAGGTCGGTCCACAGGGTTTGGAAACAGAAATAACCGCACCAGATCCGCCCGGCCAGGCCGGTGACGAAGAACAGCAGGATGGCGAAGATAATCAGCACACCCGCCAGCCAGAAGATGTCCTGCACCTGGATGGTCAGGCTGAAGATGTAGAAATGCCGGCCCGGCAGATCATAGAGCACGGCCTGATCCGGCGCGTTCAAACGCTCCCAGCGCACCCAGGGCAACAGGAAAAACACCAGATAGGCCAGCACCAGGACACCGGTTTTCAGCGTGCGGAAGCGGCCTTTGACGGAGCGCGGATAGATCGGAATGCGCTTTTGGTAAAGCTGTTGATTGGTCTCTTCGGACATGGTCCACCCGATTGACGATTAAATGGCATGAACGGTTATCTTGGCGACCGCCCAGGCCCCAAGTCATTGCGATCCGTCAGGCACTTCCCAGCGACGGGCCTTGAACTATCGGATATTCCAGGAAAATGATGGAGGCGAGGCATACAAACACTTCACCCCCCAGCCGGGGGGTGAAGGCACAGCGAGGCGCGCGGTCGGAAACCGCGGGGATCGTCGGTTACTTGGCGCCGCCGAGCTGGTGAACGTAAACCGCCAACAATTTAATATCGATGGGGCTCAGGCGATCCTGCCAGGCCGGCATCACCCGGGTGTTATTCACGCCCTTGGTGACGAAGTCCTTGACCACCGTCTTCTTGTCCTGCGGGGTCTTCTGCGCCGATACGTCAGCAATCGCCCAGATCTTGTCGGTCAGATTGGCTGCACCCTGCGAGGCCAGACCCTTGCCATTGGCTCCATGGCAGTAATAGCAGCCACCGACCTGGCCCTGGAAGATTTCCTTGCCGCGTTCAGCAGCGGCGCTGGCCGGTACTTCATTCGACAGGGTCAGGACGTACTCAGCCACGTCATCCAGCTGCTCGGGCTTGAGTACCGCGCCAAAGGCCGGCATGAAGCCCTTGCGGCCATTGACCAGGGTCTCGTGGATTTTGTCCATGCTGCCACCCCACAGCCAGTCATCATCGGTGAGGTTCGGGTACATGCCGACCACGCCCTGACCGCCACGACCGTGGCAGGCCGCGCAGTTGTCGCCAAACAGGCCCTTGCCGACCGAGCGCACGAACTCCATCATCTGCGGATCCTTGACGATCTGTTCGTAGCTGGCGGCCTGCACCTTGGCCAGCATGGCCTTGCGCTGCTGGTCACCGGCAGCAGTGCCCAGATCTTCGAGCAGTTGCGAGCGGGTGTTCCAGCGGTATTCCTGTGCCTGTTCCTTGCCGGTCGCCTTGTCGGTGACGGTGTAGTTGACGGTACTCATTCCCTTAAGCCAGCTGTCGCCGACCGGCCAGGACGGATAGATCAGCCAATACAGCACCGAGAACACCACGGTCCCGTAGAAGGACCATAGCCACCAGCGCGGCAGGGGGTTGTTGTATTCCTGAAGATCACCGTCCCAGGCGTGGCCGGTGGTCTGGACCGCACCGGATTTTTGTTGTGCATTTACTGTGTTATCACTCATTGTCCATCACCTTGCGGGATTGGGAATGGTGTTCAGCCCGAGTCGCGCTGGACTGGCGAGGATCGTCGTCATCGTCAAGCGGGATGTACTTGTAGGACTCCAGCCGCTGGCTGCGGCGCCGACCGGTGAAGACATAAAGCACGACACCACAGAAGGCGCCAAAGAACAGCACCAGTGCCAGGGGCTTGGAATTCTCCATGTGGGTAAACCACATCAGCCAGTCGAACATCGGGCGGAATCTCCATCCGGCCTCTTCCCGGAGGAAGAGACCGCGAGTCGGTCGTTAGCGGAACGTGGCGAAATAGCCTTCGTCATACTTGTTGAAGTCGACCATCGTGCCGAGCACCTGCAGATAGGCGACCAGCGCTTCCATTTCGGTGACCCGATTAGGCATGCCGTCGAAGTCCTTCTCACGCGCCTGCTGCAGGAGATTATCCTGGGCCTGGCTGATGTCGAGCTGATCGGCGATCGCCTTACCGAACTTGGTGACGTTGGCGTCATATTCGGCCTGGGTCACCGAATAGGGCACGCCGGTCGCGCGCAGGGCACGCATCCGGTCGGCCACATCTGAGTAATCCAGATCGGTATTCAGCAGCCAGGGGTAGTTGGGCATGATGGACTGCGGCACCACCGAGCGCGGCGCAACCAGATGCTGGACGTGCCACTGATTGGAGTACTTGCCGCCCACCCGGGCCAGATCAGGGCCGGTGCGCTTTGAGCCCCACTGGAACGGATGGTCATATTGCGACTCGGCCGCCAGCGAGTAATGGCCATAGCGCAGCCACTCATCGCGGAACGGACGGATCTGCTGGGAATGGCACAGATAGCAGCCTTCACGTACATAGATATCGCGGCCACGCATTTCCAGCGGCGTGTAGGGTCGTACCCCATCCACTTTTTCAACCGTCTCGTTGATGTAGAACAGCGGGACGATTTCCACCAGACCACCGATGCTGATCACAAACAGGATCAGCAGGATCATCAGGCCGGAGTTGGTTTCGATGTGTTCGTGTCGCATGACTGTTTAGTCTCCGGAAAATCGTTCGCTCAGGCCTTGGCCAGCTTGGCTTCGATAACCGGCTGCTCGCGACGGGCAGCCCGCACAGTCATCGCCATGTTATAGACCATGACCAGCACGCCACTGACGAAGAACGCGCCACCCAGGGCCCGCCAGACATACGGGGTATGCATGAACTCGACGGTCTCAATGAAGGTGTAGGCCAGGTTGCCGTAGTCATCGAAGGCGCGCAGCATCAGGCCTTGGCCGATACCGGCGACCCACAGCGAGACGATGTACAGCACAATGCCGATGGTGGCCAGCCAGAAGTGGACGTAGATCAGAGTCTGGCTATAGATCTTCCGGTCCCACAGCCGCGGGATCAGATGATAGAAGGAGCCGAAGCTGACCAGCGCCACCCAGCCGAGCGCGCCGGAATGCACATGACCAACCGTCCAGTCGGTGTAGTGCGACAGGGCGTTGACGCTCTTGAGCGACATCAGCGGGCCTTCAAACGTCGACATGCCATAGAAGGACAGCGAGGTAATCAGGAACAGCATGATCGGGTCGGAGCGCAGCTTATCCCAGGCGCCGGACAGGGTCATGATGCCGTTGATCATGCCACCCCAGGAGGGCATGAGCAGAATCACGGAGAAGGTCGCAGCCAGGGTGGAGACCCAGTCGGGCAGCGAGGTCCAGTGCAGGTGATGGCCGCCGGCCCACATGTACAGGAAGATCAGCGCCCAGAAGTGGATGATGGACAGCCGGTAGGAGTAGACCGGACGACCGGCCTGCTTGGGCACGAAGTAGTACATCATGCCGAGGAAGGCGGCGGTGAGGAAGAAGCCGACCGCGTTATGGCCGTACCACCACTGGGTCATGGCATCCTGCACGCCGGCGAACAGGCTGTAGGACTTGGTCAGGCTGACCGGAACCGCCAGGTTGTTGAAGATGTGCAGCAGGGCCACGGCCAGGATGTAGGCCAGGAAAAACCAGTTGGCCACGTAGATATGCGGCTGGCTGCGACGACGAAGGGTCTCGACATAGATCGCGAAGTAGGACACCCACACCAGGGTAATGGCGATATCCAGCGGCCATTCGAATTCAGCGTATTCGCGGCCCTGGGTAATGCCGGAGACATAGGTCAGCGCGCCGAGCGCCACGCCGCCGGTCCAGCCCCAGAAGGTGAATTCAGCCAGCCAGGGAAAGGCCAGCCGCGCCTGGCAGGTGCGCTGCACCACGTAGTAGGAGGTAGCAAACAGAGCGCTGCCGCCGAAACCGAAGATGACCAGGGTGGTGTGAACCGGGCGCAGGCGCCCAAATGTCAGTTGCGGGATATCGAAATTCAGGAAGGGCCAGGCCAGTTCGCTGGCGATGTAGACACCAACAGACATGCCGAGCACTGCCCACACCATCGCCATGATCGTAAATTTTCGGACGATGTCGTAGTTATACTGCTCGGCTGGCAACGCTGAGCTTTGGGCCATATCCAAGTCTCCTTAGCAAGCCTTGAGGTTTGGAGTTTTTTTAATCGTTTTCCGATACTTGTTGTCGGGATTGGAAAACGCGTCAGGTGGGTCTGGACGACGGGCTATTCTACTAACATCCGTAGCGCTTGCTCAATCAGCATCGGCTAATATTATGAAAAAATAAGGATTGCCCGGGAACTTTTTTTGTGGGTTTCCAGACACGTCAGCAGCCGCCTTAATGGATGGCGGCGCAGCAACCGGCGAGCGGCTGCCGCGCGCAAGTGCTCTATTCGTGAGCGATGGGCTGATCGGTGAACAGATAGTCCTTCAATTCCTTGTCGAAGGCCGGATCCTGGCGGCGGATCCACTCCAGCACCATGGCGGCGTGCTCCTTCTCCTCATCGCGGTTATGGGCCAGGATCGCCTTCAGCGCCGGATCCCTGCAGGCATCGACACGCTGGTTATACCAGTCCACCGCTTCCAGTTCCTCCATTAGCGAGATAATCGCCCGATGCATGTCCCGGGTGGCGTCGGACAATTCATTGATCGGCTCGTGGTAGCCTTCATTCGCCATTGCGGATTCCTCGTCGGTTATGGGCCAGTGGCCAAGCTGTATCAGCCATCCACAGTGTAGGTGAAGCAGTGTAGGTGAAGCGTTAGCGGCGGCGCAGTTGCGCCAGCGGAAAGACCGCCGGACCGTTACCCGGCCGGGGTCGCGCCTGCTCCGGCAACGGCCCCCAGGCGTGACCGTACACCAGCTCGCAGGAGATCGACAGGCGGCCCTCAGCGTTCCGTGCAGCGGTACAGGCGGTGCGCAATGCCTGCAAGCGGCCCTTGCCGGTCAGGCCACGCGCCCGCCCGGCGGTGACATTGGTCGCGCCGAGCGCCTTGAGATCGCGCAGCAGCGCATCGACATCGCCATAGCTCAGGGTCAGCCGCTCGACATCCATCACCGGCTCGGCCAGCCGCGCCCGCAGCAGTGCATCGCCGATATCGTGCATGTCGAGAAACGCGTTGACGTGGTTATAGCTATCCACCGTAGCCCAGGCGCGGCGCAGTTCGCCCAGGGTATCCGGCCCCAGGGTGCTGAACATCAACGCTCCGCCCGGACGCAGCACGCGGCGAAACTCGGCAAACACCGGGTCCAGATCCAGATACCAGGGCAAGGCCAGATTGGAGAAAATCAGATCACAGCTGGCATCGGCCAGCGGCAGCGCCACCGCCTCGGCAACCGCGCCATGCAGACTGCGCAACCAGGGCGCCCGCCGCTGCGCCGCCCTGACCAGCGCCGGCGCCAGATCCAGACCAATGACCCGCGCCTTGCGATACTTCTTCATCAGAGCCGCCGTGATCAGGCCCGTGCCACAGCCGACATCGACGATCACCGCCGGGCGCAGGGTCAACAGATCCAGCCGTTCCAACAGACGCTGGCCGACTTCACGGTGCAGAAATGCGGCCTGATCGTAACCCGGAGCTGCCTTTTCCAGAGCGCGGCGCAGCAGGCGTCGATCCAGTTCGAAAGGTCCGCCCTCGCTCCCTTCAGCCATCGAGAAAACTCCGTAGAGCGTCGATAAACGCCGGCAAATGGGAAAAAAACGGCGCATGACCCGCGCGGGGAAAGACCTGCACGCGACCATTGGGCAGGTGCTGGCACGTCGCGATCCCGGCCGCTGCCGGCACCAATTGATCCCGCTGCCCCATCAACAGCAGCGTCGGACACAGCAGCGTCGACAGCGCGGCGCGCAGATCGGCGTTTTCCAGAATGGCCAGCCCATCCTCCAGGGCTGCCACGTCCGGCTCACCGTGCTGAAACAGCATCGCCTTAAGCTGATGCAATT
The DNA here is from genome assembly GCA_003989075.1 of Candidatus Competibacteraceae bacterium. Lineage (GTDB taxonomy): Bacteria > Pseudomonadota > Gammaproteobacteria > Competibacterales > Competibacteraceae > RXIX01. Next base: position 4,835 of record RXIX01000077.1, on the reverse strand, counting down.
GCGCGCTGGCATGTTCGCTGCCATGCACTTCCAGGGCGATAAAGCGGCGCAGCACGGCCCGATAATCCTGGCGCAACTCAGCAGCAAAGCGATGCAGCACCGGCCGGGCGATGCCATGCGGCCAATCGGCGCGCTGCACGAAGCAGGGCGTGCTGTTGACCAGCACCAGCCGCGTCACCCGCGCCGGATCGCTGATCGCCACCTGCTGCGCGACCAGCCCGCCCAGCGACCAGCCCACCCAGGCCGCTGGGCCTGGCACTGCTGCCGCGACCAGCGCCGCCAGATCGGCCAGATCATGGCCAGCGCCGGCAGCGCGACTGTAGCCATGACCGGGCAGATCCAGCACGGTCACGCGATAATGATCCAGCAGGGCCTCGGCGACATCTTCCCAGACGCCGGCGTGCATGCCCCAGCCATGCACCAGCACCACATCGGGACCGCTGCCGCTGGTATGCACATAGAGTGGCGCGGACCCTGCAGCGGTTGTGGGCAAGTGCATGTTCAAGCGACCGTTCCGGCCAGCGGATGGCCCTCGCTGTCGAGCGGAATATCCACCCACTCATCCTTATGGATGCGCCGCAGATCGATAATCGACCAGGGCACCAGAACCAGTATGGCCAGCACCCAGGCCAGCAGGTGCCAAATCCAGCCCCCGCCCGGGATAAAGGTGGCGATGACGATGAAAAAGCCGGTGGTGCCATAGAAGCGGTAGGCGGCCTGCTGGGTGTAGTGGCCGACCTTGGGGTTGGGGTGATGGCGATTCATGGCATACACCAGCATCGACGCGCCGAACCAGAAAATCAGTAAGGGAAATGGCACCAGAATGGCGATGATGTTGCCATAATTCATCAGCGCCGCTGCCCGTTTGGCCGATGTGCCGCGCGCAACCTTGCCGATGATGGTGTCTTCGCTCTGCTGCTCCAGAATATGCATATGGATGTCCCAGGTTCACGAGGATCGCAGGTACAGGAAAAGCCTGCGGTGGACGTGATGTCCGTGATGATTTGGTTCGATTCAGTCCGTCCAGCACCGGCACGCCGCCGGTCCTGATCGGGCCCGGTCTGAAGAGTGATGCGGCCATGTTGGGAAACGCTCTACCCCTTGTCAATGTTCGCCAGGCGCTGCTGAACGTCGGGCGGCACGCTCTGCGCCTGGTGCTGCCTTCGGTCTGCCTGCTGTGCGGCGCGGCCGGCATCGAGGGCCTCGACCTGTGTCCCGGCTGTGCCGCCGACCTGCCGCGCAACCGGGATGCCTGTCCGGGCTGTGCGCAGCCCGATACCCACGGCCTGTGTCCGCACTGCCAGGATCAGCCCCTGCCCTTCGCACGGGCTTTTGTGCCCTTTCGCTATCGACCACCGCTTGATTTCCTGGTTCGCCGCCTTAAATTCGCCAGCCAGCTCGGCCCGGCGCGGCCGCTGGGCATGCTGTTCACCGAGGCGCTGGCCATGCGCGACGGACCGCTGCCGGATGGCATCGTACCGGTTCCCCTGCATCCGCTGCGCCTGCGCGAGCGCGGGTTCAATCAGTCCCTGGAACTGGCGCGCATCGCGGCACACCGTTTCGATCTGCCGGTGTGGCATGACGGTCTGCATCGCATTCGCTATACCACCGCGCAGGCCCGGCTTGACGCCGCACGCCGGGCCACCAACCCGCTAGGCGCATTCGCCCCCGGCCGTTCGCTGGCCGGGCAGCGTCTGGCACTGTTCGATGATGTCGTCACCACGGCCAGCACTGCCGCTGAATGCGCGCGGGTGCTGCGCGCTGCGGGTGCAATCGACATTGAATTGTGGGCCATCGCCCGCACTGCACTTTAGAGCGCAAGCGGGTGCGAAACCTTACCCCGCAGCCATTGAAATCCCGTACAATGCCGCGCCAGTTTGCCCCCCCAGCGATACTGGCGTGCCATGAAGACGATTCTACCGGCTTTCGATCAGGCTATTCGCTCGCACGACGACCTGCTGCAGCGTCGCGGCCTGCATCTGTGGATCGGCGCCGAGCCGACCTTCACCGATCACTGCTCCGAAGCGCCGGAATGGCTGCATGCCGCGCTCGGACCTACCAAGGAAAGCCGCGCCCGGCAGATGCTGGCGACTTTCGTGGAGCCAGACACCGGCGGCGTGGTGTTGCGCACACTCGGCCGCCAGTATCCGCGTGAAGAACAGCCCCGCTGGAGTCTGGGCGTTTACCAGCGCCGCGACGGTCAGCCAATCTGGTCAGGCCCACCCGACCCGCTGCAACAGACCGATCTTCCCGTCACCAGCGCCGAGCAGCTCGATGCCTTCTGGGAACAGATCACTCACGAATTGAGTGCGCGCGGCTGGCCGGCGCTGTTATTCAGCACCGACACGGTGCCGCAACTGCGCATTGCCTTCCGCTGCGACACGCTGCCACTACTGGCCAATCCCCAGCGCGACTGTCGCCTGGCCCGGCCCAGTCTGCATCAGCAGCCGATTCCCGCCGAGGGATTGCGCGATGAACTGGCTGAGGAAGGCGTTTATCTGCTCGGGATCAGCCTGCTGCCGGATCGCGCCGCCGCCGTGCCCTGCGTCGAATTGCCCGCCTGCAGCAGCATAGCGCTGTTCATGGCCCTGTTGGAGGCAATCGGCGCCGCCGCGCGCCGGACCGGACTGGCGACGCTGGTGCTGAACGGTTTTCCGCCGCCAGTGGATGCCACGATCGCCTGGACCACCCTGACGCCGGACCCGGCCGTGGTCGAGGTCAATCTGGCACCGGCCGCAAATGTCAGCACCTTTCTGAGCTGGAACCGGCACTGTTTCCACGCCGCCCACACGGCTGGCCTGGCACCCTATCGCCTGCACTACAATGGCCAGATCACTGATTCCGGTGGCGGCGGCCAGATCACCCTGGGCGGACCGGATCCGCAGAGCAGCCCGTTCCTGCTGCATCCACGCCTGCTGCCCGCGCTGGTGGGTTTCTTCAACCGCCATCCGGCGTTGTCTTTTCTGTTTGCCAGCGACTTCGCCGGCAATTCCAGCCAGGCCCCGCGCGCCGACGAGCGTACCAGCGACGTGTTCGAGGAACTGGCCCTGACGCTGGAGCTGCTGCAGCGGCAGCGCAATCCAACTCCGGAGCTGATCTGGCAAACCCTGTCCCCGTTTCTCGCTGACCCGGCCGGCAATCCACACCGCAGCGAGATCAATATTGAGAAGCTGTGGAATCCGCACCTGCCCGGACGCGGTCAGCTCGGGCTGGTAGAGTTCCGCGCCTTTCGCATGCCACCAACCCCGGAACGGCTGGCAGCGCTGGCGGTGCTGCTGCGCGCACTGCTTGCCCTGCTGATCCAGCAGCCCGACAACCGCGCGCCGGTGCACTGGGGCCGCGAATTGCACGACCGCTTCGCCCTGCCCTTCTACCTGCACGCCGATTTTTGGGATGTGCTCGACGAACTGGCCCGCGCCGGTCTGGGCCTGGGCCAGCCGCTGATCAGCGAACTGCTCGATGAGGACTATCACCTGCTTGGCACGACCACGCTGGGCGAGTGCCAGTTGAGCGTGCGCCGCGCCCTGGAATTCTGGCCGCTGCTCGGCGATGCCCTGTCGCAGGAGCATGGCCACTCGCGGCTGGTCGATGCCAGCAGTGCCCGTCTGGAAATCCGCCTGTGCGCGCTGCCGGGCGCGGCGCCGGGAGCGCTGGCCGACTGGCACCTGACCGCCAATGGCTATCGCCTGCCACTGCGTAGCGAAAACGATCTCGGCGGGGAAACCCGGCTGCTCGGGCTGCGCTATCGCCGCTTCAAGCCCTGGACCGGGCTGCACCCGACCCTGGAGGCACAGGGGCCGATCACGCTGCAACTCAGCCATCCACAGCGGCCTGAGGCGCTGCGGGTAACCCTGCACGAGTGGCGGCCCGCAGGCGGTGGCTACGACGGGCTGCCCACCGATCCTGCCGAGGCGGCAGCGCGCCGCGCCGAGCGCTTCGTAGTCGAGCGGCTCGCCGGTGTGCCGGCCAGCACCGGCCTGGAAGCTCCGGCGCGTGCTCTGACACCCTACTGCTTCGATCTGCGCTGGCTCTAGCCAACGATCAATACCCGCCCGTTCTCCAGGTTGGTGAACGGGCGCATAATCACCATGTTTATTCCGGAAAAAACCGCCACAGGGGATTTTTGCCATGAGCGTTGAAACCGTCGCCACGCAGCCCTTCCAGGATCAGAAACCCGGCACCTCGGGCCTGCGCAAGAAAGTCCGGGTTTTCCAGCGCCCGCACTACCTGGAAAACTTCGTACAGAGCATCTTCGATACCCAGAAGGGCTATCAGGATGCGCCCCTGGTAGTCGGCGGCGATGGCCGCTTCTACAACCGGCAGGCGATCCAAACCATCCTGCGCATCGCCGCTGCCAATGGCTGCAATCAGGTGCTGCTCGGACGTGGCGGCATCTTCTCGACACCCGCAGTTTCACACATGATCCGCAAGCATCGCGCCTGCGGCGGCATCATCCTCTCGGCCAGCCACAATCCTGGCGGTCCCGACGAGGATTTCGGCATCAAATTCAACACTCCCAATGGCGGGCCGGCGCCGGAAAAGGTCACCGAGGCCATCTACACCGCCACCCTGCACATCAGCCGCTACCATACCCTCACGACCCCGGATATTGATCTCGACCGCCTCGGCACCACCCTGGTCGGCGACATGCGCGTAGACATCGTCGATTCGGTGCGCGATTACGCCGATCTGATGGAAGATCTGTTCGATTTCGACCAAATCCGGAATCTGTTCGCCTCCGGCTTCCGCATGCGCTTTGACGCCATGCATGCCGTCACTGGCCCCTATGCCACGGAAATTCTGGAAAACCGCCTTGGTGCACCGGCCGGGACGGT
>RXIX01000076.1 GCA_003989075.1 Candidatus Competibacteraceae bacterium | reverse complement strand
TGCCATCGACATGATTCCCGAGCCGCCGACCGGCACGGAACCCTAGATTAGAACCGGGTGGCATGCCGCCGCGACCGTACAGAAAAAACCACTGCCTGCCGCACGGAGCAGGCCAAGAGAGAAGCGCAATGACTGAACGGCAATTCACGACCATCGATGGCAACGAGGCCGCCGCCTACGTCGCCTATCGCGTCAATGAAGTCTGTGCCATCTATCCGATCACGCCGTCCTCAACCATGGGCGAGCTGGCCGACCAGTGGGCTTCGGAAGGGATCCGCAACATCTGGGGCAGCGTGCCGCTGGTGATGGAAATGCAAAGCGAGGCCGGTGCCGCCGGTACCGCGCATGGCGCCCTGCAAACCGGTGCGTTGACCACCACCTTCACCGCGTCGCAGGGGCTCATGCTGATGATCCCCAACATGTACAAGATCGCCGGCGAGCTGACCTCGGCGGTGTTCCATGTCGCGGCGCGTTCGCTGGCCACTCAGGGCCTGTCGATCTTCGGCGATCATCAGGATGTGATGGCGGTGCGCCCGACCGGCTTCTGCCTGCTGGCCTCGGGTTCGGTGCAGGAAGCGCACGACATGGCCCTGATCGCCCAGGCGGCCACGCTGGAAGCGCGGGTGCCGTTCATCCACTTCTTCGACGGTTTTCGCACCTCGCACGAAGTCAACAAGCTCACCCTGCTGACCGATGACGAACTGCGGGCGATGATCCGCGACGATCTGGTGCTGGCCCATCGCGCCCGCGCCCTGAATCCCGACCGGCCTTTCATCCGCGGCACCGCGCAGAACCCGGATACCTATTTCCAGAGCCGCGAGGCCTGCAATCCGTTCTATCTGCAGGTGCCGGGGATTGTCGAAGCAGCGATGGACAAGTTCGCCGACCTGACCGGGCGCCGCTATCGTCTGTTTGATTATTTCGGCGCGCCGGATGCCGAGCGGGTGATCATCCTGATGGGATCGAGCGCCGAGACCGCCCGCGAAACCGTCGATTATCTCAATACCCGTGGCGAGCGCCTCGGCGTGCTGCAGGTCCATCTGTTCCAGCCATTCTCAGCCCGGCACTTCCTTGCCGCGCTGCCGGCCAGCGTTAAGACCATTGCCGTGTTGGACCGCACCAAGGAACCCGGCTCCACCGGCGAGCCAATGTATCTCGACGTAGTCAACACCCTGTTGGAAGCGCATAACGCGGGCACCCTGCCGATGCCGGCCCTGCCCCGGGTGATCGGTGGCCGCTATGGGTTATCGTCGAAGGAATTCACCCCGGCGATGGTCAAGACGGTGTTCGAAGAACTCGCCAAGGCCAGACCCAAGAACCACTTCACCGTCGGCATCGTCGATGACGTGACCCACAGCAGTCTGGAGGTCGACCCGGGCTTCATCATCGAGTCCGATCAGGTGGTACGGGCGATGTTCTTTGGTCTCGGCGCAGATGGCACGGTCGGCGCCAACAAGAACTCGATCAAGATCATCGGCGACGACCCCGAATTTCATGCCCAGGGCTATTTCGTCTACGACTCGAAGAAATCCGGCTCACAGACCGTTTCACACCTGCGCTTTGGTCCCGATCCGATCCGCTCGCCCTATCTGGTGCAGTCGGCCAATTTCATCGGCTGCCATCAGTTCAACTTCCTCGATCGCGGTGATGTGCTCAAGCGGGCCGCGCCGGGTGCGGTGGTGCTGCTCAACACCAGCCCGCATGAACCGGAAGAGGCCTGGGATCGCATTCCGCGCCCGGTGCAGGAAGAGATCATCGCCAAGAAACTGGAGATCTACGGCATCAATGCCGAGAAGGTGGCCCGCGACAATGGCATGGGCACGCGCATCAACACCATCATGCAGACCTGCTTCTTTGCTATTTCCAAGGTGCTGCCGCGTGACAAGGCGATTGAGAAAATCAAGTACTCGATCAAGAAGACCTACGCCCGCAAGGGCGAGGAAGTGGTGCGCAAGAACTTCGAGGCGGTGGACAACACCCTGATCAATCTGCGTTTGATCCAGGTGCCGGCCCAGGCGACCAGCAGCCGTGAGCTGCCGCTGACCGTGCCGGCCAATGCGCCCGGGTTCGTGCAGAATGTTACGGCGATGATGATGGCCGGGCGCGGCGATGAACTGCCGGTCAGCGCCCTGCCGGTGGACGGCACCTATCCGAGCGCCACCACCCAATGGGAAAAACGCAACATCTCCAACTTCGTACCGCTCTGGGAACCGGACATCTGCATTCAGTGCGGCAATTGCAGCATGGTGTGCCCGCACGGCGTGATTCGCTCCAAGTTCTATCACGAAGCCAATCTGGAAAGCGCACCCCCGGCGTTCAAGACCGCGCCGATCGACGCGCGCGGCTTTCCCGAGATCCGCTACACCCTGCAGGTCTATTTGGAAGACTGCACCGGCTGCAGCCTGTGCGTGGAGGTCTGCCCGGCCAAGAGCAAGGAAAAAGTCGGCCACAAGGCGATCAACATGGCGCTCAAGGAGCCGGTGCTGGACCAGGAGCGCGCCAATATCGGTTTCTTTGAAACTCTGCCAGAAGTGGATCGTGGCCGGGTGGACTTCTCGACCGTGCGCGGCGTGCAGTTCCTGCCGCCGCTGTTCGAGTTCTCCGGCGCCTGCGCCGGCTGTGGTGAGACGCCTTATGTCAAACTGCTGTCGCAACTGTTTGGCGACCGGCTGCTGGTCGCCAATGCCACCGGCTGTTCGTCAATCTACGGCGGTAACCTGCCGACCACGCCCTGGTCGGTGAATCACGAAGGTCGCGGCCCGGCCTGGTCAAATTCATTGTTTGAGGATAACGCTGAGTTCGGCCTTGGTTTCCGCTTGACCGCTGATAAGCACCTGGCCTATGCCCATGAGCTGTTGCGGGCGCTGGCGGGGCGGATCGGTACGGATCTGGTGGATGACATCATCCAGGCCGAGCAGATCACCGAGCTGGATATTCGCCGCCAGCGGGGCCGGGTGAACGAACTGAAGCAGCACCTGGCAGCAATGGACGATCCGCGTGCCCGTCACCTGCTGGCGATTGCCGATCAACTGGTGCGGCGCAGCGTGTGGATCGTCGGTGGCGACGGCTGGGCCTATGACATCGGCTCATCGGGCGTCGATCATGTGCTGGCCAGTGGCCGCGATGTGAACATCCTGGTGCTCGATACCGAAGTCTATTCCAACACCGGCGGGCAGATGTCCAAGTCGACGCCGCTGGGCGCAGTGGCCAAGTTCGCCGCTGCGGGCAAGCAGGTCGGCAAGAAGGATCTGGCCCTGCAGGCGATTTCCTATGGCAACGTCTATGTAGCGCGTATTGCCCTCGGTGCCAACCCGCAGCAGGCCCTGCTGGCCTTCCGCGAGGCCGAGGCCTACAACGGCCCGTCGCTGATCCTCGCCTACAGCCATTGCATCGCCCACGGCATCAACATGCAGCGCGGCCTTGACCAGCAACATCTGGCGGTGGAGAGCGGTCACTGGCCGCTGGTCCGCTACAACCCGGCGGTGCGCGCCTCCGGGGAAAATCCGTTCATCCTCGATTCGCAGCGCCCGAAGGTGCCGCTCAAGGCCTATGCCTACAACGAGGTGCGCTACAAAGTGCTGGCCCACACCAATCCGCATGAAGCCGAGCGCCTCATGGCTCTGGCGCAGCAGGCCATCAATCAGCGCTGGTCGGTGTACGAGGAAATGGCGGCCCGAGGCGGCGCGGCGTTCCATCCGCAGTTCAGACCCTGAAGGCGCGTGGCGGCTCCGCACCCGCCGGAGCCGCCGGCCACCGGTATCCTGCACTAAAAATAAGGAATCACCATGGATTTACGAACCACTTACATGGGGATGGAACTGCAGCATCCCATCGTGGCATCGGCGTCGCCGCTGTCGGGGAGCGTGGCCAGCATCAAGCGCCTGGAAGATGCCGGCGCAGCGGCTGTAGTCCTGTTCTCACTGTTCGAGGAGCAGCTCAAGCACGAGAGCGCGGCACTGGAATATCTGATGACCGCCGGCACCGAGAGCTTCGCCGAATCGCTCAGCTATTTTCCGGAGGTGGACGACTACACCGTCGGCCCGGATCGCTATCTGGAACTGGTGCGGCAGGCTTCCGAGGCGGTCGATATTCCGATCATCGCCAGCCTCAACGGCATCACCAATACCGGCTGGATTGAATACGCCCGCTTGATGCAGGAAGCCGGCGCCCGCGGCATTGAACTGAACATCTATTACATTCCCGCCGACCTGACCACCAGTGGCCGCGAAGTCGAGCAGCGCTATATCGAGATCGTCAAGGCGGTCAAGGCTGCGGTCAGTATTCCGGTGGCGGTCAAGCTCAGCCCGTTCTTCAGCGCCATCGGTTCGATGGCCAAGGCCCTCGACGACGCCGGTGCTGATGCCCTGGTGTTGTTCAATCGCTTCTATCAGCCTGATTTTGATCTGGACAAGCTGGAAGTGGCGCCAAATCTGCAACTGAGTACGCCCGATGAAATTCGCCTGCCGCTGTTGTGGATCGCGGTGCTGCATGGCCGGTTGCGTGCTTCACTGGGCGCCACGCGCGGCGTGCATAGCCCGGTGGAAGTGGTCAAGTACCTGATGGCGGGCGCCGATGCGGTGATGACCACCTCGGCGCTGCTCAAGCATGGCGTCGATTACCTGGGTACGCTGCGCGAGGGCCTGCGCACCTGGATGGAGATGCGCCGCTATGAGTCGGTAGCGCAGATGAAGGGTTCGATGAGCCAGCGGAATGTTTCCGATCCGACTGCCTTTGAAAGAGCTAATTACATCAAGACGCTGGAGAGCTATAAGGTGGAGCATCGCTAGCCCCGTTCCTTGAGGGTATCACCGATCTGATTGACCTCATGTCGCTTGGAGGTCTTACAGGGATCGCCGGAGCGATCCCTTTTTTTATGGCAGTACGGGCAAAGCAGGGAGCGTGCCGCTGGCTGGCTGCTGTGCCAGCCATTTCTTATATTCGGGACTTTCGCTTTTCGTCATTCCCGCGTATGCGGGAATCCAGTAGCTTGTTGAAAAGAATGGATACCTGCTTTCGCGGGTATGACGGAAAAAATCAGGTAAGCGAACGTCCTGATATTGAAAAAAACAGGAATTGCCGGTGCCTTGGTTTGGCATCACAATAAATACTATTGCACAACATTCTGACATCTCTTAAGAAACCCTATCTTATGCCTGCATTGCCTGCACTGTGCTCGATGCGTTCGGTGAACGGTCTGTTTGCCGCGACCCTGCTGGGTTGGGTCGGGCTTGGCCTGATGCTGCTGACGGGTCCGCGCATTCCGGCTATCGTGCTTGGGTTAGTAGCGCTGCTGCTGATTCTGCTGCAGGGTGGTCTGTTTTTGCGTGCGCGGATGCAGGATGCGGCACGTTACCGCGTGCTGCAGGAACAACGTGCAGCAGGTGCGGCCGAGCATGATCGCCTGCGCCAGAGCGAGCATCTATATCGTCTGCTCATTGAGAGCCCGCATGACCTGCTGGTGGTGCAGGTGGATAACGAGGGGCGGTTTACGTTCGTGAATTCCGCCTATTGCACGCTGTTTGGTAAAACCGAGGCAGATCTGCTCGGTCAGCGCTTCCTGCCGCTGGTTCACGAGGAGGACCGTGCCGCTACAACCGAGGCGATGCAGGCACTGTACGCGCCGCCATATGCCTGCACCCTGGAACAGCGCGCCCTGACCCGCGACGGCTGGCGCTGGCTGAGCTGGTCCGATCAGGCGCTGCTCGACGCACAGGGCCAGGTGGTGGCGATCATCGGTTTCGGTCGTGACATCACGGCCCATAAGCGGGTCGAGGAACAGTTGCGGATCAGCGAGGCCCGCCTGAATGAAGCACAGCGCATCGCCGGCCTGGGCAGTTGGGACTTGAATCTGGAAGACGACACGCTGCATTGGTCCGACGAGGTATTTCGTATTTTTGAAAAGGACCCGCAGCAGTTCACGCCCTCATTGGCCGATTTTCTGGACGTGATTTATCCGGAAGATCGCGAGCGGGTGCGGCATGCCTACGCCAATTCGATCATGCAGCGTCGGCCCTACGAGATCACCCATCGTCTGCAAATGGACGATGGGCGGATCAAGGTGGTTCAGGAGCGCTGCGAAACCTTTTACAACGCTCAAGGCAAAGCGTTGCGCTCGATCGGCACGGTACAGGACATCACCCTGCGCACGCAGATCGAGGAACGCCTGCGCCAGGCGGCTACGGTCTTTGCCAGTACTCGCGAAGGCATCCTGATCAGCGACGCCGACAACCGCATCGTCACCGTCAACCCGGCTTTCACCACCATCACCGGTTACAGCGAAGCCGAAGTGCAGGGCCAGAATCCACGCCTGTTCGCCTCCGGTCGCCATAGCCACGCCTTTTATGCCGCAATGTGGGACAGCCTGAACAGTACCGGCTACTGGCAGGGCGAGTTGTGGAACCGGCGCAAGAATGGCGAGGATTATCCCGAGTGGCTGACCATCAGCGCAGTACGCGATGGGGCGGGCAAGATCAGCCATTACATCGCGGTGTTCGCCGATATCACTGAGAGCAAACAATCCCAGGAGCGGCTTGATTACATGGCGCACTACGACGCGCTGACCGGTCTGCCCAACCGGCTGCTGCTCTGGGATCGGCTGGAACACGCCATGCAGCGCGCGGCGCGCAACGAGCGGCAGGTGGCTGTGCTGTGCCTGGATCTGGACCGCTTCAAGGACATCAACGAGGGTTTGGGTCATTTAATCGGTGATGCGCTGCTGAGCCGGGTGGCCGAGCGTCTGGTCGGGGCGGTGCGGCGTCAGGATACCGTCGCGCGACTGAGCGGCGATGAATTTGTGGTGATACTGGAAGGTATTAACAGCAGTGACGAAGCCGCACACCTGGCCGAAAAGCTGGGTCGGGTGCTGCGCGAGCCGTTCAGCATCGAGGAGCACGAGCTGTCGCTGGGTGCGAGTATCGGCATCAGCCTGTACCCCCATGATGGCTGTGGCGCTGATGCGCTGCTCAAGCAGGCCGATGCCGCCATGTACCGCGCCAAGGCCGCCGGGCGCGGCAGTTACCAGTTCTTTGCGCAGGACATGACAGCACAGGCTTTCGAGCGGGTGGTGATGGAAAGTCAGTTGCGGCGCGCGCTTGCCCAGGAGGAGCTGCTGCTGCACTACCAGCCGCAGCTTGATCTGGTCACGGGCGCGGTGGTCGGCCTGGAGGCGCTGCTGCGCTGGCAGCATCCCGAGCAGGGTCTGGTACCGCCGGGGCGCTTTATTCCGCTGGCTGAGGAAACCGGCCTGATTGCGCCGATGGGTGAGTGGGTGCTGCGCACGGCCTGTGCCCAGGCGCAGGCCTGGCGTCAAGCCGGGCTGCCGTTTGGGCGGATCGCGGTCAATATCGCCGGGCCGCAACTGCAGCGCGAGGGCCTGAGCGATACGGTGCGTGCCGTGCTCAACGAGACGGGTCTGCCGCCGGCCTGTCTGGAGCTGGAGATCACCGAGACCCTGGTGATGCGTCAGGTGGAGCGCACCATCGACTGGCTGCAGGCACTGCAGGCGCTGGGCGTGATGCTGGCGATTGATGATTTTGGCACCGGCTATTCCTCGCTGGCGTATCTGAAGCGCCTGCCGGTGGACAAGCTGAAGATTGATCGCAGCTTTGTGCGAGACCTGCCCGGTGATGAGAACGATGCTGCGATTGCCCGTGCGGTCATTGCCCTCGGGCATAGCATGCACCTGACAGTGATCGCCGAGGGCGTGGAAACGGTGGTGCAGCGCGATTTCCTGCGCGAATCGGGCTGCGATCAGGTGCAGGGCTTTTTGTACAGCCGGCCCTTGCCTGCCGTCGAGGCGGAAGCGTTTCTGCGCGCGGCGGCGGTATCGCGGGCGCCGGTCGAGGTGGTTTAAGGACGCAGGGCGCGCACTTGCCCGGCGTGGCGTGTTATGCGATTTTGCGCCCTCTTTATGATCCTGACCGGATCGGACCTGCGGTGCAGGCGGCCGGGCCGGTCGCCCGCAGGGAGTGTGTATGCTGATTCATCCTGATTTTGATCCCGTTGCATTCAGCCTCGGCCCACTGCATGTGCGCTGGTATGGTCTGATGTATCTGCTGGGTTTTTTGGCCGGCTGGGCGCTGGGCCGCTATCGCGTCAGGCAGCCGGGCTCTGGCTGGACCGCCGAGCAGATGGATGATCTGGTGTTCTATATCGCGCTCGGGGTGATTCTCGGGGGTCGCGTCGGCTACATCCTGTTCTACGGCTTTGCCGGTGTCCTGCATGATCCGCTGTTGCTGTTTCGCATCTGGGAAGGGGGCATGTCCTTCCACGGTGGTTTTCTCGGCGTGCTGCTGGCGATGCTGCTGTTTGCCCGCAAGTATCAGAAAGGCTTCTGGAGCACGATGGATTTTGTCGCGCCGCTGATTGCACCGGGGCTGCTGTTTGGGCGCATCGGCAATTTCATCAACGGCGAATTGTGGGGCCGGGTCACCGATCTGCCCTGGGGCATGGTATTTCGCCAGACCGGTGATGGCCTGCCGCGCCATCCCTCGCAGTTGTATGAAGCGGCGCTGGAGGGTGTGGCGCTGTTTGTGATTGTCTGGCTGTTCTCGGCCAGGCCGCGGCCGACCATGGCGGTTTCCGGCGTGTTCGCGCTCGGCTATGGCGTGTTCCGCTTCCTGGTGGAGCTGGTGCGGCAGCCGGATCCCCAATTGGGCTATCTGGCGTTTGGCTGGCTGACCATGGGCCAACTGCTGTCATTGCCGCTGGTCGCGGTGGGCGTGATTCTGTTGACGCTGGCCTATCGGCGCCCGGCACGCTGAAGGTGGCTGCCGGCGCCTGCAGCGATCGCCTCAGTCGGCGTAGCGGTAGGTGATGGTGACATTCTGCACGCTGCGATTGGCATCCAGCAGATTCGAAGCGCCGCGATAGGACAGCAGCCGGCGCGTGTCCCGGTCATAACGCACATCCAGCCTGGGCGCGAACAGGCGCAGCAGCCAGCTATCGGCCTCGATGCTGAATGCCGCCACGTTCGGTTCGCCCGGCGTGTCCAGCCGGCGGATGCGGAACACGAAGTCGCGCCCTTCCAGCGGCACCAGGAAGCGCACCTGCTGCACCGGTGCGCCGGTGGCCAGTTCATCGAGGTGATCGCGCAGGTACATGTGCAGGCCCTGCCCGGTCACCATGCCATCTTCCAGACGCAGCATGTCCTGCTGCACCGGTGCGTCCTGATCGGCACGGCCGTAGATCTTGATCCAGTTGCCATCGACAAAGGTGCCATCCTGACGACCGGAGCGGCGGTCCTCGAAGGAATAGCTCGGCATATAGGGATTGCCGGTGAAGTTGGAGGTCAGGACCGCGATTTCCTGGCCGCTGGCATCGCGATAGCGGGTTTCGTTGCGATGCGGACGACCGTCCTCATAGATCATCCGGTGTTCCTCGGTGTAGGCGATTTCGCCGCGCTCATTGCGGGCGATGCCCTGGAACACTTCTTCCTGGCGGCCGCTGACCATGGCCCAGGCGGGCAGGGCAGCATCGGCCAGCAGCAGCATGCCGCAGGTGGCAGCATTCAGATATTTGTGCATTTTCGGGAGTGTCATGGCTCTGGCCCTCCTGTCCTGGTTAAAACGAATGGCTACCGCAACAGACCGGCGATCACCGGCGAGGTTCAGCCCTTGATCCGCTCAAAGCCGGCCAGGGCCTCGGCACGGCTGGTGGCAAAATCGATCACGGGACGTGGATAAGTCCCGCCAGCACTGCGTGCTGCCGGCAGCCACTGGCGGACAAAGGCACCGTCCGGATCAAACTGCTCGGCCTGACGCAGCGGATTGAAGATGCGGAAATAGGGCGCAGCATCGGTGCCACAGCCGGCGGTCCACTGCCAGCCCAGGCTGTTACTGGCCAGATCAGCATCGACCAACGTATCCCAGAACCAGCGCGCGCCTTCCTGCCAGGGAATGCGGCAGTTCTTGACCAGGAACGAGGCCACCAGCATGCGCACGCGATTGTGCATCCAGCCGCTGTGCCACAGTTGCCGCATCCCGGCATCGATCAGCGGATAGCCGGTTTGGCCGTGCTGCCAGGCTTGCAGCAGTTCGGCGTAATCGGTGCGCCACGGATAGGCGGCAAAGCGTGCCTGCAAGGGCTGATCGGTGGTATGCGGCCAGTGGTAAAGCACATGGTGGGCGAATTCGCGCCAGCCGATTTCACGCAGGAAGGTGGCCGCGCCCTGAAACGACAAAGGATCGCCGCCGCAGGTCATGGCCACTGCTGTCCAGACCTGCCGCGGACTGATTTCGCCAAAATGCAGATGGGGCGACAGCCGCGACACGCCAGCCCGTCCCGGCCAATCGCGCCCTTGCGCATAGTCCATCAGGCCCGTAGCGCAGAACCGGTCGAGTTGCGCCAGCGCGCCGGCCTCGCCCACCTGCCACGCGGCGGCCAGACCCGCATCCCAGCGGATGCGCGGCAGCAGATCCAGCGCATCCAGCGGCAGCGAGTCAGGCCAATGCTCGGGGGCGGGCAGGGCGGGAATGGGTAACGGTGCCGGTGGCGGCAGGTGTTGCAGGCAGGCTTTCCAGAATGGCGTGAACACCTGATAGGGTGTCTGGTCGGATTTAAGGACTGTCCACGGCTCCAGCAGCAGGGCGGCCTGATGGCTCTCGGCGTGGATGCCATCGGCGTGCAGCGCGGTTTTCAGGGCACGGTCGCGGGCGATGATGGCCGGTTCATACAGCCGATTCCAGTACACGGCCGCCGCGCCGGTCTCGTGCAGCAGTTGTCGCAAAGTGTTCAGGCTGTCGCCCTGGCGCAGAATCAGCCGCGACCCCTGCCCGCGCAGCGCGGTATCCAGCGCCGCCAGGCTGTGATGCAGCCACCAGCGTGATGCGGCGCCCGGCTGCCACGGGGCTTCTTCGTGCGGGGCGTGAATGTAGACCGGAATCACCCGCGCGTGCCGGGTCGCAGCGTGATGCAGGGCCGGGTGATCGATAAGCCGCAGATCGCGGCGGAACCAGACAAGGGCAGTGGACATGGTGGTTGACCGGTGGCAAGGGCAAGGGACGCACAGCGACGTGCTACAGTTGCGAAACCATTTTCAATGGCTGCGAAACGCCCGGTAAGGTTCCGTGCGCGATTACTGAGGGGAGGCTGATTTCATGTATCTGTGTCATTGTAAAGCGGTTACCGAAGAGCAGGTGCGTCAGGCGGTGGCTCAGGGCGCGCGCAGCCTCAGTGATCTGAGCATCCGTTTTGGTGTGGGCAGCGAGTGCGGGCAGTGCCACGTGGCCATTGAGGCCTGCCTGCGGGCCTGCCTGCCCGGTGCGGCGCCAGACCCGATGCTGCGGCCGGTGCCGACTGTCGCGACGTCAACGGACAACACCCCGTCGGTGGCCGAAGCGGCCCCGGCGCGTGCAGCCTGGTTTGCCATTGATTTGTGAGGCAGGGTATTCGCTGCTGCCCGAAACCGTCCGTCTGGGCATTGTCGCAGCCTGCTTAACCGGAGGTTTCGTGGTAGGATTTCCGCAGCATGATCCGCTGCGCCCGCAAGCGCCGGGACCCGCCGCGATGCGGACTGGCTGCGGGGAGCATAATGAAAAATCCCTGGGGAGTTGCCGATGCTGATCTATAACCTCTTTCCCTTGCTGGCCGGTCCGTGCGGAAACTGGGCGCCACATTTCGAGCGGGCCGCAGCCATGGGGTTCGATTGGATCTTCATCAATCCCGTGCAGAAGCCGGGCTACTCGGGCAGTCTGTATTCGATCGTCGATTACTTCCAGATCAACCCGCTGCTGGTCGATGCGGGCGCTAAGACCACACCCGAGCAGCAACTTCAGGCCGCGCTTGCCGCCGCCGATCGCCTCGGTCTCAAGGTCATGGTGGATCTGGTGATCAACCATTGCGCCTTCGATGCCGCGCTGACCCGCGAGCATCCGGAATGGTTCGTCCGTGAGGGTAATGGCGACATCGCTCATCCGTCCTGCATGGAGGACGGGCACAAGGTGGTCTGGGGCGATCTGGCCCTGTTCAATCACCACCACACCCCCGATCCGGAAGGGCTCTACCGCTATTTCTACCGGATCGTCGAATACCTGCTGCAACTGGGCTTTAAGGGCTTTCGTTGCGATGCCGCCTACCAGATCCCCGGTCATACCTGGCGGCGCCTGATCCACGAAGTGCGCCAGAAATACCCTGATACCCTATTCACTGCCGAAACGCTTGGCTGCACCGCCGATCAGACCAAACAGACCGCTCAGGCCGGGTTCGACTATGTGTTCAACAGTGCCAAATGGTGGGATTTTCACGGCGCCTGGCTGATGGAGCAGTACCAGTTGGTGCGTGAAATCGCCCCATCGATCAGTTTTCCTGAAAGCCATGATACCGAGCGGCTGTTTCAGGAAGTCAATGGCAACGTCGCGGCAGTCAAGCAGCGCTATCTGTTTACGGCGCTGTTCTCGGCCGGGGTGATGATTCCGATGGGCTTTGAATACGGCTTTCGCCGGCGCCTGCACGTCGTCAATACCCGCCCGGGCGACTGGGAACAGCCGAATGTCGATCTGTGCGAGTTCATCACCCGCGTCAACGCGCTCAAGCAGCAGTACGCGATTTTTGGCGAGGAGTGCCCGACCACGGTGCTGCCCTATCAAAATCCGAATATCCTGCTGATGTGGAAGGCCTCGATCCGCACGCATGAAGAGGCGCTGATCATCCTCAACAAGGATCCCTGGAATCATCAGTATTTCTATGCCGAGAACCTGGGTAGCTATATCCAGGCCGGAGCACCGCTGCTGGATGTTTCACCCGAGTACGGCCTCGAATACATCCCGCGGCCGTTTTCCTATGACTTACGGCCCGGTCAGGCCTTTGTGATGGTCGCCAGCCGCGATCACATGCCCCACTGAACGCTGCCGCCGCGCGCCGCCACCCCAGGGTTCTGGATGCAGCCCGGGGTGGCGTGGCCTACCGGGTCTGGCATTGGTAACGAGAAAGGACGGAATTCATGTATATCGTAATGGTTGCTCCCGAATGCGCACCGGTGGCCAAGGTCGGTGGATTGGCCGATGTCATCTTTGGTCTGAGCCGGGAAATGGAAATCCGTGGCAATGAGGTCCACATTATCCTGCCCAAGTATGACTGCATGCGCTATGACCACATCTGGGGCCTGCAGATCAGCATGAAGGATCTGTGGGTGCCCTGGTACAACGGTGCGATTCACTGCACGGTGTGGTTCGGTTTCGTCCATGGCCGCAAGTGCTTCTTCATCGAGCCGCACTCGCCGGACAACTTCTTCAATCGCGGGCACTATTACGGTTTCCAGGATGATGTCAGTCGCTTCGCCTTCTTTAGCAAGGCGGCGCTGGAGTTTCTGCACAAGGACAACCGTCGTCCTGACATTATCCACTGCCACGACTGGCAGACCGGCCTGGTGCCGGTGCTGCTGTTCGAGCAATACGCCCAGGGCGGCATGCATCGCCAGCGGGTCTGCTACACCATCCACAACTTCAAGCATCAGGGCCTGACCGGCGAATACGCGCTGTGGGCCACCGGTCTGACCAACATTGCCCACTACTTCAACTTCGACCGCCTGCGTGACCACTTCAACCACACCGCGGTTAACCTGATGAAGGGCGGCATCGTCTATTCCAACTTCGTCACCACGGTGTCGCCAACACATGCCCATGAGGCGCGCTTTACCGATCAGGGCAGTGGCCTCGGTCCAACCCTGCACGTCCATCAGGCCAAGTTCGGCGGTGTACTCAACGGCATTGACTACGACGTGTCGAATCCCGAGGTCGACCCGCATATTCCCAGCCGCTATGGCGTCGAAACCCTGGACGACAAGTACGCCAACAAGGATGCGCTGCGCGACCGGCTGTGGCTGCGCAAGGATTACAAGCCGATCATTGCCTACGTTGGGCGCCTCGACAGCCAGAAGGGCGTCAACCTGATTCACCACGCCATCTTCTACGCCCTGCGCAACAATGCCCAGTTCGTGCTGCTCGGTTCCAGCCCCGATCCGCACATCAACCACCATTTCTGGAATCTCAAGCGCCATCTCAACGATAACCCGGACTGCCATCTGGAGCTGGGCTTCGACGAGGAGCTGTCGCACCTGATCTATGCCGGCGCCGACATGATCGTCATGCCCAGTCTGTTCGAGCCCTGTGGTCTGACCCAGATGATTGCCTTGAAATATGGCACGGTGCCGATCGTACGCGCCGTCGGTGGCCTCAGGGATACGGTGTTCGACAAGGATTATTCCGACAAGCCCTGGGAAGAGCGCAACGGCTACGTCTTTGAGGCTGCCGATCATGCTGGCCTGGAATCGGCGATGAATCGCGCCATTGCCCTGTGGTTTGCCTTCCCGGATGATTTCCGCCAACTGATGGTGCATGGCATGCGCTACGATTATTCCTGGTGTCGGCCTGGTCAGGATTATCTGAACATCTACGAGCACATCCGCTGCAAGTAG
>RXIX01000075.1 GCA_003989075.1 Candidatus Competibacteraceae bacterium | reverse complement strand
AGAGTTGAATGGGTGCAGGCTTTACACCTGCCGGGTCGTGAGACTCTGCCCCGTAAAGGGCCTGGTGACGGAAGCCTTGCGGCTTCGCTCCCCTCGCCCATGTTGCGTAGCGGCATTACGCCCCAATCCGTTTCGTGCTTACCCTATGCGTGTCTGCAACCAGGGCTTCCAGAGCTTGGGACTGAGGAAGCATCCCAAGGCAGGTTTTGAACCTCTACGCAACGCAGCCCCTTTCAACATCCAGGTTAGGCGGGCTTAGGCTGGTCAACCGAGCCTGTTTTCACAAGCTCCCGCCTTCAGGCGGGGGTGGTTGACGGCGGTATGACCTCTTGCGAGTGCGCGCCGAGGACCGGCGCGATGACTGTCATGCGCTACGGGTTGCGACCCGGCAGCGCGATGACCGTGCTTCAAGAACGTCTATACCGCAAATCATTAGAATAAACCGCCTAATCCGTCCTTTACCCGGATTAAATTGACGGATGGCGTAGGGTGGATAAGCGAAGCGCATCCACCTTCTCGGGCAAGGGTGGGTGGATGCGGCGCAAGCGCCTTATCCACCCTGCCCGCGAAGTCATTTGAGGTCGGTTGAAGCATTAGAACGGAATGTCGTCGTCGAAACCGCCATTATCCACCGGTGGCGGTACGTTATTGGTCGCGGCGGGACGGGACGGCGCGCGCGGTGGTGGTGCGCTGTCATGCTCGCCATTTTCGGGCGCGGTAAACGGCGTGCTGCTGCCGCGATCGCCCTTGCTGCCGAGCATCTTCATTTCATTGGCGACAATCTCGGTCATATAACGATCCTGACCGGTGTTCTTGTCCTGCCATTTGCGGGTTTGCAGGCGCCCCTCGATGAACACCGATGAACCCTTGCGCAGGTATTGCCCAACGATTTCCGCCAGCGGACTGTAGAACACCACGTTATGCCACTCGGTGCGCTCCTGCTTTTCGCCGGTGTTGCGATCCCTCCAGGTATCGCTGGTGGCCAGGGTGGTATTGGCGACGGCCTTGCCGCTGGGCATATAGCGCACCTCGGGATCCTTGCCGAGATTGCCGATCAGAATGACTTTATTGACGCTGGCCATGAGTATTCCGCTCCTCAATGTGGCGGGGTATCGAATCGGGATTGAAACTTCTAAAGACAATGCTGGCGAACCGTTGCGAAAAGTCTAGGCCGTCGCGACGGTGCGTAGTGTCGCTTCATCCAGAGTATGCCGGTCCACCTTGAGATAGGCCACGCCCTCGGTCGCGACCACCACCGCTTCCGCCACGCCCGGCACTTCGCACAGACGCAGGCTCAGCAAGCGGGCTTCCGCTTCGTTCAGCGCGCCAACATTCAACAGATAGCTGCTCAGATGTCGCGGATTCTGCATCGTCCAGGCAACCAGCAGCCAGAGCAGTGCTGCCACGGTCACAAAGACAAAGACGCCCTGCAGACCGAACAGGCCGCGCAACCAGCCACCGAGCGCGCCGCCGGCAAAAGCGCCCAGGAACTGGCTGCTGGAATACACGCCCATTGCCGTACCCTTGGCATCGGGTGGCGCCATTTTGGCGATCAGTGAGGGCAGGGTGGCTTCGAGCAGGTTAAAGGCGGTGAAGAACAGCAGCAGCAGCAGGGCGCTTTCCAGCGCCGTATCATGCAACAGCAGCAGACCCAATTCAGCCAGCGCCAGGGTCAGGATCGCGCCGAGAAACACTGTTTTCAGCCGCCGATACTTTTCGGCAATGATCACGAACGGCACCATCGCCAGCATCGACAGCAGCAGCGCCGGCAGATACACCTGCCAATGCTGCCCGCTCGCCAGCCCGGCATCGCGCAGCGCCAGCGGCACGGCGACAAAGGTTGCGGTCAACAGCAGATGCAGGGTGAAGATACCGAAATTCAGCCGCAGCAACTGCCCATCGCCCAGCACCCGGCCAAATTGCGCCGCGACCGGTTCAGCATCGCGATGCACCCGGCTATCCAGCGGATCAGGTACCGCCCAGCGCACCACCGCGATACTGCCCAGCGCCAGAACACCGGTCAGCCAGAAAATGCCCGGCACGCCGATCCAGCCATTGAGCACCGGGCCGAGAATCATCGATACCGCGAAGGACACACCGATGGTAATGCCGATGGTTGCCATCACCTTCAGGCGATGCTCCTCACGGGTCAGGTCCGCCGCCAGTGCCATCACCGCCGCCGATACCGCGCCGCCGCCCTGCAAGGCCCGGCCAAGAATTACCCCGCCGATGGAATCGGCCAGCGCTGCAACCACGCTGCCCAGGGCGAAAATCAGCAGGCCCACATAGATCATGCGCTTGCGGCCATAGCGGTCGGAGAGGAAGCCAAACGGGATTTGAAACAGCGCCTGGCTGAAGCCGTAGATGCCAATCGCCAGCCCGGCCAGCGCGGGTGTGTTGCCGTGCAGGTGCTCGGCGTATAGCGCGAACACCGGCAGGATCATGAACAGGCCCAGCATCCGTAGCGAAAAAACCCCGGCCAGCCAGAACGCCGCGCGGCGCTCCTGGGCAGTCATGGGCTCATTGATCAAATGACCGGCTTGCATGCGTTGTTCCATGCTCTGGCAGCTTGAGGTTCGATGGAAACCGCACATTTTACTCCGATTGCGGCGAAAACCCGTATGCCTGCCGTGTTGCCGTTTACGCAAACTGCGCTGCCGTCGGGCATGCACCATGCCAGACCGATGTGATCGAGCAGCTTTTTTTAAGTATTCGGGACTTTCGCTGTCCGTCATTCCCGCGTATGCGGGAATCCAGTGGCTTGTTGAAAAGGATGGATACCTGCTTTCGCGGGTATGACGGAAAACGTAAGGTATAAGCGAAAGTCCTGGTATTTAGTTTATTAAAAACAAATCTCTGCTTTTTATTTGAGAATGATTCTTGTTTGAAATATACTGGCCTCAAATCCCCTGTGCATTGCGTGGACACCTCCGGTCGGGTCGCTGACCGCTCGTATCCGTCCAGCCACGGGGCCACGGTTTCCACGACGCAAAAGGACACCAGGCCATGATGCAGACCCTCGATAAAGATGCCGCGATCCAGACCCTGAACCGCATTCTCGAACTGGAGCTGGCCGGTGTGGTGCGCTACACCCACTACGCCCTGATGGTGTACGGCTACCACCGCATTCCCATTGTCAGCTGGCTGAACGCGCAGGCCGATGAAAGCCTGCTGCACGCGCGTCAGGCGGGCGAATTGATCACCAGTCTCGGTGGCCATCCCTCGCTGGGCATTGGAGCGCTGCTGGAGACCTATCAGCACGATATCGGCGACATCCTGCGCGAATCGCTGGCCCATGAGAGCGAAGCGCTCGCCGCCTACTACACACTGCTCGACTGCGCGCGCGATCGCGATGTGCGCCTGGAGGAATACGCCCGCGCCCAGATCAGCGCCGAGCAGAGCCATCTTGATGAGGTGAACAAGATGCTGCGCGCGCCCGGCCAGACCCAGCGCTATATTGCTGGCGAGGAGGCGTGAATGAACGGAAACGACGAGCAGGAACGCCGTGCGTTCGAGTTGGGTTGCGCAGTCGGGCTGGGCTTTACAAAACCCTTGGGCCTGATGCGACCGGGCAGCGTTGGCCGCATCCTGGCGGTGCAATGCGGCGATGACAAGCGCGATATCGAACGCGGCCTGCTGGAAATGGGTTTCGTCGAAGGCGCTTGCGTGGAAGTGCTGCATCATGGCTTTTTGGGGCGCGACCCACTGGCGGTGCGCATCAATCAGAGTATGACCGTGGCCTTGCGTCGCTGCGAGGCGAACGCTGTATTGGTCGGTCCGCTGCTGGATGAATTGAGCGCGCGGCCGGTCTATAGACGGGAGCACGGTATAGCATGACTGTCGGAATCCTGGCCGCTGAAGGTGTTCAACCTATCCGCATTGCTCTGGTGGGGCCGCCCAATTGCGGCAAGACCACGCTGTTCAATACCCTGACCGGGGGCCGGCAGAAGACCGGCAACTATCCAGGCGTGACCGTCGAGCGCAAAAGTGGCCGGCTGCGGACCCCGGCCGGTCACACGGTCGAAGTGCTCGATCTGCCCGGCAGCTACAGCCTGCGCGCGCGCAGTCCCGACGAGGCCATCACCCGCGATATCGTGCTGGGCCGCCAGGCGCGGGAAACCCTGCCGGACGCTATCGTGTGCGTCACTGACGCCACCAATCTGGGCCAGCATCTGCGGCTGCTGCTGGAATTGCGGCAACTGGGCCGGCCGCTGATCCTGGTTTTGAACATGATGGACATTGCCCGCCGGCGCGGCTGCCAGATCAGCAGCGAGGTGCTCGCGCGGCAACTGGGGATTCCGGTGGTCACCACCGTGGCGATGCGCAGGAACGGCGTACACGAGCTGCTTGGGCAGCTTGATGCACTGCTGGCCCAGGCACCGACGACCGCCGCCGTTCCAATGGGCGATTGGGTGGAACCTTCGCCGGAGGCGATTCGCGCCTATCACCGCGAGGTGGAACGCCTGCTGCAGGATGCGGTGATTCATGAAGGCACACCCGAACGCCTGACCCGGCAGCTCGACCGGGTGCTGCTGCATCCGGTGGCCGGGCCGCTGATCTTGCTGGCCCTGCTGTTCCTGATGTTCCAGGCAGTGTTTAGCTGGGCGGCGGCGCCGATGGACTGGATTGATGGCGGCGTGACTGGCCTGCAGCATTGGCTCGGCGCGCACATGGAGGAAAGCCTGCTCAAGAGCCTGCTGGTGGATGGCATCGTGGCCGGTGTGGGTGGCGTGGTGATCTTCCTGCCGCAAATCCTGATCCTGTTTCTGTTCATCCTGTTGCTGGAGGATTCCGGCTATATGACCCGCGCCGCGTTCCTGATGGATCGGCTGATGAGCGCGGTAGGTCTGAACGGACGTGCCTTTATCCCCTTGCTGTCCAGTTTCGCCTGCGCCATTCCCGGCATCATGGCCGCGCGCACCATTGCGCATCCGCTTGATCGGCTGGTCACGATCCTGATTGCGCCGCTGATGACCTGCTCGGCGCGGCTGCCCGTGTATGTGCTGCTGATTGCTGCGTTTGTGCCCAATACGCTGGTCTGGGGGAGCATTGGCCTGCAGGGTCTGGTGATGTTCGGTTTGTATGCGACCGGTATTGTCGGTGCGCTGGTTGTGGCCGGTGTATTGCGTCTGACTCTGCTGCGCGGTGGCCGGCAGCCTTTGCTGATGGAATTGCCCAGCTATAAATGGCCGAGTCCTGTCAATGTGCTGCTGGGTCTGTGGGAGCGGGCGCGGATTTTCATGCGCCGCATCGGTACGATCATTCTAAGTCTGATGGTGGTGCTGTGGTTTCTGTCCACCTTTCCGGCACCACCGGCGGGCGCGACCGAACCGGCGATTTACTACAGCTTCGCCGGCCTGATCGGGCGCACGCTGGAACCCCTGCTGGCGCCGATCGGTTTCAACTGGCAGATCGCTATTGCCCTGGTGCCGGGTCTGGCAGCGCGCGAGGTGGCGGTGGCAGCGCTGGGCACAGTGTATGCCCTGAGCGGTGATGAAGGGGCGATGACCGAGGCCCTGACCACAGCGCTGGCGCAGAGCTGGACGCTGGCGACGGCGCTGGCGCTGCTGGCCTGGTATGTGTTCGCGCCACAATGCCTGGCGACCTTGGCTGCAGTGCGCCGCGAGACCAATTCCTGGCGCTGGGCGGCATTCATGTTCGTCTATCTGATGACCCTGGCGTATCTGGCCGCCTTCATCACCTATCGGGTGGCGCTGGCTTTGGGTTTGGGAGGGAGCTGAAATGTGGCAGGATGGAGTGGCTCTGCTAATCGTGATTGTGGCCGCACTGGCGCTGTTGCGGCGCTATGTGCCATCTGGATGGAGTCAGACCGCCGGTGCCCGTCGAGAGGATGAGGCCGTGGCTGGGAAAGCCGTGTCCACGGGCGCTTGCGGCAATTGTGGCGCGCAGGCGGGCTGTGGGCGGGCAAAACACTGGAATCAGGGCACAGGCTAGCGGCACGGATTCGTCATTCAGCATAGGCGCTACGCGGGCTGTACGGTTGCTGACGGTGTCTGGCCGACTCCGGCTTCTCAGTTCAAGCATTGAGGCAGCACATGGCATTGACAGACGCAGGCGGCAATCGGCGCCCAATCAAGGCGCGATCAAGTACGTGGGCGCAAAAAACAGCACTGTTTCTGGCGCGCACCCCTGTTTCGCCGAATCAGATTTCGGTAGTCAGCATATTTTTCGCGGCAATCGGGGCCGTACTGCTTGTGTGCTATCCGGCGCCAATCGGGTTACTTGGATGCGCTGTGGCTATTCAAGGCAGGCTTCTATGCAACCTGCTCGATGGCATGGTAGCAATGGAAGGAGGCAAGCAATCCCCACTGGGGAAGCTTTATAACGAATTCCCCGATCGCATCGCGGATTCGCTGCTCTTCATTGCGCTCGGCTACGCTATTCACCTGCCTTTCATGGGCTGGCTGTGCGCCTTGGCTGCGGCATTGACGGCCTATGTCCGGGTTTTTGGCGGCTCTCTTGGTTTGCCGCAGGACTTCCGTGGCCCGATGGCAAAACAGCAGCGCATGGCAGTCATGACCGGGGGCTGTATCCTCGCTGCAATTGAACAGGCCGCAACCGGAACCGTCTATGTCCTGATTGGCACAGCCTGCATCATTGCGCTTGGGGCTTTGGTGACCTGTTTGACCCGGTCACATGCCATTGCCATTCAATTGCGACAGGAACAGCATTAGCCCATGTGGCTCGCGAAGCTCTTGATTGGTCTGGTACGGATACTCGTCGGAGCATCGCCGCGCTGGGTTGGCTGTACACCCTCTAAGGCCCAGCGAATCTACTTCGCCAATCACTCAAGCCATATTGATACCGTGGCGCTCTGGTCCGCCCTGCCACCTGATTTACGCGCCCGAACGCGACCGGTTGCGGCTGCGGACTATTGGAACAAAGGTGCAATTCGCAGATATGTGGCCTTGAAAGCGCTCAGGGTTGTCCTTGTGGAAAGGACGCGCACCGGCTGCTCTGCTGCAGATCCCTTACAGCCCCTGGTTGATGCACTTAACTGTGGTGATTCGCTGATTCTCTTTCCCGAAGGAACCCGCAATATGCAGGCATTGCCCGGCCCATTCAAGGCTGGACTGTTCTACCTTGCTGCGCGCTTTCCGGATGTGGAACTGATACCCGTGTATCTGGAGAATTTGCACCGGTGCATGCCAAAGGGCACAGTCCTACCCGTGCCGTTGATCTGCACAGTCCGCTTCGGCGCCATATTTGGCCGAATTGCAAATGAAAACAAAGAAACCTTTCTTAAACGGGCTCGCGAAGCCGTAATAGAGTTGGCATGACTGCACAGGAAAAATTCTTCTGGCTGATCGGTGGCATCGCCGCCATCCTGCTGGTTGCCTCGATCGCAGGCTGGCTGCTGGGTCTGCGCGTCAAGACCGAAAATGGGCGCGCCGTGATTGGTAATCTGAACGCGCGCATCCAGGCGTGGTGGATCATGACGGCGGTTTTTGTCGTTGCTTTTCTCCTCGGTAAAACTGCCACCATCATACTGTTTGCATTTATTTCCTTTTCTGCCCTGCGGGAATTTCTTACCCTGACACCAACCCGCGCCAGCGATTATCGAGCAATGTCACTGGCCTTTTTTGTTCTTGTTCCCGTGCAGTACTACCTGATCCATATTGAATGGTATGGGCTGTTTTCGATGTTCATACCCGTCTATGGGTTCCTGCTGCTGCCTTCCCTGTCGGCGCTTACCCAGGATGCTGAAAATTTTCTGGAGCGCAGCGCGAAAATTCAATGGGGCATTATGGTGACGATCTATTGCATCAGTCACGTTCCTGCTCTGTTGCTGCTCGATATCCCAGGCTATACCGGGCAGAATGCACTTCTGTTGCTCTATATGCTGCTCGTAGTGCAGATGAGTGACGTACTCCAATATGTGTTCGGCAAGATTTTTGGAAAAACCAAAATCGCCCCGGTCGTGAGTCCGTCGAAGACGGTTGAGGGTTTTATCGGGGGTGCGGCCGGTGCTACGCTCATTGGGGCCGGGATGTGGTGGATAACGCCGTTCACGCCTTTGCAGGCCGGCGCCATGGCGTTTATTACCGTATTGATGGGTTTTCTTGGTGGTCTCGTGCTTTCCGCTGTCAAACGGAGCCTGGGTGCGAAGGATTGGGGAACAATGATCAAAGGCCACGGTGGCATGATGGATCGAATGGATTCCGTCAGCTTCGCGGCTCCGATATTCTTTCACCTGACCCGCTATTTTTTCACATCCTAAGCAAACCAAGGGCCGTGGAATGCGGTGAACGGCAGCTTCACAGAACGCCATCGAACCTGGGCCACCACGGGAGATCAGGGCGACCACGGGGGGTCGCCCCTACGTATGGACCGGTAGGGTCAGTCCTGCTTGCGGCATAACCCGATATGACCGGCATGGCAAGAACAGGCTTAGTGCCGGTTTGCGCCGCACACTAAGCCAATCGGTACCGTTGCGCATCAGGCCGGCGCTGAACTGCGAATCAGGTGATCAAAGGCTGACAGAGAGGCTTTCGCGCCTTCACCCATGGCAATGATGATCTGCTTATAGGGCACCGTGGTGCAATCGCCGGCAGCGAACACGCCCGGCACTGAAGTATGCCCCTTGGCATCAATGATCACTTCGCCAAACCGGGTCAGCTCAACCACACCCTTGAGGAAATCGGTATTCGGCAATAGACCGATTTGCACGAAGATGCCCTCCAGTTCAACCCAGTGTGTTTCACCCGAAGCCCGGTCCTGGTACATCAGACCACTGACCTTATCCTTGCCGGTCACTTCCGTGGTCTGCGCATTCTTGATCACCGTGACATTGGGCAGACTGTACAGCTTCTTCTGCAACACCGCATCGGCCCGCAAATCTTCAGCGAATTCCAGCAGCGTGACGTGCGAGACAATGCCGGCCAGATCAATCGCCGCTTCCACGCCCGAATTACCGCCACCGATCACCGCTACCCGCTTGCCTTTGAACAGCGGCCCATCGCAATGCGGGCAGAATGCTACGCCCTTGCCCATGAACTCCTTTTCGCCAGGCACGTTCATGGTTCGCCAGCGCGCGCCAGTGGCGAGAATCAGCGTCCTGGCCTTGAGCACTGCGCCATTCTCCAAATGCACGGCGGCCAGTTCGCCCGGCTCGATGCGCGCGGCGCGCTGATGGTTCATCACGTCCACTTCGTACTGTTTGACGTGTTCCTCAAGCGCCATCACCAGCTTCGGGCCTTCGGTTTCCTTGATCGAAATGAAATTCTCGATGCCCAGCGTATCCATCACCTGACCGCCAAAGCGCTCGGCGACGATGCCGGTACGAATGCCCTTGCGCGCGGCATAGACTGCCGCTGCCGCGCCGGCCGGACCACCACCGACTACGAGCACATCGAAGGTTTCCTTGGCCGACAGCTTTTGTGCATCGCGCGCCGCCGCGCCGGTATCGACCTTGGCCAGAATCTCGCCCAGTTCCATGCGACCCTGACCGAAGAGCTGGCCGTTCAGGAACACGGTCGGCACCGCCATGATCTTGCGGTCCTCGACTTCCTGCTGGAACAGCGCGCCATCGATCATGGTGTGACGCACGTTGGGATTGAGCACCGCCATCAGGTTCAGCGCCTGCACCACATCCGGGCAGTTATGGCAGGACAGGGAAACGTAGGTTTCAAAATTGAATTCGCCTTCGAGGGCCTGAATCTGTTCGATGATCGCGGCGTCGGCCTTGGGCGGGTGGCCGCCGACCTGCAGCAGCGCAAGGATCAGCGAGGTGAATTCATGGCCCATGGGCAGGCCGGCAAAGCCCACGCCCAGGCTGGCGCCCTGGCGATTGAGCGAGAACGACGGCTTGCGCTGTGTGTCGTCATCCGTTTCGCGCAGCGTGATCCTGTCGCTCAGGCTGACAATGTCCTTGAGCAGCGCCTGCATTTCACGGGATTTATCGCTATCGTCCAGCGTGGCGACGATCTCGATCGGTTGGGTGACTTTTTCCAGATAGGCTTTCAGTTGAGTTTTGATGTTGGCGTCGAGCATGGCGATTCCTCCAGGGGCAAGGGCTGAGCCCGCATCAACGCGGCGCAGCATACAAAACACAGCCGGCATGAAGCCGGCTATGGGCACAGCATCCCGGGCGACGAACGCCCGGGCCATCAGACCGCTTAGATCTTGCCGACCAGATCCAGCGACGGCTTCAGGGTGGCTTCGCCTTCCTTCCACTTGGCCGGGCAGACTTCGCCCGGATGCGAAGCGACATACTGCGCGGCCTTGACCTTGCGCAGCAGTTCAGTGGCATCGCGGCCAATGCCCAGATCGTGAATCTCGGCCACCTTGATCACGCCTTCCGGGTTGACCAGGAAGGTGCCGCGCAGCGCCAGGCCGGCTTCCTCGATCATGACATCGAAGCCACGGGTGATGGTGCCGGTCGGATCGCCGATCATCGGGTAGTTGATCTTCTTGATCGTGTCCGAAGCGTCGTGCCAGGCCTTGTGGGTGAAGTGGGTGTCAGTGGAGACCGAGTACACCTCAACGCCCAGCTTCTGGAATTCCGGATACAGATCGGCCATGTCGCCCAGTTCGGTCGGGCAGACGAAGGTGAAGTCAGCCGGGTAGAAGAAGAACACGGACCACTTGCCCTTGACGTCGGCTTCGGTCAGATCGACGAACTTGCCGTTGTGGAACGCAGTGGCCTTGAAGGGCTTGATTTCGGTGTTGATCAGGGACATATCAGCTTCTCCTTGGAGAGTGGATGGAACAGCTTGTGGATTGGTTAACGCTACGGACTCAAGTCTAGTCAGCGGTGCGGCATTGATCTAATTGATTCTTTCGATGCCGCCCATTGTTTAAAGCTATCGACTGCCGGGCACGGGACAATACGCTGGCCGGGTTGCCAGCCACATCGACGCGCCCAGCCAGCCCAGGCCCAGCACCATCAGCACCCCATCGGCCGGATCGAGCAGCAGCATTGCGGTCAGCAGGCTCGCGCCCATGCCGCCGATGGCCAACACCTTGCCGCGCCAGTCGATGGCCCCACAGGCCAGCCAGTCGGCAAACGATCGGCCCAGCCGGGGATGCGCTACCAGGCGTGCCGCCAGTGGCGGCGAAGCTTTCGAGAAGCAGCCGATGGCGACAATCCAGAACACCGTAGTCGGCAGCACCGGCAGTATCAGGCCCAGCGCGCCGAGAGCAAAACTGAAGCCGCCAAAGCCCAGCAGCGTCCAGCGTACCAGCCGCGGCAGGGCAGGGGCTGACAGGATGGCGTTCTCGGTCATGGCGATGATCTCCGGTGGCAGTGGGCGAAGGCGTGGTAGCAGGAATGCCTCCCGATGTGCTGTGCAATGCAGTGTAGGCGCATGCGGTGCGGCTGTGAAATAAGCCGTTTCAATAGCCGCCATAGTGTGCTGCTATGGGCGCGCCGTGTGGCACCCAGGGCGATGCGGCACGGTCCAAGCGTTCCGTTATGATGCCCCTTCAACCCGCAACCCTTCCCGACTTCTCGCGCATGGACACGATCAAGATTCGCGGCGCTCGCACGCATAATCTGCACAACATCGATCTCGACCTGCCCCGCGACCGGCTGATTGTCATCACCGGTCTGTCCGGTTCCGGCAAATCCTCGCTGGCCTTCGATACCCTGTATGCCGAGGGCCAACGTCGCTACGTCGAATCGCTGTCCGCCTACGCCCGGCAGTTTCTGTCGCTGATGGAAAAGCCCGATGTCGATCATATCGAAGGTCTGTCGCCGGCGATTTCCATCGAGCAGAAATCGACTTCGCACAATCCGCGCTCGACGGTGGGCACCATCACCGAGATTCATGACTATCTGCGCTTGCTGTATGCCCGGGCCGGGATTCCGCGCTGTCCCGATCATGGCATTGATCTGGACGCGCAGACCGTCAGCCAGATGGTGGATCAGGTGCTGGCCTTGCCGGAAGGCACGCGGCTGATGCTGCTGGCGTCGGTGGTCAAGGAACGCAAGGGCGAGCACGCCAAGCTGCTGCGCGAGTTGCAGGCCCAGGGTTTTGTGCGCGCGCGCATCAATGGCGAACTGGTGGAGCTGGACAGCCCGCCGCCGCTGGATGTGCGCCGCAAGCACAGCATTGACGTGGTCATCGATCGCTTTAAGGTGCGCGCTGATCTGGCGCAGCGCTTGGCGGAATCCTTGGAAACCGCCTTGCGTCTCGGTGCCGGCGTGGCGCGGCTGGCCTTTCTGGATGCGCCGGAACAGCCCGAGCTGCTGTTTTCATCCGGTTATGCCTGTCCGATCTGTGGTTACAGCCTCAGCGAACTGGAGCCGCGCCTGTTCTCGTTCAACAACCCGGTTGGGGCTTGCCCTGAATGCGACGGGCTGGGGGTTAAGCAGTTTTTCGATCCGGAACGGGTGGTGGCGCATCCGCATCTGAGCCTGGCGCGCGGTGCGGTGCGCGGCTGGGATCGGGATAGCTTTTATTACTTTCCGCTGCTGCAGGCGCTGGCTGGGCATTACGGTTTTTCCCTGGAGATGCCGTTTCAGGAGCTGCCGGCGCGCATTCGCGACCTGATCCTGCACGGCAGCGGCAAGGAGGCGATTGAATTCACCCATACCAACAGCCGTGGCGAACGCCAGTCGCGCCGTCATCCCTTTGAAGGGGTACTGGCTAATCTGGAACGCCGCTACCGCGAGACCGATTCCAATCTGGTGCGCGATGAATTGGCCAAGCTGCTTGGCAGCCAGCCCTGCCCATCCTGTCAGGGTGCGCGCCTGAATCGTTCCGCGCGGCATGTGTTCGTGGCCGGGCACGGTTTGCCGGAGCTGGTCGCCTGGCCGATTGGTCAAACCCGTGCATTTTTCGCTGCGCTAAGCCTGCCGGGCTGGCGCGGTGCGATTGCCGCCAAGATCGTCAAGGAAATCGAGGCGCGCTTGCAGTTCCTGGTGAATGTCGGTCTGGATTATCTGAGTCTGGAGCGCAGCGCCGATACCCTGTCCGGCGGCGAAGCGCAGCGCATTCGTCTGGCTTCGCAGATTGGCGCTGGGCTGGTTGGGGTGATGTATGTGCTCGATGAGCCGTCGATTGGCCTGCATCAGCGCGATAATGCCCGCCTGCTGGCCAGTCTGCTGCGTCTGCGCGATCTGGGCAACACGGTGATCGTGGTCGAACATGACGAGGACGCGATCCGCAGCGCCGATCAGGTGGTGGATATGGGACCGGGTGCTGGCGTGCATGGCGGCCGGGTGGTGGCGCAGGGCACGCCGGCGCAGATCATGGCCGATCCCGAATCGCTGACCGGTGCTTATCTGCGCGGACAGCAGTGCATCGCAGTGCCGACACGGCGCACGCCGCCCGATCCGCAGCGCACTCTGCATATCGTCGGCGCTAGTGGCAATAATCTGAAAAATCTCAGTGTGGCGATCCCCTTGGGATTACTGAGCTGTATTACCGGGGTGTCCGGTTCTGGTAAATCGACGCTGATTAACGATACGCTGTACCGGTATGCCGCCCGCGAGTTAAATAATGCCAATGAATCGCCGGCGCCCTGTCAGGATCTGCGCGGTCTGCAACAGTTGGATAAGGTGGTGAATATTGATCAGAGTCCGATTGGGCGCACGCCGCGTTCCAATCCGGCGACCTATACCGGACTGTTTACGCCGATTCGGGAGCTGTTTGCCGCTGTGCCCGAATCACGGGCGCGGGGTTATCAGCCTGGCCGTTTCAGTTTCAACGTCAAGGGTGGGCGGTGCGAGGCCTGTCAGGGCGATGGGGTGATTCAGGTGGCGATGCATTTTCTGCCGGATATTTATGTGTCTTGCGATCAGTGCAAGGGTCAGCGCTATAACCGCGAAACGCTGGATATTCGCTATAAGGGTCGCAATATCCATGAGGTTCTGGAGATGACCGTTGAGGATGCGCTGGGCTTTTATCAGGCGGTGCCGGTGGTGGCGCGCAAGCTGCAAACTCTGATGGATGTGGGTCTGAGTTATATCAAGCTGGGTCAGAATGCTACTACGCTGTCCGGTGGTGAGGCGCAACGGGTGAAATTGGCCCGTGAGCTGTCCAAGCGTGATACCGGTCAGACCCTGTATATCCTCGATGAGCCGACAACCGGCTTGCATTTTCACGATATCGCGCAGTTGCTGAAGGTGCTGCATGAATTGCGTGATCGCGGTAATACTCTTGTGGTGATTGAGCATAATCTGGATGTGATCAAGACTGCCGATTGGGTGATTGATCTGGGTCCGGAAGGTGGCGGTGGCGGCGGTAGTGTGGTGGCGATGGGTACGCCGGAACAGGTGGCCATGCATCCGGCCAGCCATACCGGGCGTTTTCTGGCACCGGTGCTGGGGCGCGGGGATGGTGGAGAGCGCCCAGGGCTGTAGGATGCGGTCAGGAACGCGAACCGCATTGATCTGGAGCGGCTTGCAGGTATTCGCACGCTGGAGCTAGTGACAGCGCTGAAAGCTAAGGCCCGCATAATGCGGGCTTTTTCGTGGGCGATGCTGGGAAAGGGCTGTATCAGGATGAGACAGGATAGGGCTGAAAGTGATGTCGTTCAGGACGCACTTTTCGGGTTTTTTTCTGAAAAAGGGGGCTTGAAGTGTGACAGCGGAAGGCGGGAGAATTACAACAAAGCCTCCTGATGGCTTGGATCTGAGAATTCCAGAGACGGCGCTTGCCATAAGCTGATTCGAGCTGTTTTCAGAATACAACTTGTTAGGCTTAACAACAGGTTGGTCAAGGCTT
>RXIX01000074.1 GCA_003989075.1 Candidatus Competibacteraceae bacterium | reverse complement strand
ATTCAGATGTGGCTTGACTGGCCGGTCTGGCTGGCGGCAGTCAGCATGACCGTCTTCTGGCTGAGCATCGCTGCTGCGCTGTGGTGGTTCTTCCAGCGCAGTCCGCTGGCGCCCTTCTGGGGCAGCAGGCTTGGCATCGTCGGTCCGTATTTTTCCTCAGTCGGCATTCTGTTCAGCCTGTCGGTCGGTTTCATGGGCGCCGACATCTGGCAACGCGGCGAGCGGGCGCAACAGGCGGTGCTGCAGGAGGCCAGCCAACTGCAACTGCTCAGCAACCTGGCCCATAACCTGGAACCGGCTACCCAGCCACTGGCCCAGGGTGTATGCACCTATAC
Organism: Candidatus Competibacteraceae bacterium; assembly: GCA_003989075.1. Lineage (GTDB taxonomy): Bacteria > Pseudomonadota > Gammaproteobacteria > Competibacterales > Competibacteraceae > RXIX01. The sequence continues at coordinate 14,386 of RXIX01000074.1, read as the reverse complement.
CCGGGCGGTGGTGCAGGAGGAATGGCCGCTGATGCTGGGCCATGGCCGGACCGCGCCCAGCGCCGAGGCAGCCCTGGACAGCATCCTGCAGGCGATGGTGACTCCGGAGTTCATCCGCCAGATGGATGGCACCTTGCGTCGCGAGATGCTGAGCGCCTTTCAGCAGATCCGTCAGTCCCGGGTGAACCGGCTGCAGCTCAGCGGCAGCCACAGCCATAGCGGCAAATGGATACTGGTGATCTTTCTTGGCTTCATGACCCAGATCGCCATCAGCCTGGTGCAACTCGACACACCGCGCGGTCAGGCGATCACGCTGACGGTGTTCTCCATCGCCATGTCCGTGACTCTGATCCTGCTGGCCGGCATGGACCAGCCATTCACCGAACCCTTCGCGGTCCCGAACACACCGATTGCCGAACTGGCGCGCTGTCCCTAGGCGTCGCTCTGTTCCTGAACCGCCAGCAGCGCTTCAAGACTCGCCCACTCCGCCGCCGGATCAGCGGTGATGTGGGCGATTTTCGCTTCCAGATCGGCCCACAGTGCCGCACTGCGCAGTTCGTAGCTGTGGCCCCAGAACAGGAACACCCCGCCCTTGTCCCTGGCGCACTGGTAACGGCTCCAGAAGGCGGGATCACTGAAGCGGCAACTCACGCCCAGTTCCAGCGCATCGGCGGGCGGAAATACCGCTTCGACTTCAGTAACGGTGCGCGCATAGTCATGACCCGCAGCGCGAACCGCCGCCTTCACCGCCGGATTGAACCCGCCAAACGGATAGCAAAAGCCCCGGATCGGCTGCTGAAACCAGTCCTGCAACAGTCGCCGGCTATCGCGCAGCTCGCGCTCCAGATCAAGCGGCGCCAGATCGCTCAGGTTCGGATGGCTCAGAGAGTGATTGGCGATCTCGAAACCGGCGTAGACCTCGCGCAGCTCATCCCAACCGAGCCGCCATACCTCCTGATCGCCACAACGCCAGCTGAATGAGCGCTGGCGCCGGTGCAGACCCGGATTGAGATTGAAGGTCGCGCGTGCCCGGTAGCCGCGCAGCAGTTCGGCCAACCGCGCATCTTCAACCACACCATCGTCCCAACTCTGCACCACTTTCAGCATCCGCACCGCCTCCGCTTGCATACTCAGTCCTATCGCCGCACGGCATGGCATGGCATGGCCACCGTGCCTACGGCATCTTGTCGCGCAACTGGCACACCAACAGATCCAGTTCCTCCTCGGACACATCGCCCAAGCCACGAATCAGTTCGGCGAACAGGATCGGCCGGCGCATGACGATCGCACAGACATCCTCGGGCAGATACCCAGCCAACGCCAGAAGAGCATCGGGATCCTGGTCCAGATCGAAAGCCAGCCGTCGGATCACCTCTTCGGAGGGCAGCGGCACCTTGCCGCGTTCCAGTTTGCCCAGATAACCCGCATCCAGTCCAACCCGCTCTGCTGTCTGCCGGATCGAATAGCGGGGATTAACCGCCCGGAGCCGTTCACGCACGCGCCGGATGTAGACTCCAAAATCCATGATAGAGAATCCCTAGGTTAACTGTTTTATGAGAAAGCAAATCACTGTAATTCACACACCATGCCATCCATGTGCGACACCAACACTTCATGCAGGCCCGAAAGCACGATAAAAATTCAAATTATTTATTTTCCATACAATGAACTACATGTGCCTGACCATGCCTTTTCCATGTCCTGCAATTATTGTAATCCAAAAAAGACATGTCAAAAAAGACGTAAAAACCAGGGCGCAGGAATGCCGGGATCCGGCGATGGCTGGGATTCGTCTGCTGAATGCATGGGGCGACGCGCCAAAGAGAAAGCCACCGGCAGCGGGCTACCGGTGGCTGAAATGCCGCGCCCGCAAGGCCCGGAAGGGCCTGCGGACTGGATTGAAAAGGAACAGAAGGAACCGGTGGCGTCAGCTACCCTGACGACGCAAATCCAGGGTGTACGGGAAGTTGGTCGTGGGCTCTTCAGCCGGCACGCTCATCGGTCCCGGCGTGTGGCCATACGGCCAAAAGCGGGTGAAACGCCGCGCCTCGGCTTCATTGGCGTTCACCGGGAAGGTGTCGTAGTTGCGCCCGCCCGGGTGGACGACATGATAGGTGCAACCGCCGATGGAACGCTGGTTCCAGGTATCGACGATATCGAACACCAGCGGCGCATGCACCGGGATGGTCGGGTGCAGGGCTGACGGCGGCTGCCAGGCGCGGTAACGGACCCCGGCGACGAACTCGCCGGCCACGCCAGTCGGATGCAGCGGCAAGCGCCGACCGTTGCAGGCCACCACATGGCGCTCACCGATCATGCCGCGCACCTTGACCTGCATGCGCTCCACTGAGGAATCGACATAGCGGGCGGTTCCGCCCAGGGCCTGCTCCTCGCCGAGCACATGCCAGGGCTCCAGCGCCTGACGCAGTTCCAGATCGATATCGCGCTGGACGATGTTGCCATAGTGCGGGAAACGAAACTCGAAGAACGGCAGGAACCAGTCGCTCTCGAAGGGGTAGCCGGCACGGTTCAAATCCTCCACCACGTCCTTGAAATCCTCCCAGACGTAGTGCGGCAGCATGAAGCGGTCGTGAATCTGCGTGCCCCAGCGCACCAGCTCGCGATTCGGATAGGGCCGCTCCCAGAACCGCGCCACCAGGGTACGCAGCAGCAGCATCTGCATCAGGCTCATACGCGCGTGCGGCGGCATTTCAAAAGCGCGCATTTCCACCAGACCCAGCCGGCCGGTGGCGGAATCGGGTGAATACAGCTTGTCGATGCAGAACTCGGCGCGATGGGTGTTGCCGCTCAGATCGACCAGCAGGTTGCGCAGCAGCCGATCCACCAGCCAGGGTTGTGGCGTTTCACCGGGCGGCATCTGCTGGAAGGCGATTTCCAGTTCATACAGGCTGTCATTGCGCGCCTCGTCAACGCGCGGCGCCTGACTGGTCGGGCCGATGAACAGACCCGAGAACAGATAGGACAGGCTCGGATGGTGCTGCCAGTAGGTGAGCAGGCTGCGCAGCAGTTCGGGACGGCGCAGGAACGGACTGTCCGCCGGGGTCGCGCCACCGAGGGTAACGTGGTTGCCGCCGCCGGTGCCAGTGTGGCGGCCATCGAGCATGAATTTCTCGGTGCCCAGCCGCGAGTACCAGGCATCCTCGTACAGGCCCTCGATATTGCGTTTGAGTTCGTCCCAGTCGGCAGCCGGGTGAATATTGACTTCGATCACGCCCGGATCAGGCGTGACGGCGAACTTGCGCAGGCGCCAATCCTGCGGCGGCGCATAACCCTCGACCAGTACCGGCATTTCCAGGGCAGCGGCGGTCTGCTCGATGCAAGCCAGCAGGTCAAGATAGTGCTCCAGTTGCCCCAGCGGCGGCATGAAGATGTACAGATGCCCCTCGCGCGCCTCGATGCACAGCGCGGTATGCACGATAACGCTGTCGTCCTTTTCCGGCTGTTCCTGGAAGTCGTCACGCTTCGCTTGAGCGTCGCCGAGCAGGAAATCACTGTAGCGGCGCATCACCTCGCCGTGGGTATCGCCCAGCGCGGCGCGGAAATCGAACAGCGATTGCGGATGCGGGATCTCGCGTTCCGTATCCTCGACCCAGGGCAGCGCCGCCAGCGGCAGCCGATAACCCATCGGCGAATCACCGGGAATCAGGTACAGATGCTCGCGGCGCAACACCCAGGCGCCGCTCATCCAATGCCCACCCTCAGGGCTGTGATGCCAGCGGATCGGCAGGGCGTAGCCGGTGACGGTATTCAAGCCGCGTTCGAGCAGGATCGCCAGCCGCCGCCGTTCCTCATCATCCTTGAGATCAAATTTCAACGGATCGACGTTAACCGGCAGGGTGCGCTCCTTCCACAGGTAGTAATACACATCCTCGTAGCCGGGAATGATGTGCTCAGCGCTCACACCCAGACGCTGGGTCAGTTCGGCGGCGAAGCGCTGTGCCTGTTCAGGACCAAAGCCCTGCGGTGCTTCGTCATCGGCGATCCAGCGCGGGTCATGCCACAGCGGCAGACCGTCGGTGCGCCAGTAGCAGGACAGCGCCCAGCGCGGCAGCGATTCGCCCGGATACCACTTGCCCTGGGTGTAGTGCAGGAAGCCATAGGGCGCGAAACGGTCACGCAGCTTTTTCAGCAGCCGGCCAGCCAGCTTGCGCTTGGTCGGACCACTGGCAGCCACGGTCCACTCGGCGCCATCCATATCGTCGATGGAGACAAAGGTCGGTTCACCGCCCATGGTCAAGCGCACATCGCCCGCACGCAATTGCTCATCGATGGTGTGGCCGAGCGCTTCAATCGTCTGCCACTGTTCTTCGGTATAGGGCTTGGTGACCCGCGGATCCTCGTGGATGCGCGTGACGTGCATCTCGAAACCAAACTCGGTCTCGCACTTGTCGGTATAGCCGGTGACCGGTGCGGCGCTCGGCGGCGTCGGCGTGCAGGCCAGCGGAATATGGCCCTCGCCGGCGAACAGGCCCGAGGTCGGGTCCAGACCAATCCAGCCGGCGCCGGGCACGAATACTTCCGCCCAGGCATGCAGGTCGGTGAAATCCACATCGGTACCGGAAGGGCCATCCAGCGCCTTGACGTCAGCGGTGAGCTGAATCAGGTAGCCGGAGACAAAGCGCGCCGCCAGGCCTAGATGGCGCAGGATCTGCACCAGCAGCCAGGCTGAATCACGGCAGGAGCCGGTGCGCTTGCCCAGGGTCTCCTCGCAGCTCTGCACCCCGGGCTCCATGCGGATGATGTAGCCGATGTCCTGGCTCAGACGCTGGTTCAGGCCAACCAGGAAATCGACGATCCGTGCCGGCTCGCGGCTGACCACGCTCAGCCATTCCTTCAGCAGCGGGCCGTTTTCCTGCACCTCCAGATAAGGCGCCAGCTCACCGCGCAGGGTCGCCTCATAGGTGAAGGGATAGGACTCGGCGTAGCTCTCAACGAAGAAGTCGAAGGGGTTGATCACCGTCATCTCGGCGACCAGATCGACGGTGATACTCAGTTCACGGATCTTCTCGGGGAACACCAGCCGGGCCTGGAAATTGCCAAACGGATCCTGCATCCAGTTGATGAAATACTTGCCCGCCGGCTCGATGCGCAGCGAATAGGCATGGATGGGAGTGCGGGCGTGCGGCGCGGGCCGCAGGCGAATCACATGCGGTGAGACGCCGATCGGACGGTCGAAGCGGTAGGAGGTCTGGTGATGCAGGGCAACGCGTATGGCCATGGCCAATCCTTCGTGTCGATAGTGCAGTCTTGAAAGTGGAAATGAATTAAGAAAACGGGGGCCCGGCCATGCAAATTCGGTGCAAGGCCCGGCGCATATGACCCTGCGGATCAGCTCTGATCCCGTGGGCGCTCGGCGATGACCCGTACGCAGTCGTAACGCCGTTCCTTAGCTACAAACAGCGAGCGCAGGAACAGCGCCCAGGCCCGCCCACGCGAATGGCGCGGCGGCAACGCGGCCGCTGGCGTGCCCCGGGCCACGAAATCATCATGAATCCGCTGTTCGGTTTCGATATAGCCGGCCATGAACTGCCGGCAGTAGTTGCTGAATTCGGCATCGACCATCCGCAAGCCGACCTTTTCACAGTAACCCTGCAGGCTGCGGCGGGTGAAAAACTGCAGATGCTCAGGCACACGCAGGCAAAACCAGGTACTGCCCGACCAGGCCAGGCTCAGCGCGGCATTATTGGGCGTTTCCACCACCAGATGGCCGCCCGGCTTCAGCAACTGCGCCGCGTTGCCCAGGGCCAGCTCCGGGTCTACGGTGTGTTCCATCACGTGCGACATCAGGACCAGGTCGTATTGGCGCGCGGTCACTTCCTCGGGCAGTGCTTCCAGGGTACCGGTCAGCAGGCGCACACCGAATTCACGCAGCGCCAGCGCCTGAGCCTGCGGATCGGGTTCAACACCAATCACCGTGTGGCCGGCGCGCTGCAGCTCCCCCAGCAGGCGGCCATTGCCGCAGCCAATCTCGCACACTTCCAGGCGACGCTCGCCAAAACGCCGCCGCGCCCAATCCGCCGACATGTTCACGCCCCGATCCAGCCGCCAGGCCAAATGCGCCAGCAGGCGATCGGCGAACGGCGCGCTCGCCGGCGTGGCCGGCACGGTCTCGACGCTGTGGGTGTAGTAGTGCTCGGCTGCATACAGGCTGGAGATGAACTCCGCCGACGGCATCGGATGCTGGCGTCCCAATTGCGAGCGCTCGCACCAGTAGAGCTGAAAAGGCCCACTGCTCATCCGTGGCCGCAGCCAGTCGACCGGCACGCGCAACCAGGGCTGCATCGGTTCACCGCACAGCGGACAGACAGGTTCGGAAATACCAGAATGGGAAGTCGGGGTCATGGCGAGGGCATCCGCATTATTATCTTGGTGATTTTCGTGAACACCGGCCCGGTCGGTGCGGGCGGCGCGCTGAATAAACGCGGCTCTTCAATCAGGGATCATGAATTAATCGGGCATGGGCATAACGCGAGCGCACCGTAGCCGACCCCTGATGCGGAGTCAATGCAGTCTCGCCATTGCCCTAAAAAAGAGCATAAAAACACCGCGCATGCACTAAATGCAGTCACTGCCAGCCGCACGGTGATGGCAAAAGTGCGCGGAATGGCAAGTAGCATTAACATGGGACCATTGCGGCGACTGGCTTAGATATTGCTAAGTTTTGCGCGCATGACTTGGGAATTACAATAAGATGATCCTACAAAACGTATGACTGCGTTCGCGCGCGAGGATGAAAAGGAATGACCCGATGACCATCGACTGGAAACAGTATGCCTCCCCTGGTTGCTACGACGAATTGCTCGACGACCGCTCGCAGCCCCGCGCTGCGTCCCGTACCCTGTGCGAATACCTGGCCTCCCTGAGTGATGGCGATCTGCGCGAGCGCAAGACCGCTGCCGAACTGGCCATTATGGTCATGGGTATCACCTTCACCGTCTATACCGAAGGTGGCAGCATCGACCGCGCCTGGCCCTTTGACATCGTGCCGCGCATCATCCCCAAGCATGAGTGGGATCGTACCGACGCCGGCCTCAAGCAGCGCGTCCAGGCGCTGAACCTGTTCATCGACGATCTCTACCACGACCAGAAGATTCTCAAGGACGGCGTGTTCCCGGCCGAGGTGCTGGCACAGTCGGTCAACTTCCGGCCACAGTGCATCGGGGTCTCGCCGCAGCACGGCATCTGGGCGCACATCTGCGGCTCGGATCTGGTGCGCGACAAGGACGGCACGATCTACGTGCTTGAGGATAACCTGCGCGTGCCGTCCGGCGTGTCCTACATGCTGGAAAACCGCGTGGTCACCAAGCGGGTGTTCCCGGAGCTGTTCGAATACCAGCGCATCCAGCCAGTCGACGATTACACCCTGCGCCTCTACGACATGCTCGTGTCGCTGTCGCCGCGCCCGGGCGATGCAGCCACCGTGGTGGTGCTCACCCCCGGTATCTACAACTCGGCCTATTTCGAGCACTCCTACCTCGCCCAGCAGATGGGTGTGGAACTGGTGGAAGGCAGTGACCTGGAAGTCGGTGATGATGACTGCGTCTACATGCGCACCATCGAAGGGCTGGAGCGGGTCGATGTCATCTACCGGCGCATCGACGACCTGTTCCTCGATCCGGAAGCCTTCCGCCCGGACTCATCGCTGGGTGTCAAGGGCCTGATGCGCGCCTGGCGGGCCGGCAAGGTCGCCCTGGCCAATGCCCCTGGTGCCGGCGTCGCCGATGACAAGGTGGTGTACGCCTTCGTCCCGGAGATCATCAAGTACTACCTCGACCAGGATCCGCTGATCCCGAACGTGCCCTCCTACCTGTGCATGCGTGACAAGGACCGCGAGTATGTCCTGGCCAATCTGGACAAGCTGGTGGTCAAGCCGGCCAACGAATCCGGCGGCTATGGCATGCTGGTCGGGCCGCACGCCACGCCTACCGAGCGCAAGCGCTTTGCCGAGCTGATTCAGAAGGATCCCCGCAACTACATCGCCCAGCCGACTTTGTCGCTGTCGACCTCGCCGACCCTGTGCGAAGGGCAGATGGAGCCGCGCCACGTTGATCTGCGGCCGTTCATCCTGTCAGGGCCAAGCACTTACGTCACCACCGGCGGGCTGACCCGCGTCGCGCTACGCAAGGGTTCGCTGGTCGTCAACTCCTCGCAGGGCGGCGGCAGCAAGGACACCTGGATCGTCGATACCGAGGGCTTCTAATCATGCTGTCACGCGTTGCCCAGAATATTTACTGGATGGCCCGCTATGTTGAGCGCGCCGAAGACACCGCACGCCTGATCAATGTCAACAGCAACCTGTTGCTGGATCTGCCGCGCAACACCACCTTTGGCTGGCTGCCGCTGATCTTCATTGTCGGCGCCGAGGATCTGTTCTTCGAGAAGGATCCCAAGCGGCTGGCTGATGAAAATAACGTGGTCAAGTTCCTGATCAGCGATCGCGATCACCCCAGCTCGATCCTGTCCAGCCTGGCCGCCGCACGCGAAAACCTGCGCACCACCCGTGACGCCGTGCCGCAGGAAGCCTGGGAGCAGATCAACGGCCTGTACATCTACGCCCGCGACCACCTGCCCACCCGGCGCGGCCGCTATGAGTTCCTGCGCCAGGTGATTCGCAACACCCAGCAGATCAGCGGCCTGCTGGACGGGGCGATGAGTCGCACCGCCGCCTATGAGTTCGTGCACATGGGCCGCTATCTGGAACGGGCCGACATGACCACCCGCATCCTCGACGTGCGCTCGGCCAACCTGCTGCCGCGCAGCGGTCAGCCGGCCGGATCGCCGCAGGAACCGGCGGACCAGTCCCAGTCCCAGTCCCAGAGCGCGCCCAGCGACCGCACCGAGCAGGATCCGTTCGAAAACATCCAGTGGATGAGCGTGCTCAAGTCGCTCACCGCCTACCAGATGTATCGGCAACAGGTACGCTCCCGCGTTGGCGGTCCCGACGTGCTCAAGTTCCTGCTGCAGAACGACAGTTTCCCGCGCGGAATTTCGTTCTGCCTTAAGCAACTGGATTGCTCACTGCGCACCCTGCCACGCAGCGATGCCGCACTCGCCACCAGCGCCGCTCTCCAGCAGCAGCTCAACACAGCCGCCGTGCCGGATCTGGCGCGCGAAGGCATGCACGAGTTCATCGACCAGTTGCAGATTGGTCTTGGTCAACTGCACGCCAGCATCGCTAAGACTTATTTCGAGCACTGATAAACCGACAGCCCCGCCTCTCTCCCAGGGAGAGGCGTTCCTGCTCCCCAGGGCCGCGTCGCGAACCCTCGCCGATGCGGCCTTCATGGATTGCCAGCACCCGCCCCAACCCCGACAATAGCCCCTACCGCATCCACCACGCTACAGGGGAACACCGTGGCCTACCGACATCGGTATCTGGACGGCAGCCCGCTCGATCTGCCCGTCGGCAAAATCGTCTGCATCGGCCGCAACTACCTCGATCACATCCGCGAACTCGGCAATGCAGTTCCGGAAACGCCGATCCTGTTCATGAAACCGGCCACTGCCCTGGTCGAACTGGCCGATCCGATCGTCCTGCCGACCGGACGCGGCGCCTGCCATCATGAAGTGGAACTGGCGGTCCTGGTGAATCAGACGCTGCGCAATGCCGATGCCGCCAGCGCCCGTCAGGCCATAGCCGGCTATGGCATCGCCCTCGATCTGACCCTGCGCGAGCTGCAGGACAGTCTGAAGAAAAAAAGCCAGCCCTGGGAAGTGGCCAAGGCTTTCGATGGCGCCTGCCCGCTGTCGCCGTTCCTGCATCCCGCCGAACTGCCGGAACCACAGGCCACCGAACTGGCGCTGTGGGTGAATGGCACACCACGCCAACAGGGCAACACCGCACACATGATGGTCGGCATTTTCGATCTGATGGCCTATATTTCCAGCCACTTCACCCTGCAGCCGGGCGATGTCGTCCTGACTGGTACGCCTGCCGGCGTCGGGCCACTGGCCGCAGGCGACACATTGGAATTGCGCCTGGCCGGTCACGTCTTCACCGCCCAGGTTGCCTGAACACCGCCGCCTTTTTCGCTTGAACCACCCGGCACCGGTCCCATGAATGTCCTGATTGTCTTTGCCCATCCCAATCCGCGCAGCTTCAACCGGGCCATCCTCGACACCCTGGATGAGGCTCTGCGCGCATGCGGCCATGCCACCCGCATTCACGATCTCTACCAGATGCGCTTTCGCGCCGTGCTTGATGACGACGATCTGGCCCGCAACTGGCGCGGCGATCTACCCGACGACATCCTGCACGAACAGGAGGCCGTGCGCTGGGCGCAGGGACTGGTCTTCATCTATCCGGTCTGGTGGTTTGGTCCGCCGGCCCTGCTCAAGGGCTGGATTGATCGGGTCTTCGTGCGCAAATTCGCCTTTGACTTCAGCGCCGACGGCATGCGCGGCCTGCTGCAGCATGAAAAGGCCCTGATTCTCAACACCCTCGGCGGCGATGCCGCCACCTACAGCCGCGAGCGCTGGGAAGAACTGCTGATGCGTCCGCTGGCCGAGGGCGTGCTCGGCGCCTGCGGCGTGCGCGACGTGCGCTATCAGGCCTTTTACGAAGTCACCAGTTGCAGCCCGGCCACGCGGCAGGCGATGCTCGACGAGGTACGCGCTCTGGCGGCGCTGTTCTGAGCACGCGCCATCTCCAAAAACCGCGCCACAATTGGCATAATTGCCCGCCTGTAGCCTCCGACCGGGCGCTCCGGCGGAGTCCCTGCCATCCATCGCCGCTCACCCGGCCTAGGGAGCACCACGAGAATGCGCGTCCTGCTGACCACCAATGAATACCCGCCCTATGTCTATGGCGGTGCCGGTGTCCATGTCGAATACCTGTCGCGCGAACTGGCCAAACTGACGCCGGTCGAGGTCCGCAGTTTTCATGACCAGACCCTCGACGAGGGCCAGCTACATGTGCGCGGCATCAAGATGGACACCACCCATTTCGCCGGCTGTCCGCAATCCTTCGTCTCACCGCTCAAGGCACTCAGCACCTGCCTGGCCTTCGTCGGTCAAGGCATTGGCGATCTGGAAGGCCGTGCCGAGATCATCCACTGCCACACCTGGTACGCGCACTTCAGCGGCATTCTCGCCAAGATTCTCTACAACATCCCGCTGGTGATCACCGTGCATTCGCTGGAACCGCTGCGCCCCTGGAAGCGCGACCAGCTCGGCCACGGCTACGACCTGTCGCGCTGGATTGAAAAAACCGCGCTGGAAATGGCCGACACCATCATCGCCGTCTCGCGCAGCACCCGCGATGACATCCTGCGACTGTTCAACGTCGAGCCGACCCGGGTGGTGGTGATTCCCAACGGCATCGACACCGAGGAATATCAGCCGGTCAACAATCCCGAAGCCCTCGCCCAGTTCGGCATTGATCCCAATCGTCCCTATGTGCTGTTCGTTGGCCGCATGACCCGGCAGAAGGGACTGTACTACCTGCTGCAGGCCATCCCGCATCTCGATCCCAAGCTGCAGGTGGTGCTGTGCGCCGGCGACGCCGATACCCTGGCGATGCAGCGCGAAATGGAAGAGATGGTGCAGGAACTGCAAAGCCACCGTTCCGGCATTGTCTGGATTCCCAAGATGGTGTCGCGGCAAATGACCATCACGCTGTATTCGCACGCCACCGTATTCTGCTGCCCGTCGATCTACGAGCCGTTCGGCATCATCAACCTGGAGGCGATGGCCTGCGGCACACCGGTGGTCGGCAGCGCGGTGGGTGGCATCTGCGAAGTGGTGGTCGATGGCGAAACCGGCCTGCTGGTCGATCCGCACCTGTCTCCGGAAGCCCCGCACGATCCGCTGGCGCCGGCCAAGTTCGAGCGTGGTCTGGCCGAGGCCATCAACCGCATCGCCAATGATCCCGACCTGCGTCGGCGCATGAGCCAAGCCGGCCGCGAGCGGGTTGAACGCCACTATAGCTGGCGCAGCATCGCCCAGCAGACCTATGACCTGTATCGGCGTCTGCGCGCGCAGCGCAACGGTAGCGTCAGCAGTACCTAGCACCCTGCCACCACGGCATTATCAAGGGCTCTGCGGAGCCCTTTTTTATTGAACGCTTTTTTGTTGCAACTCTTTCTCATTTGCACGGTCAATTTTTTCAGCAATATCCCAGCGCGACAGTCAAGATCGTGTTTCCACTGGGATGCGGCCCCGGCTTCACTACCTTACCTTGCACGACCGAGTACCCGAGGAGGTATTTATGATGGCTGCATCGTCCATCCCTGTCGTTGAGAGCTCGCTGAGCACGCCGAAAGTACGCCTGGTTTCCCTGGATCATCCGTGGCAATGGCTGGCGGCCGGCTGGAAGGATCTCTGGCAGACACCCGCCGCCAGCATCAGCTATGGTTTGCTGTTTGTCATCATGGGCTATCTGCTGGTGTATCTGGTCGAGGCCCGTTTCCACTATGCGCTGGCCCTGACCACCGGTTTCCTGCTGGCCGGACCGTTTTTGGCCATGGGTCTTTACGACATCAGTCGCCGCCTGCAGAACAATGAGCCGGTCCATCTGGGTCATGCCCTGTTCGCCTGGAGCCGCAACCCGCTGCCCATCCTGCTGTTTGGCCTGCTGCTCGGCCTGCTGATGATCGTCTGGGCGCGACTGTCGGCGGTGCTGTTTGGGGTGCTCGCCGGAGGTCGTGAACTGACTCTGGACCCGTCAACGGCGCAACTGTTCTTCTCGGGCAGTGGCCTGACCTTCCTGCTGATCTTCACCCTGGTCGGTGCGCTGGTCGCGGCGGCAGTGTTTACCATCAGCGTGGTATCGATCCCGATGCTGCTTGATCGCAAGACGGATTTCATCACCGCCATTCTGACCAGTATCACTGCGGTGCGCGCCAATCCGGGGCCGATGGTGATGTGGGCGGCGCTGATCGTGATCTTCACCGGTATCGGCCTGATCAGTGCCTATCTGGGCCTGGCGATTGCCCTGCCGCTGATTGGTCACGCCACCTGGCACGCCTACAAGGATCTGGTCGATAACAGCGATATCGAGCAGCAGCCCATCTAACGGTCTGCCAGCCCGCCCCAAACAGGAACGCCGGCCTTGCGCCGGCGTTCTGCATTTCCGCAGCCGTATTTTCAGTTCAGCATTGCTGAGCGTTCAGGCTGTCTGACACAGGCGCCGCAGACGCTGCAGATACAGCCGTTCGTCGGGCTCGCGACCGGCGCGCTGCGCTTCCCACAGGGTTTCGCCGAGGCATTCCATCATGGCGTGTTCGACAGCGTGGCTATCGCCTGTGCGCTGACAGAGCTGCTGGTAGACATCAAGGATGCCGGCCGGCCGGTTGCTGCCGAGCTGTTCCTGAATGGCGATATGCATGCCCATGTGCAGGAAGGGATTGCTCTGGCCCATTTCCGGCAGGTATTCGCGGCCAAGCGCGCGCTCGGTATCGGCCAGCACCGGCTGATACTCGGGATGGGCGTCGATGACACTGGCGATGATGCGTTCCAGCGGTTCCAGCGGCTGGCCAGCCTGAGCCTTGTCCCAGACTGTGCAGTAGTAGCGGCGCAGGCTGTCGCGGTCGTTGCCAAACATTCAGTTCACCTCGGTCTTGTTCGGGTAGGCGCACAGGTCGTGAATTGGGCACGCGCCGCAGCGTGGCTTACGGGCAGTGCAGATATAACGGCCATGCAGAATCAGCCAGTGATGCGCATCGACCTTGAAGGCATCGGGCGTCACGGCCAGCAGGCCCTGTTCCACGGCATGCACGGTTTTGCCCGGCGCCAGGCCGGTACGGTTGGCGACGCGGAAGATATGAGTATCGACCGCGATGGTCGGTTCGCCAAATGCGGTGTTGAGGATGACATTGGCGGTTTTGCGACCGACACCGGGCAGTGCTTCGAGGTTTTCGCGTTCACGCGGCACCGCGCCACCGTGCCTTTCCAGCAGCAGGGCGCAGGTTTTGCGGATGTGGGCGGCCTTGGTGTTGTACAGGCCGATGGTCTTGATGTAGCGCTTCAGGCCCTCCTCGCCGAGATCCAGCAGCGCTTGCGGGGTATGGGCGACTGCGAACAGGCGTGCGGTGGCTTCGTTGACTTTTTTGTCGGTGGATTGCGCCGAGAGGATCACCGCGATCAGCAGTTCAAAGGGACTGCGATAGCGTAATTCGGTGGTCGGCTTGGGTTGAGCGGCTTGCAGGCGGGTGAAGAGCTGCTGAATGTGACTGGGATCCATTGGAACACCATGGGTTTGATCAGATGGCGTCGAGCGGGCTGAACACACCCTTGCCGCCACGATTGAGAACATGCGTGTAGATCATAGTGGTGCTGACGTCCTTATGGCCTAGCAATTCCTGTACGGTGCGGATGTCGTAGCCAGCCATCAGCAGATGGGTGGCGAAGCTGTGGCGCAGCGAAT
>RXIX01000073.1 GCA_003989075.1 Candidatus Competibacteraceae bacterium | reverse complement strand
GTCGGGCCGCGCAATTATGCGGAGGTGTTCGGACCGGCGTTCGATGCGGTGATTTGTCAGCCGGCGGGCGATTTTCCCGCCGAGAGCCTGTTTGGCAAGCGTGCGCGCCGCAAGGATGTGCCACGCGGTTTCACCCTTCCGGGCGGTTTGCAAACCATCGCTGATGTACTGGCCGCGCAACCGGGCATTCACATCGAGCGTGAGTGTGCAGTACGCACGATCCGCCGCGAAGGTGCGCTGTTCGTACTGGGCACCGATCATGGCGATTACAGTGCGCGCCATCTGTGCCTGGCGACGCCGGTGGCGGTGAGTGCGACCCTGCTGGCCGATGCGTTTCCACAACTGGCGGAATTGCTGGCCGAGATCACTACGGCTACGGTGGAGACGGTTGCTGTGGCGGTGTCGCGTGCCCAGGTGCGCCTGCCTCCTCTGGCGGGACTGATTGGCCGCGATGAGGCGTTTTTCTCGGTGGTGTCGCGCGATACGGTGCCCGATTCCACCTATCGGGGGTTTACGTTCCATTTTCGCCCCGGCGTGCTTGACGATGCCGGCAAGCTGGAACGGATCAGTCAGGTACTGGGCGTGCCGCGCGTGGCGTTCAGCGCTGACGATGTCGCTTTCAAGCGCAACCAGTTGCCGGCGCTGCGGGTGGGGCATGGAACGCGGGTCGAGAGGATTGACCGGGCGCTGGCGGGTACCGGGCTGGCGCTGGCCGGCAATTATTTCACCGGCGTGGCGATCGAGGATTGCGTGACGCGCGCCCGACTTGAATTCGAGCGTCTGCAGCGGGAGCAGGGGTCAGGCGGATAAGTCCGCAGCGGGTCCGTGCCAGGCATCCGGTTGGCGGGACCCGTCTGCGGCAATGGATCAAAAGCAGGGATAAAGGGTGGTGGTCTCGCCGAGCGCCGCCGACAGGTTATCGCCTGCCGACCAGCTTTCATCATTGACCAGGAACTTGAACGCCAGATCTTCATCGGCGATTTCGCTGGTCGTCCACACCCAGACATCATTGCCGACATTTTCCATCAGAATGCCGGCTTCCCAGCTCAGCCCGGCGCCTTCACCGCGAATGTACAGGCTATTGCCAAAACCAACGTCATACTTGGCGACCACAACCGTAACGGTCGATTCCATACGCTTTTCTGTGGGTGCCGGAGCCGCGACGGGTTCGGCTACGACTTCCGCGACGGGTTCAGTGGCTGCGGGTTCAGCGACAACGGGTTCGGCTACAGCTTCCGTGACGGGTTCGGCTACAGCTTTAACGGCTGCGGGTTCAGCGACAACGGGCTCGGCTACGGCTACGGTTTCTGTGACGGGTTCGGCTTTAACCACGGCGGCTGGGGTTACAGTTTCGACGGCTGCCGGTGTCTCAACAACAGGCGCGCTTTTCCGAGCCGCAGGTTTGCGGTTGGTCTTCTTGGTCGTGCTATCAGTCGATCCTGCTTTCTTTGGCATGCGTCAGTCCTCTGAATTACTTGATGAATTTTGCAGTTCGGTCGGTGCCTGCGGCACGGTTGCATTTTGAGTCTAACCTAAGCGTGAAGTGCTCTCCAAGCCAAAAACGACATAAACACCTGGAATAATCACTCTGTCGCTCAATTCTAGACGCCAATCACGCCCATGTTTCGTCACGATTACCCGTTTGATCCGGCTTATGCTTATGACCTGAATGCCCTGCTGCGCATTGCCGCGCCCACACCGGAACCGGCGGATTTCGCGGCTTTCTGGCGTGAACTGCATGCGCGTGCGCGTGCGGTGCCGGTTGCGCCGGTATTGCGCGAAGTGTCCAGTCCACAGCCGCGCCTTCGCGTCTTCACGGTTGAATTCACCTCGCTGGATGGCGTGCGCATTGGCGGCTGGCTGACCCGGCCGCGTGATGCCCCGGTTGAACGCGCTGTGGTGATCAGTCACGGCTACGGTGGACGCGAGCAGCCGGACTTTCATCTGTTCCTGCCCCGGGCGGCGATCCTGTTTCCCTGTGCGCGCGGCATTTCCCGCAGCGCCGGCGGCGGGATTTCCAGCAACCCGGATGAGCATGTTCTGCACGGCATCGACCGGCGCGAACACTATGTGCAGGGCGCCTGTGCCGCTGACACGGTGTGGTGCGCGGCCTCGGCAGTGCTGGACCTGTTTCCGATGGCGGCGCGGCACCTGCAATACCTGGGGATCAGCTTTGGCGGTGGCATTGGTGCGCTGGCCTTGCCCTGGGATGAGCGTTTTCACCGCGCCCATTTGAATGTCCCCAGTTTCGGCCATCATCCGCTGCGCCTGGCCTTGCCCTGCATCGGCAGCGGCGAAGCGGTGCGTCGTTATCAGCAGCGCACGGGTCGGGCACTGGACACGCTGCGCTATTTCGACGCAGCGAGCGCGGCGCGCTACCTGCGTATTCCGGTGCATGTCGCCGCTGCCCGCTTCGATCCGGTCGTGCCACCGCCCGGCCAGTTCGCGATTTACAATGCCCTGGCCGGTCCGCGGGAACTGTTCGTATTGCAGGCCGGGCACTTCGAGCACGCCGGAACCGCTGCCGAGAATGCGCGCCTGCTGGATGCACTGGCCTACTTCTGCAACTGTGCATGAGCCGCCCGCTGCACCCTGTCATATGCCTGTCAAAAAAATGCCGTAAGTTTCAAGCAATTCAATTGCTTAATAAGACGGCATTCGATGAACCGCGATTATCACAAATGGTATAGCCCCCGGCTGGGCCGGGATATGGAGCTGCTGGTGTTCGGCCATGCCGGGGCCAAAGTGCTGGTGTTTCCAACCCGCTGCGGCCGGTTTTACGAATACGAGCACATGGGCCTGATCGAGGCGCAGCGCCACAAGATCGAGCAGGGTCACCTGCAGTTCTATTGTGTGGATAGCATCGATGAGGAGAGCTTCTATTGCTTCTGGTCGCGCCCCTGGGATCGCGTCCATCGCCACCAGCAGTATGAAGCCTATCTGCTCCACGAAGTGCTGCCGCTGATGTGGGCCCAGAATGGGCACCCGTGCGTGATCGCGCATGGCTGCAGCTTTGGTGCTTTCCATGCGCTCAATTTTGCCTTCCGCCATCCCTGGATATTCCGCAAACTGGTTGCGCTCAGTGGCCGCTACGATCTGACCCTGACGGTTGAGCATTTCCGCAACCTGTTCGATGGCCACTACGACGAGCACGTTTATCACAACACGCCCAGTCACTTCGTACCGAATCTGTCCGATCCGGGCATTCTCGATCATCTGCGGCGCATGGAAGTGGTGCTGGCGGTCGGCGATCACGACCCGTTTCTGGACAATAACCGGCAGTTGAGCCAGTCGCTGTGGCACAAGGGCGTCTGGCATGCGCTGCATATCTGGCAGGGGCGGGCGCACAGTCCCCGCCATTGGCGGCGCATGGTGGATCTGTATGTCTGAACGGGCGGCTCAATAGCCGAGCAGGCGCGCGCCCTGATAGAACACAAAGCTGACCAGCCAGGCCACGCCCAGCGACCAGGCCACGCTGGCGCCGGTGAAGACCAGACTCCTGGACTCGCTGCGCAGCGTGGCCACCGTCGATAGGCAGGGCGTATAGAGCAGGATGAACAGCATCAGGCTGAAGACCTGCACAGTATCCATCTGCTGTGCCATCAACTGGGCCAGCGCCGTGCCGTCCATGCCATACACCACCGCCATCGCTCCAAGCACGATCTCCTTGGCGACGAAGCCAAACAGCAGCACCACCGCCATCTGCTGATCAATGCCAATCGGGCGCAGCAGCGGTTCCAGCCAGCTACCAAACAGCCCGGCCAGGGTCTCGGGACCGCCTACCGGCACGCCCGTCGGCACATGTGTCAGCAGCCAGATCATCACCACGCCGGCGATGATGAAGCGGGTGGCGCGGCTGAGGAAATGGTGTACCTCGTGCCAGCCGCGCAGCAGCACCTGTTGGAAAGTCGGCAGGCGATACGGCGGCAGTTCGATCAGCAGCGGCTCATGACTGCCCAGCCTGCGCTTGAACAGCAGCGCACTGGCAAAGGCAGCCAGGAAACTCGCCACGTACAGCGTGAACAGTACCAGCGGCGCCTGGCTGGGCGTGAACAGCGCAGTGGTCAGGAAGACGAACACCTGCAGGCGCGCCGAACACAGCGAGAAGGGAATGATCAGCATGGTCAGCAGGCGCAGGCCGCGCGTGCGCATCACCCGCGTGCCCATTAGCGCCGGCACATTGCAGCCAAAACCCATCAGCAGCATGACAAAGCCGCGCCCATCCAGACCCAGCCGCGCCATCAGCGCATCCATGAGAAAGGCAATGCGCGACAGGTAACCGCTGTCCTCGATCAGCGCCATGCCGAGGAAGAACAGCACGATCACCGGTACGAATGAAGCCACCGTGCCGACGCCATCGTAGACCCCTTCCACCAGCAGGCTATACAGCAGGCCCGGCAGCAGTCCCTGCAGGTGGATCAGCCCATGATCGCGCACGCCTTCCAGCAGCCAGGCCACGCCATCCTGCAAGGGTGCACCCAGGGTGTAGACGGCCTGGAACAGCAGATACAGGGCAAGAAAAAACAGCGGAATGCCCAGCAGTGGATGCAGAACGACGCGATCGATCCGTTCGCTCAGGCGCGGCTCCAGCAGGCGCGGCATGTGCACCGCCCGCGCCACCAGCTTTTCCGCCTCGCTCACCAGAGCTTCATCATCGGCCAGCTCGCTATCCAGAGCGGCGCGATCGGTCGCTGGCAACAGGCGCAGGCTTTGGCGCAACTGCTCACGGGTTTCGTGAAAGCCCCGCCCATACTTGGCGCTGATGAAGCACACCGGATAGCCCAGCCCGGCGGCCAGCAGCGCCGCATCGATGCGCATGCCCAGGCGCTCGGCCTCATCGACCATGTTCAGAATCACCACCGCCGGCAGGCCAAGCTGGCGCAGTTGCAGCGCCAGGGGCAGTTGCTGATCTATCTGGGTGGCATTGAGGATGATGCAGAGCAGATCGACCGGAGTACCACGCAGAAAGCTGCGCACCACCTGTTCGTCTTCAGCGAAACCGTGCAGGTCATACAGACCCGGCAGGTCGATCACTTCGACGATATCAGCGCCGAGCAGGATGCGCGCGCCGAGCAGGTCAACGGTGATGCCGGGCCAGTTGCCAATGCGTGCGCTGGCGCCGGTCAGACGGTTGAAAAAGGTGGACTTGCCAGTGTTGGGCATGCCCAGCAGGGCAATGCGTTTCATCAGCAATCACGGGCCCAGACATGGATCAGCGCGGCATCGTTACGGCGCAGCATTACATTGACACTGCCAACGCGCACCTGCAGCGGACCACCAAACAGGGCCTGGCGCACCGGGCACACTTCCTTGCCGATACGAAAGCCCAAGGCCATCAGGCGCTGGCGAAACGGTTGCTCGGCTTCAAGCTGTTCGATGATGCCGGCCTGGCCGATCTTGAGTTCGGAAAGCAGCGTTCTGTTCACAGGATTCACGCGGGCGCACTTTAAGTCTATCAAATGATAGTGATTCGCATTTTCCGCCAAGCCCGCTAAAACCGCAACTGGACTGTACGATTTTTTCAGAATCGGGACTTTCACTTTTCGTCATTCCCGCGTATGCGGGAATCGAGTAGCGTGTTGAAAAGAATGGATACCCGCTTTCGCGGGTATGACGGAAAAAGTCAGGTAAGCGAAAGTCCTGAGAATGCAAAACGCCCGGCGGAACCGGGCGCGGGTGGGGTGATAAAGCAGGGCGGGCGGATCAGGCTGCGGGCGGCTCGGCCTTGGCGACGGCTTCACTCACCAGCTTTTGCAGTTCGCCGCTTTGCTGCAGTTCCAGGGTAATGTCGCAGCCACCGACCAGTTCGCCGCCAATGTAGATCTGCGGGAAGGTTGGCCAATCGGCATAGCGGGGCAGGTTGTCGAAGATTTCCGGATCTTCCAGTACGTTCACATAGGCGAATGGCAGGCCGGTGGAGATCAGGGCCTGTGAGGCGCGATGCGAAAAGCCACAGCGCGGCGCGTCCGGGGTGCCTTTCATGTAGATCACGACCGGATTGTTTTCGACCTGCTCTTTGATGCGTTCCAAGGCGTCCATGGGTGACCTCGACGGCGAAGGTTGTTGAAGGCTGAATATCGATATTAGACCAGGGGCGACGCCGGGGTTGCAGCACCGCGCTTGGCCGAATCGACATTCAATTGCAGCCACAGTTCCAGCAGCGCCGCATGCCACAGCTTGCTGCCGAGCAGGCGGGTATGGTGCTGCTCCGGTTCGGCCAGCAGTTTATCCAGGTAGGGACGCTGCAACAGGCCGCGTTCCCGGCAGGCGCGCGAATCGAGCACCTCGCGCATGAAGTCCAGAAACGGCCCGCGCACGAACTTCAAGGCCGGCACCGGGAAATAGCCCTTGGGCCGGTCGATGACCGCGTCGGGCAGCAGGCCGCGGGCGATTTTCTTCAGCACATGCTTGCCATCACCGCCGATCTTCAACTCCGGCGGCAATTGCATGGCCAGTTCCACCAGTTCATGGTCAAGGAACGGCACGCGCGCTTCCAGGCCCCAGGCCATGGTCATGTTATCGACCCGCTTGACCGGGTCATCGACGATCAGCGTGGTCACGTCCAGACGCAGCACCTGATCCAGATAGGTATCGGCGCCGGGCTCGGCCAGGCGCTCGGCAATCAGCATGGCACTGTGATCGGGGCCGTGATAGGCCGGTGCAACCGTGTCCAGCCATTCGGCATGGTCGCGATCGAAGTAGTGGCGGCGGAAGCGCTCCAGATCGCTGCCAGTGTCGGCGGCCATGCGCGGATACCAGAAATAGCCACCGAACACTTCGTCGGCGCCCTGGCCGCTTTGCACCACCTTGACCGCCTGCGACACCTGTTCGGCGAGCAGGAAGAAGGCGACCGCATCCTGACCGACCATTGGTTCGGCCATGCAGGTCACGGCTTCCGGCAGGCGTTTGAGCACCTGATCGTTGGGGATCAGGTATTTGTGATGGCGGGTCTGGTAGCGGGCGGCCACCGGATCGGAATATTCGAATTCACTGCCCTTTTCCTCGGGCTGATCCTCGAAGCCGACCGAGAAGGTGCGCAGGTCGCGCACTCCGGATTCGGCCAGCAGTGCCACCAGCAGGCTGGAATCAAGGCCGCCGGAGAGCAGTACGCCCACCGGCACATCGGCGACATCCAGCCGCCGGCGCACGGCCAGACGCAGCGCGTCATGCACCGCTTCGGTCCACTCGGCTTCGCTGCGCGGCGTGTCCGGGCGCTGTGCCCGCAGTCGCCAGTAAGTCCGGCTGCGCTCGCGACCATAGGCGTCAAGGGTCAGGGTCGTGGCCGGCGCCAGCTTGCGGATGCCGCGCAACAGGGTGCGGGGCGCGGGAATCACCGCGTGCAGGGTGAGTTGATGATGCAGGCCGACCGGATCAATCGCGGTATCGACATCCGGCGCCTCCAGCAGTGCCTGGCTGTTGGAGGCGAAGCGGAATGCTTGCGCGCTGCGGCTGTAATACAGCGGCTTGATGCCCAGCCGATCGCGGGCCAGGAACAGACTGCGCTCGCGGATATTCCAGATGGCAAAGGCGAACATGCCGAGCAGGTGCTCGACGCAGTGCTCGCCCCATTCGGCATAGGCCTTGAGAATGACTTCGGTATCGCCCTCGGAAAAGAAGCGGTAGCCCTTGGCCAGCAGTTCGCGGCGCAGTTCGCGGTAGTTGTAGATCGCGCCGTTGAACACCAAAGCCAGACCCAGATCGGAATCGACCATCGGCTGATTGGAACGGTCACTCAGGTCGATCACCGACAGGCGGCGATGGCCAAGCAGCACCGGGCCATCGGACCAGGTGCCTTCATGATCGGGGCCGCGCCGGGCCAGGCGCTGCAGCATGCGCCCCATCAGGGTCCAGTCGGGTTCGCCGCCGTCAAGGCGCAGTTCGCCGCCAATACCACACATGGTGAGCGTCTCCGGTGCAGGGTAGGGCTCGGCGCCAGGCCAGAGCCGAGGGCGCTGGGGAGTTTATTCTGGCAGGTAATTGATATTGGCCCACACCACGCGGCGCACGCCCGGCGCCGAGCGGGCCAGCGATACGGCGCGGTTGGCGGCGCGGGCGGTCAGGCTGCCACTGAGGCTGACCACGCCACCGCTGCTGCTGACCGAGATGCTGGTGCTGGACAGCAGGTCGTCCTGCTTGAAGGCGTTCTCGATGGCGCGGGTGATTTCGCTGTCGTTGGCCTGCGCGCCACCGCGATCACTGTCGCTCATGCTGGCGGCGCTGCTGGTGCCGTCGCTGCTGGTGGAGCCACCGCCCATGCCGGTGCAAGCGGTAAGGGCCAAAGCCGTCAGCAGGGCAAGGACGGGATTGAACGTGTTCATATGGGAAGATCTCCGTGAAGGGCAAGGCGGTGCCCGAACAGCGGTCCTGTGCCGGTCCGGGACGTGGATGGTGGCAAGGATAGCACACCCGCTCCGGTCGCCACTCGCGTTGCATCGCCTGGGGGTGGCGTCAAGGAATCCATGGATGGATGATGCCCCCCAGCCCGGTTGCGTAGCGCAGCGGAGCAGAGGGCGCGCGGGCGAATCCGCAGGCTGTTTCACCGTGAACCTCGTGCGGGGTCCTGATAAAATCACCTTTGGTTAGGGTATGCGGTTGTGTCAAGAAGACCCGGAAGAACACGTCAAACCCGCCGGGCGTTTTTTGCGAAAGCAGTAGGGCAGGGGGTGCCCGAACTCAAGCGCGTGGAGCAACACAGCCACCTGTCGGTACGCCGGCGGGGTTGCGGTGAAGCGCGAATTTTCGGATTGATGAGTCGAGGATGGACCGAGGCAAAATCAATCACGGTGAAACTCCAATAGACTAGCCCGCGTCGCGCCACGCTTGGCCCAGGGCTGCCGGTGATCGGAACCGGACCTTGCCTGCGGACTCTAAGCCGGCGCTATATGTCTACTGATTCCTGTCCTACAACCGCTGATGGAGAAGCACGCCATGGTTCATCAACTGCCCGAACTGCCCTATGCCAAGAATGCGCTGGAGCCGCATATTTCTGCGGAAACCGTGGAATTCCACTACGGCAAGCACCACCAGACCTATGTCACCAACCTGAATAACCTGATCAAGGGCACCGAGTTCGAGAACGCCAGCCTGGAAGAGATTGTGCTGAAATCGTCCGCCGGCGTGTTCAACAATGCCGCGCAGGTGTGGAACCATACCTTCTACTGGAACTGCCTGTCGCCCAATGGCGGCGGCGAGCCGAGCGGTGCGCTGGCGGCGGCGATCAATGCCAAGTTTGGCTCCTTCGCGGCGTTCAAGGAGGAGTTTGCCAAGGTCGCGATCGGCACCTTTGGTTCGGGCTGGGGCTGGCTGGTCAAGAATGCTGACGGTTCGGTGGAGCTGATGAGCACGTCCAATGCCGGCACGCCGATGACCAGCGGCAAGACCGCGCTGCTGACCTGCGATGTCTGGGAACACGCCTATTACATCGACTATCGCAACCTGCGGCCCAAGTACGTCGAGGCATTCTGGAATCTGGTCAACTGGGATTTCGTTGCCGCGCAGTACGCCGCCTAAGCATTGCAGGCCCTCTCCCGCCCGGGAGGGGGTAGCCGCCAGGCTGGGCAAGCTGCGGCAAGCAGTGCAGATGTCCCAGTGTCTGATGTCTCTTGACCCAGCCCGGCGCCTCCTGCTGCACCTTGGCCTTGGCTAAAGGGCGAAGAGGAGAGAAGGGTATTGGTTGCGCTAGTCAACCAAAGCTTTCAGTAAAGCATCCCGGCCATCCAGATAAAACTCGACATCCAGTCGGGTCGCCATCTCATCCGAAAGATCGAACAGTTGCCGCCGGCACGACACCGGCAACAGCAGTGACTTGGCCCCTTTCTCCACAGCAATCTCAGCCAGAGTCACGGCATTGTGTACAGGCTCGATGGTGCCACCCAGGGTCACTTCGCCAACCACCACCAGGCCACCGCGAACCGACTTCTTCAACAGCGCGCTGGATAGCGCAATCAACGCAGCCACGCCAGTCTTGGCACCAGACTTGGCAGCATCAAAGCTTCTGATCTGAACTGAAAATTCATGCGCGCGCGGATCCCGATCCCCTACCAACTGCTGGGCACGGGCATACAGGTTTTGCTCCGCGCAGCGAATCGATTCCTTGAATGGTGCGGGCACCGGGTTGTTGAGTACCTGCACACCGCTCCCGGGCCCTTCGGTGGCTTCCAGTCTGAATAATCCAGGGTGCTCATCCTGGCCACCGGGACTCAAGGTCCAAATCTGGCCGCATTCCAACGGCTCATCCCCAATACCGCCCTGGCTTTGCAACTCCGGGGTGCTGACAAATTTTTCGACGCCTTCGGCTCCCAATGTGTAGCTGAAATGGGTGTTGCGGAACTCTGCGGCACCGATGCGCTTTTGTTGCTCCTTCACCCGCCGCCGCACTTCCAGCGCCAGGCGCACGGCCCACTCCAGATCCGCATCGCTGACCGGTGTTTCAGCACTTGGATAGAGCAGCTTGAGCAGTCCGCTGACTGTTTTGTTGACCCCGTTGAGGTCCCGGCCAGAAAGTGCGCCACCCCAATAGACGCGCCCTTGCAACGTTGATACGCGGCTTTGGTTGCGCAGTTGCGTGAAGCATTCGGAGAGGAAATCGCTGACCAGGCCAAAATGCTCGGTAAGCAGCCCGGGATTGAGCTTCGGCACATCCCAGCCAGGCAGGAAGCAATGGATGCGATCCATGAAGGCGGTGTCATCGCGCATCTCGGGCGGCAACGGCCCAAACAGGTGGCCGATGCGTTGCTGGTGTTCGACATCGACTTCAAAGTTGCCGACCAGCACGATGGAGCCGTCGGCGCGGATGCTTTCCTTGCCGCGCGAGAATTCGCCGCTTTCCATGTAGCCCTTCATGATATTGACGCCGTCCTTCTGGTCAAAGGACACGCCCGACACCTCATCGAAGCAGACCACATCGTACTGGCAGACCAGGCCGCGCTGACCGTTGGCGTTGTTGACGAACATGCGGGCCACCGTGGCCTTACCACCGGAAATCAGGTGGGCATAGGGCGAAATCTGTTGGAACAGATGCGATTTGCCCGTGCCGCGTGGGCCCAGTTCGACCAGGTTATAGTTGCGTTCAACGAACGGCACCATGCGCAACAGCAGCGCATCCTTGCCACGCTCGGTAAGCGTCGCTGGTTCAAAGCCGACACTGCGCAGCAGCAGGTTACGCCATTCGGCGCTTGAGAAGCTCTTGCGGCCCACAGCCAGCACATTGAGCACCTCGCGCTTGGATAACTGGATGGCGCGCAGCGCATCTACGCCAAAGGGGCGGCCATTCTTCTCCTGGGCAATGGAGGCGTCGTAGCCCAAGGTGACTTCAGCGTAAAAGCCGCCGGTCAGCATGCGCTCGTTGTCCTTGACCATCTCGGGGGTGAGCCGGACATCGTTCAGTCGCAGGCTGGGCAAGGTGGCAATATAGGAATCGGTCTTGGAATCCAGCCGGGCGGTGATGATGTCGATGATTTTGACGGAACCCGACTCGCGCGCCCGGGCCTTGAACAGTTCTTCTTCGCCCGCCTTGACGGTACGCGAACTGAGCTGGCGTTGCACAATATCCAAGCCTTCCTGGATTTCCGCTTCGTCGATGGTCGCGCAGTAGCGGCCCAGCAGGAACTCCACAACATAGGTCGGCACCGGAAACTGACGGCTGAAGGTGCGCACCAGGTCCTTGCGCACCACGTAGCCTTCAAAAGCGGTGGTGGCCTTGCGATCCAATTCATCCAGTTGCATGTTTAGTCTCCTACCGTGGTGGCCTGCTTTTGCAGAACCTCGCCATCCGTGCCGAGCACGACCACCAGGGCTGCTGCGCCCAAATATTCATCGTCCGCTACGGCAAGGCTGGCTGTGCCACTCTCCAAAGGCTTAACGCTGGCGGCAATTGACGTTGTGGCCAAGGCAGCCTTGGTACGGATATCGACGCGTTGGCCGGCAGAGGCGCCCTCGACTGTGATGATGCAGCGCAGTCCCTTCCAGATCACCGATTGAATCGTGACCGCCGCAGCGGCTCCGAAGGCTCTGGCACAGTCCAACTGCACGATGGGCACCAGGCACTCCTGCAGGCTGATCCCGCCGTGGGCGTATTCAGCTCCGGCAATGAAATTGGTAACGCCGGGCGCGTAGGCCACCTGAACAGCCTTGCACCAGTCCCAGCCGAAGGTCAGCGGAGTTCCATAGGCGCTGTCTTTCAACACCGCGCAGCGCCCCCAGCGGGTTTCGGTCTGATGCTTGGGCAGCTCGGATTTGGGCAAACCCCCTGGCATCAACAGCCAGCCATGGTCGGTGACGATGCGGATACGCTGCCAGCCGGCATCTTTCAGTTCGCTGATGCGCTCAACGATAGGGCTCAGTTGGGTATCCAGGTCACGCGCCAGGCGGATGCCATGTTCATGGCCATAATGGTCAAGGTCGCCGGTTTCAGTCCAGGCTTGTCCCTGCGGATCCCCCGTCTCATGCTTGTCCAGGGGTTGAACGCCAGACTCGCTCAAGAGTTTGCGCAAGTTGTGGGCCGATAGCGGCTTGCCATCCGCTGTCACACGCGGTTCGAATTCCACATCCTCGACGGTGCCGCTGATGTGCTCTGCCACGGGGGAGCACCACGCTTTTCCGGAAGCGGTGACTGAGGGCAGGCTGGTCCAGCGTGCTGAAAGATGGGTGTTGCCGAATGCGCTGAGTTGTTGCACAAGCTGGACCGCCAGGTCATAGCGCAAGCCATCGACGAAGACCGTACACGTTCCGGCAGTGGCTGTTTCAGCCTTTATCAAGGGGAGACCTCCTGCGGCCTTGGCGGCCTCCTGCAAGCGGCGCGCGGTTTCTTCTAGCCAGGGCAGATAGATCGCCCGTAGCGCGCCACTGACTGCTTCCAGATCAGTTCTGGTATGGACAGCAGCCAGCGTCTGGAGGGCTGCGTAGTCAAGCTGCCATCCAGACTGCTGATAGCGCTGTGCAAGTTCCGCTGGTGTTTGCCCAATCGGCACGCTTGCACTGCGCTGAGCGACCTCGACCAGATGTTCCAATGCGACAGCCAGCGGGGAGTGCCCCATGCGCGCCCAAAGCCAGGTGCGCCGCGCCCCGTGTTCCTTTTCGGCAGCAAGGAGCGCCATACGTGCCTGTGGCGCGTCCATGGCTGCGCAGGCAGACAGCGCGTGGCGCAGATTGGCTTCGCCTTGCGCATTGATCTGAGGGTAGCCCGCCAACTGTTCATAGTCTGGGAACAGGCTTAACGGAGGCGGTTGCAGTTTGGCGAGCTGTGTAAACACATGAGGGAAGCTGCCGAATGAATCATGGTAGAGGACTGAGACGGCTGCCCATTTGCCTGCACGTTTTGCGAGACGTTCTGCCGCAACGAGTACGCCATCAGCCACGGGGTCGAAGTCAAAATCCGCCTTGCAGCGTTTGACGAACACGTCCCAGAGCACATCGCTCCAGTGTTGGCGAGTGGCCTCTGGGTCATTCATCCATTGCAGGAGGTCCCGGGTTGGATTGGGTGCCAGCAGGCTCAGCAGCCATTCGGCATTGAGGGCGCGGCCTTTGAGATCGTCCAGCGTGCAGTGCAGGAGCACGCCTGCCTGTAGGGCCTGACTCAATGCCTCCTGAGTTGCCTTGTCCTGAGCAAGGTCCAAGCCCAGGCCGCCATTCTTCGACGATAGAAAGGCGCTGATGGTCCAATCCTTGGCGTTAGTCTGGCTCCAGAACACGCCCCGGTACTGCAATTCGGCCAGGGGTTGCAGGTCACGGGAGCAGCCTTTAATGGCGCGCAGGTCGGCACGACTGATGCCGGGCATATAGATCACCGGCACGCCCTCAAACTGGACTTCGGGCAGTACGCCGGCAATGGCGCATTTAAGCCAGATCGCTGGGCCGCTGCGCTGCTCGGGCTGGTAGGGACCGAGTACAAACAGGCTTGGCATCAATTTCTGCAGGGCCGGTAAGGCTGCCTGCCACTGACGTTCCTTGTCGGGCCAGAGCACTGCTGCAGTGGATGTGGATGTATGCGAATTGCCCTTGGCTGTTGTTTGTACCGCTGCAAGAAGCGTTTGGCCTACAGTCTCGTTACTCATAGAGCGTCCCCTTTTTTCATGGATCACTCGCTCTTGCTGCCATTTTCTCGGCCCGCGTTAAATGGTGGTCGTTGATGCGGTCACCCTTGAAGACCTTGAACCAAGGCGCGCTTTCGACATCCTTGCCCCGGTCCTTGTCCCAGGTGATGTTGAGCTTGGGCTTCTTGTTGTGGCGAAGGACCTCGGCAGTCATGAAGGGGCGGATGTTCAGGCGCACGCCGTCGTTCAGGTCGGGGTTCCAGCCGATAGGCTGTTCTGCCAAGGACTTCCAGCGCACGAAGATGTCGTAGGGCGGCTCGCCTTCAAGGATGAGTTCGAGGCGGCGTTTCAGGTCTTGCGCGGCGGCCAGACGTTGCTGCGCGCCGTCGATGCGGTCGCGCACGCCGGCCTCTTGCTGGCGAATCCAGTCGCCCAGATAGGTATGGATGAGGCGTTCCAGGTTTTTAGTGTCGAGCGTGTGGTAGTTGACCAGCGCGGCAAAGCCGTCCTTCAGGCCATCCCACACATGCCAGATGAAGGGGCGGTGGTGGAAGCGCTTGGCGTGCTGCTCGAAGAACTTCTCGCGCAGCCAGACGTCCAAGCCCTTGCCGGTGCAGTCGGCGTCGGCCAGCAGCTTGTCGAGCACGGCGGGCTTCCAGCTGCCGGGCTGCACCGTCTCCCAGGCGGCAATCAACAGCTTGAGCAGGCGGTCATGCGCCGCCG
>RXIX01000072.1 GCA_003989075.1 Candidatus Competibacteraceae bacterium | reverse complement strand
CCGGCCATCATGCTCTGGTACTCGTAGAGCACCTGCAGGGTGCCCTGGCTGGCCTCGGGCTGATAGGGCGTGTAGGCGCTGTAGAACTCGCCGCGGCCGACGATTTCCCAGATCGCCGCTGGGATGTGGTGCTCGTAGGCGCCGGCGCCAAGGAAGCAGGCCAGTGGCGGGTCCTGGCTGGCGCGGGCCGCCATCAGGCGCGTGACCTGGGCTTCGCTGAGGCCCTCGGGCAGTGCCTGCAGCTCGCTGATGCGCAGCGCTGGTGGGATCTCGTCGAACAGGGCTTCGATGCTGGGGGCGCCAATCGCCTCCAGCATGGCCTGGACATCGTCTGCGGTATGCGGAATGAAGGGCATGGGCAGCGCCTCGCCTAGCCGGCCAGCTTCGGGTTGGCGAGCGAGGCGTCGTCTTCATCATCGGCCAGGGCAATGGCCGCGTAGGCATGGGCATCAAGCAGATCGTTCAGGGCGGCGCTGGTCTTGATGCGGAAGATCCAGCCTTCGCCGTAGGGGTCCTGGTTGATCAGTTCGGGGCTGTCGGCGAGCAGTTCGTTGACCTCGACGATCACGCCATCGAGCGGGCTGTAGACATCGGAGGCGGCCTTGACCGATTCGACCACGGCGCAGCTTTCGGCGGCGCTCACCACCCGGCCGACTTCCGGAATCTCCACAAAGACCAGATCACCGAGCAGGTGCTGGGCATGGTCGGTGATGCCTACGGTGACGATGCCATCCTCCTGGGGACGCAGCCACTCGTGGGATTCGGTGTAACGCAGTTCGGCGGGAATGTTGCTGCTCATCGGCGGTTCCTCGACAGGGGTTCGGTAGGGAGCGGGGAAGGGGTGCGGCTAGACCGGGCGCGAGACGAACGGCGGCTTGACCACCAGGGCCGAGAGGCGCTTGCCGCGCACCTCGACCTGACAGCGCTCGCCGATGCCGGCGGCGACCCGGGCCAGGGCAATGCCCCGGTTCAGGGTCGGTGAGAAGGCACCGCTGGTGGTCTGGCCGATTTCGCGTGTGCCGTCATGGACCGTCTGGTGGCTGCGCAGCACGCCGCGCTCTTCCAGCACCAGGCCAACGAAGGTCTGCGGCACGCCGGCAGTGCGCTGCTGTTCCAGGGCACCGCGACCGATGAAGTCACGATCCGCCGGCTGCCAGGCCACCGTCCAGCCCAGCCCGGAGACCAGCGGCGTGGTGGTGGTGTCCATGTCGCTGCCATAGAGATTCATGCCCGCTTCCAGGCGCAGGGTATCGCGGGCGCCCAGGCCACAGGGGGCAACGCCGGCAGCCAGCAGTTGCGCCCACAGCGCGGGGGCCTGCGTCACCGGCAGCAGGATTTCCACACCGTCCTCGCCGGTGTAACCGGTGCGGGCGATGAACAGGGTGTCGCCGTCCACGGCATGAAAGCGCCGGCTGGCGCGCACCGCCGCCAGGGTATCGGCATCGAGCACCGCCGCCAGGCGCGCCAGTGCCTCGGGGCCCTGCACCGCCAGCATCGCCAGGTCGTCGCGCACCGTCCAGGCAGCGCCATAGCGTTCGGCGATCGCTGCGATCCAGGCCAGATCGCTATCGCGCGTAGCGGCGTTCAGCACCAGCCGATAGCCGGCCGCGCCCCGGTCATAGACGATCAGATCGTCGATGACGCCGCCGGCCTCGTTGAGCATGCAGGTATACAGCGCCTTGCCGGGATACAGCCGGGCTACGTCGTTGGCCAGCAAATAGCGCAGCAGCGTTTTGGCCGGACCGGGCTCGGCGAAATCGACAATGGTCATGTGCGAAACATCAAACAGGCCGGCATCGCGCCGTACCTGATGATGTTCGTTGAGTTGCGAGCCATAGTGCAGCGGCATGTCCCAGCCGCCGAAATCAACCATTTTCGCCCCCTGGGCGAGATGGCTGTCATAAAGAGGGGTGCGTTTAGCCATGCGAAAGACCCGGTGGGGTGGATGGATCATGGCGTGGAGCCGGGCCATGATGGCCGGTGCCCAGGACGCCCCGGTTGCGAGTCAAGGCATGCAGGTACGGGATCCCGGTTTTTGTTGCATCTTCCGCGCATTCCGGATCCGGGCGCGGGCTCCAGGCTGGCGAAAAGCATCGCGCGCATGCCGGCACAACGCAAGTAGTACGCGAACAGTGTGCCCGGTGATCATCGCTAACGCAGCCGGCCGAGGGCATAAAAACCGCCGCCGAGGAACAGCAGCGAGGGCAGCACCGCACCCAGCACCGGTGGATAGCCATACAGCAGCACCAGATTGCCGAGCAGAAAATTCATCAGGAAGAACGCCAGCCCCAGCAGCAGGCCAATCAGCAGGCGCTGACCGACGCCGGCGGCACGCTGCGGGCCGAATACGAAGGGCAGCGCCACCACCAGCATCGCCACATACACCAGCGGCGCCAGCAGCTTGCGCCACAGCGCCAGCCGGTAGCTCTGCGCGTCCAGACCATTGCGTTCCAGATAGTCGATGTACAGCCACAGCTCACGGATCGCCAACTGGCTGGGATTGGCCGCCAGTACGTCGAGAATCTGCGGACTGATCGCCGAATCCACCGCCAGCGCGGCCAATTGCCCAACGCGCGCGCTGTCGCCGTCCAGCGCGGTGCGGCTGACGCCTTCCAGCAGCCAGCGGCCCTGCTCATAACGTGCGCCCTGGGCATGGGTCACGGCCTCCATCTGCGCATCGGGCTTGATGTGGAACACGTGAATATCCATCAGGCGAATGCCGGGCAGCACCGCGCCGACATGGACGAAGAATTCGCCATCCCGCGCCCAGAAGCCGCGGCCACCGCGAATCTGCATTTTTTCACCCCGGGCCACCGCGCGCTGCTCGCGGGCCAGTTGCTCCAGTGGCGGCGCCACGAATTCGCCAATTGCCAGCACCACCAGACTGAGCAGCAGACCGGCCTGCAGAGCCGAGATGCTCAACCGGCTCAGCGACAGGCCCGCGGCGCGCATCACGATCAGCTCGCTGCCCGCAGCCAGCGTACCCATGCCCAGCAGGCCGCCGACCAGCAGCGCCATCGGGAACAGCTCATACAGTTGCCGCGGCTGGATCAGCAGCAGGTAGTGAAACGCCGCCGCGAAGCTGTAACCGCCCTTGCCGATATCCTCCAGTTCCACCAGCAGGTTGAGAAAGGATTCCAGCAGCAGCAGCACCAGCAGCGCGATCACGGTGGTGCCGGCGACGGTGCGAAAAATGTAGCGATCAATCAGAGTCATGGCATCAGGCCCCGGCATCAGCATGGCGCCACAGCCGGCGCCGCAGCCAGCGCCAGCTGGCGGTGCCCGCCACATGGTAGAACAGCAGGAACAGGCCCAGCAGCAGGAACAGGCCATGCACCCACCACAGACCGACGCCCGCGCCGACCACGCCATGACTTAGCCAGGATTCGCCGACGCCGATCAGGTTGAAATTGATCGCGTAGATCAGCACCGCAGCGACGATGCGCCCATAGCGGCCTTCGCGGGGCCGGGCGCGGGCCAGCAGCGGCGCCCACAGGGCAATCAGCAGCACGTTGAGCGGACTGTTCAGGCGCATCTGCAGCTCGGCGATATGCATCGGCTCGCTCGACTGCAGCAGGCGCAGGGTGGGCAGGGCTTCGCGGTGCTGCCAGGCCTCGGTGGGCGGCGCGGTATCGACACGCACCGAAGCCTGTTCGAAGTGCAGCATCTGGTAATTGCCCTGCCCGGGCGTACCCTGATAGCGATAGCCGTCTTCAAGCACGATATGACGGATGCCGTCGGCATCGACGATCTGGCGGCCCTGGAGACCGGTAGTGACGCTGATCGCGCCATCAGCCTCGCGGCTCTGGATGAAGACGTTGCGCAGCTCGCGCTCATCCAGGGCGCCGATGTACACCACATGCCGGCCGCCAAGCACCTCGCGGAAGGTGCCCGGTGCGAACATCGACACTTCCGCCTCCTTGCGGGCGCGCGCCAGCACCTCGAACTGCAGTTCCATGGTCATCGGCACCACGAAAAACGCCAGCCCGGCACTCAGCACCGCCAGCGGCGCCGCCAGCAGGAAGACCGCCCGGTAGACCGACAGCGGCCCATAGCCGCAGGCTGCCAGCGCTTCCATTTCGTGATCGCGGTACAGCCGCCCCAGCGCCAGCATGATGCTGAGCAGAAAGGCCAGCGGGATCAGCACCACCAGGAAATGCAGCGCCTGCAGGCCGATCAGGGTAAAAATGGCATCGCGCGCCAGCAGCCCGCTGGCGGCCTTGCTCAGATAGCCGGCCAGACGGTGGCTGAGCACCATCGCCAGCAGCACCACTGCAGTTGCCAGCAGGGTCAGGGCGATCTCGCGGATCAGGTAGCGATCGATCAGGGAAGGCACGCGCAATCCGTTGCCCAGGGGCGCTGTGCGACCGTTTCCGGGTCAATGGCGCCGCAGGTCTCAGGTGTCGGGTGACCGGCTGCTATCATCATGCTTGTTTCGAGCCTGGTTGCAGGGCTGGATGAGGTCTTTTCAATCCGGGCGGTCCTGAATTTGGCCTTCAAACCTTTAAAAAAACAAACGGGGGTAGCCCATCAATGGAATTTACGGTTAAAAGCGGCAATCCGGAAAAGCAGCGCACGGCCTGCCTGGTGCTGGGTGTCTACGAATCACGGCGGTTGACACCCGCCGCCGAGCAGTTTGACACCGCCTGTGGCGGTTATCTGGGCAATCTGCTGCGCCGGGGCGATCTGGAAGGCAAGCCTGGCCAGTCGCTGCTGCTGTTCAACGTACCCGAAGCCCTGTGCGAGCGCGTGCTGCTGGTGGGCTGCGGCCGCGAACGCGACCTGGACGAGCGCCGCTTCCGGCAGATCATCACGCATGCCGCAACGGTTCTGAACGATGCCGGCGCCACCGAAGCCACCTTGTATCTGACCGAGCTGACCACCCGCGGTCATGATCTGAATTGGAAAATCCGCCAGATCGTCGAGGCAGTCGAGGAATCGCGCTATCGCTGCGACGCGCTCAAGAGCAAGAAGGATACGCCGCGCCGCCCCTTGCGCAAAATTATACTCAGCGTACCCGGGCGGCGGGAATTGCCCGGTGGTGAACAGGCGGTGCGCGAGGGCATGGCCATTGCCGCTGGCATGAAGCTGACCCGCGATCTGGGCAACCTGCCGCCCAATATCTGTACGCCGGTTTATCTGGCCGAGCAGGCCCGTGAACTGGCGGCGCGCTTTACGGGCATGCGGGCGCAGATTCTCGATGAGGCCGCCATGGAGCAGTTGGGTATGGGTGCGCTGCTGGCGGTGAGCCGTGGCAGTATCCAGCCGGCGCAGTTCATCCGCCTCGACTATCACCAGGGTGCTGCGACGCAAAAGCCCTATGTGCTGATCGGCAAGGGCGTGACTTTCGATACCGGCGGCATTTCGCTCAAGCCCGGTGAAGGCATGGACGAGATGAAATACGACATGTGCGGTGCGGCCAGCGTGCTCGGCGTGCTGCAGGCCTGCGCCGAGCTGCAGTTGCCGTTGAATGTCACCGGGCTGATTCCAGCGGTGGAGAACATGCCCGGTGGGCGCGCGACCCGGCCGGGCGATATCGTCACCAGCCTATCGGGTCAGACCATCGAGATTCTTAACACCGATGCCGAGGGGCGGTTGATTCTCTGCGATGCGCTGAGCTATGCCGAGCGCGATGAGCCGGTGGCGGTGATCGATATCGCGACCCTGACCGGGGCCTGCATCATTGCGCTGGGCCGGCATCCGCATGGCCTGTTCAGCAACCATCCGCCGCTGGCGCATGCGCTGATTGCCGCGGGTCAGTCGGCTGCGGATCGCGCCTGGGAACTGCCGCTGTGGGATGATTATCAGGAGGCGCTGGACAGCAATTTTGCCGATATGGCCAATGTCGCCGGCAACCGTGATGGCGGGGCGATTGTCGCCGCCTGTTTCCTGTCCCGTTTTGCGCGCAAGTTCCACTGGGCGCATCTGGACATTGCCGGTACGGCCTGGAAGAGCGGCAAGGCCAAGGGTGCGACCGGGCGGCCGGTGCCGCTGCTGGTGCAATATCTGCTGGACCGGGCCGCCGAGGCGGAACGCGAGGGTGATCGTGCCGCGCATTGATTTCTATGTGCTGCCCGAGAATGGGGCGCGTGACAATGGCCGGGTGCGGCTGGCCTGTCGGCTGGCCGATAAGGCCTATGGCCTTGGCCATACGGTCTATATTCTGGCCGCTAATGAAAGTCAGGCGGCGGCGCTGGATGATCTGCTGTGGACCTTTCGCCAGGACAGCTTTATTCCGCACGAGCGCTATCCGCTGGCCGGCGATGAGGGTTCGCCGGTGCTGATCGGTACGGCGCCGCCGGCCGGGGTGGATGCCGCAGTGCTGATCAACTGTACTGATGCACTGCCGGACGGCTTCGAGCGCTATGCGCGGGTGGTGGAGGTGGTGGAGCCACACCCGGACGCGCTAGCGCAGTCGCGGCTGCGCTTTCGCCAGTACCGGGAACGTGGCCTCAGTCCGGAGACCCACCGCCTGTAGCCGGATGTGCTACAGGCGGCTGAGCAGCTCGGCTTTCTTGGCCGTAAATTCCTGCTCGGAGAGAATACCGTTTTCGCGTAGCCGGGCCAGGCGTTCGATGGTGCCGAGGATATCGTCGGCGCTGACGGTACCAGATGCGGAATTGGGCGCGAACATCGGCTGCGGATTCTGGTTCTGGTTATAGACCGGCTGCGGATTCTGGTTCTGGTTATAGACCGGCTGCGGATTCTGGTTCTGGTTATAGACCGGCTGCGGATTCTGGTTCTGGTTATAGACCGGCTGCGGATTCTGGTTCTGGTTATAGACCGGCTGCGGATTCTGGTTCTGGTTATAGACCGGCTGCGGATTCTGGTTATAGACCGGTTGATCGACAAACGCGGGCGTGGTGGGCGCGCTGCCTCCGGAAACCACCGGCAGACTGGCCAGCGAGACCGTGCCAAACTGGCTGGTGAAGGTCAGCGTAGTATCGCCGCCCTGCTGCTGGGAAACGCCGCCGATGTGGTGATCACCGGTGTCATAGACCGTGATCTGTCCAGCGTTGTCCACCGCCAGGCGCCGGGTGGCCGGAAAGTAGGCATAGCGCATCTGGTTCTGCGCCCCGGAACTGCTGGGCATGCCCAGTTCCGCTGGCCAGCCGCTGCTGCTGAAGCCACCCGGCTGGGAAAAGGACTGACCCATCGTGGCCGCTGGTGGCGGATATGCCGGTGCCTCGCGCAGGTCGGTACGGAACACCAGTTGCGACAATTCGGCGCACAGTCCGTCAACCTTGGCCTTGAGGTTGTAGTTGAACATGTCGCCGACCATGGTCATGCCGCCCTGCATCCACTGCCCCGAGCCGCCAAGGTCCGGGTGGCTGAACTGGGCCATGCTGCCATTGCCGGCGGCGACGGCGTCAAACAGGGTCAGGACCGCGTCGCTGCTCACAGCATAACGCTGTGCCAGTTCGGCGATGATCTGTTGCCCTTGCGCGTTTAACCTATGCACTGCACGTACTCCTGCGATTTAAAAAGCCATCCGGCTGCGAAGCCGGTTCGCCATGAAAACGCAGGATCGCCGGCAGGGCAAGCTTTATTCCAACCGTGAAGAGAAAACAGCATGTTTAATGCCATCGTACTGACAAAGGATGAACAGGGCGTGCATGCCCGTGTGCAGGCACTCGACGAGGCGCAATTACCGGCCGGCGAAGTCACGGTGCGCGTCGCCTGGTCGACGATCAATTACAAGGATGGCTTGGCGATCACCGGCAGCTCGCCGGTGGTGCGCAGCTATCCGATGGTGCCGGGCATCGACTTCGCCGGCACGGTCGAGAGCAGCAGCCATCCCGACTGGACGCCGGGCGATGCGGTGATTCTGAATGGCTGGGGCGTTGGCGAAGCGCACTGGGGCGGACTGGCACAGAAGGCGCGGGTGCGCGGTGACTGGCTGGTGCCGTTGCCGGCGGTATTCAGCCTGCGCCAGGCCATGGCCATCGGCACCGCTGGCTATACGGCGATGCTGTGCATTCTGGCGTTGGAGAAGCATGGCCTGCAGCCGGGCGATGGCGAGATTCTGGTGACCGGTGCCAATGGTGGCGTCGGCAGCGTCGCCATTCTGCTGCTGGCCCGCCTGGGCTATCGGGTGGTGGCGTCGACGGGACGGCCGGAAGCTGCGGACGCGCTGCACGCCCTGGGTGCGAGTGCAATCATCGAGCGCGCTGAGCTGGCGACGCCGGGACGACCGCTGGGCAAGGAGCGCTGGGCCGGGGTGGTTGATGCAGTCGGCAGTCATACTCTGGCCAATGCCTGCGCCACCACGCGGCTGCATGGCGCAGTGGCTGCCTGTGGGCTGGCCCAAGGCATGGACTTTCCAGCCACGGTGGCGCCCTTCATCCTGCGGGGCGTTACCCTGTACGGCATCGATAGCGCCATGGCGCCCAAGGCGCTGCGCCACGCAGCCTGGCAGCGCCTGGCCCGTGATCTGGATGTGGAAAAACTGGAGGCGATCACTCAGGAACTAAGCCTGAGCCAGGCGATCCCGGCCGGTGCCGACATTCTCGCCGGCCGGATTCGTGGTCGCCTGGTGGTTGATGTAAACCGCTAGAGCGTTGCCGGTGCGGCTGAATACGGCTAAACGGCAGTCGCCATCGTTCGGCCGCTCTGGTATCGTGTAGCGTCTTTCGCTACCCCTCCCATCCCGGCATGACTCGATTCATTTTCATCACCGGCGGCGTGGTCTCCTCGCTGGGCAAGGGCATCGCCGCCGCGTCGCTGGCTGCAGTGCTGGAAGCCCGGGGCCTCAAGGTCACCCTGATCAAGCTCGACCCGTACATCAACGTCGATCCCGGCACCATGAGCCCTTTCCAGCACGGCGAGGTGTTCGTCACCCACGACGGCGCCGAAACCGACCTCGATCTGGGCCACTACGAGCGCTTCGTGTGCATGACTGCCACCCGGCGCAACAACTTCACCACCGGGCGCATCTACGAGAACGTGATCCGCAAGGAACGGCGCGGCGACTATCTCGGCGGCACGGTGCAGGTCATCCCGCACATCACCGACGAGATCAAGCGCTGCATCCGGCTCGGCGCCGGTGAAGCCGATATCGCCATGATCGAGATCGGCGGCACAGTCGGCGACATCGAATCGCTGCCCTTCCTGGAAGCCATTCGTCAGATGGGCGTGGAACTGGGCCGCGAACGCTCGCTGTTCATCCATCTGACCCTGGTGCCGTTCATCAAATCCTCGGGCGAGCTGAAAACCAAGCCCACCCAGCACTCGGTCAAGGAACTGCGCTCGATCGGTATTCAACCGGACATCCTGATGTGCCGCTCGGACCGGGAGATTCCCGCTGAAGAGCGGCGCAAGATCGCCCTGTTCACCAATGTCGAACCCAAGGCGGTGATCAACGTCCCCGACGCCGACACCATCTACCGCATTCCGCTGCTGCTGCGCGCTCAGGGTGTCGACGACATCGTCGCCCGCAAGCTGCAGCTCGATGGTCTGCCGGCCGCGCAACTGGCCGACTGGGAACGGGTGGTGCGCGCCATCGAAACCGCCAGCGGTGCGGTCGATATCGCCATGGTCGGCAAGTATGTTGATCTGACCGACGCCTACAAGTCGCTCAATGAAGCCCTGCTGCACGCCGGCATTCACGCCCACACCCGGGTCAACATCCACTATATCGACTCCGAGCGGGTCGAGCGCGACGGTACCGCCTGCCTGGAGCACATGGATGCCATTCTAGTGCCGGGCGGCTTTGGCGAGCGTGGCATCGAAGGCAAGATTGCTGCGGTGCGCTTCGCCCGTGAACATCGCCTGCCGTATCTGGGCATCTGCCTGGGGATGCAGGTCGCGGTGATCGAGTTTGCCCGCCATGTCGCTGGCCTGGAAGGCGCGCACAGCACCGAATTCCGCAAGGACACGCCGCATCCGGTGATTGCGCTGATCACCGAATGGATCGACGAGGACGGCTCGGTGCAGCAGCGCCGCGAAGGCGGTGATCTGGGCGGCTCGATGCGCCTGGGCGCGCAGCCCTGCCGGCTGGTGGCCGACAGCCTGGCCGGTGCCACCTATGGCAAGGACGTGATCGTCGAGCGCCACCGCCATCGCTATGAATTCAACAACCGCTACCGTGGGCCGCTTGGCGCCGTCGGGATGCGCTTTTGCGGCCACTCGCTGGACGGGCGGCTGGTCGAGATGATCGAACTGCCCGATCATCCCTGGTTCCTGGCCTGCCAGTTCCACCCCGAATTTACCTCCACGCCGCGTGCCGGACATCCGCTGTTCCGCGGCTTCATCGGTGCGGCGATCCGGCAACGCCAGCAGCGTCATGCCGGAGGTGAGTCATGATGCGTCTATGCGGTTTCGAGATCGGCCTGGACCGGCCGCTGTTCCTGATCGCCGGGCCCTGCGTGATCGAATCCGAGTCCCTGGCCCTGGACACCGCCGGCCAGCTCAAGGAGATTACCGCGCGGCTGGGCATCCCGTTCATCTACAAATCCTCCTTTGACAAGGCCAACCGCTCCTCGCATCAGAGTTACCGCGGTCCCGGCCTGGAGGAAGGGCTGAAGATCCTCGAAACGGTCAAGACGCAGATCGGCGTACCGGTGCTCACCGACGTGCACGAATACACGCCGCTGCATGAAGTCGCCGCCGTGGCCGACGTGTTGCAGACCCCGGCCTTTCTATGCCGGCAAACCGATTTCATCGAGAATGTCGCCCGGCAGGGCCGCCCGGTCAACATCAAGAAAGGCCAGTTCCTCGCCCCCTGGGACATGCGCAACGTGGTCACCAAGGCGCGCATGGCCGGCAACGATCATCTGCTGGTCTGCGAACGCGGCGTCTCCTTTGGCTACAATAATCTGGTGTCCGACATGCGCGCCCTGGCGGTAATGCGCGCCACCGGCTGCCCGGTGGTGTTCGACGCCACCCATTCGGTGCAACTGCCCGGCGGCCAGGGCAACGCCTCCGGCGGCCAGCGCGAATTCGTGCCGGTGCTGGCGCGGGCGGCGGTGGCGGCGGGCATTTCCGGGCTGTTCATGGAAACCCATCCCGACCCGGATCGGGCACTGAGCGACGGTCCCAACGCCTGGCCACTGGACCAGATGGAACCGCTGTTGGCGACGCTGCAAGCACTCGACGCCGCCGTCAAGCGTCATGGTTTTCTGGAAACCGCGACGCATCCCTGAAGGCTTGATCATCCCTGCAGATACACCGAGAGGAGTTCACCGATGTCAAAGATTAAAGCGATCCATGGACGCGAGATTCTCGACTCGCGCGGCAACCCGACCGTCGCCGTGGACGTGGTGCTGGAATCGGGCGCCAAGGGCAGCGCCATGGTGCCATCAGGCGCGTCCACCGGCAGCCGCGAGGCGCTGGAACTGCGCGATGGTGACAAGAGCCGCTATCTGGGCAAGGGCGTGCTGAAGGCGGTCGCCAATGTCAATGGCGAACTGCGCAGCGCCCTGGTTGGCATGGAAGCGGTCGATAACCAGGCGGTCATCGACCAGAAGATGATCGACCTCGACGGCACCCCGACCAAGAGCCGCCTGGGCGCCAATGCCCTGCTCGGCGTGTCCATGGCCGTTGCCCACGCCGCCGCTGCCGAGAAGGGCGTGCCGCTGTACAAGTACCTGAACCCCACCGGCCCGTATCATCTGCCGGTGCCGATGATGAATATCCTCAACGGCGGCGCCCACGCGGACAACAGCGTCGACATGCAGGAATTCATGATCATGCCGGTCGGCGCGCCCAGTTTCCGCGAGGCGCTGCGCTGGGGTGCAGAAGTGTTCCACGCCCTCAAGGCGGTGCTGAAGAAGCAGGGCATGAACACGGCGGTCGGTGACGAAGGCGGCTTTGCGCCCAACCTGCCGTCCAATGAAGCGGCGCTCGACGTCGTCATGGAAGCGATCCGCAACGCCGGCTATACCCCGGGCAAGGACATCTACATCGCCCTGGACTGCGCCAGCTCCGAGTTCTACAAGGGCGGCAAATACGTTCTGGAAGCCGAAGGCAAGTCCTTCACCTCCGCCGAGTTCGCCGCCAAGCTGGCCGACTGGGTCGAGCGCTATCCGATCGTCTCCATCGAAGACGGCATGGACGAATCCGACTGGGCTGGCTGGGCGGAACTGACCCGCCTGCTGGGCAAAAAGACCCAGTTGGTCGGTGATGACCTGTTCGTCACCAATACCTCGATCCTCAAGCGTGGCATCGACGAGGGCATCGCCAACTCGATCCTGATCAAGGTCAACCAGATCGGCACCCTGACCGAGACTCTGGCCGCGATCAATATGGCCGCAGCCGCTGGCTACACCTCGATCTCCTCGCACCGCTCCGGCGAGACCGAAGACACCACCATTGCCGATCTGGCCGTGGCCACTGCCGCCAGCCAGATCAAGACCGGCTCGCTCAGCCGTTCCGATCGCATCGCCAAGTACAACCGCCTGCTGGTGATCGAAGAGGAACTGGGTGCCGCCGCTGTCTATCCGGGCAAGGCGGCCTTCAAGGTGTTCCGCGACTGAACGGACCCGCCCATATGCCGCTGCCGTTCCCACCGGCCGTGGGACGGAGCGGTTCCGATCCCCACCGCGGCTCCCCGGCGGTGCGTGATGAACGCGCCGCAGCGGATGCCGCAGCACCGGTCGCGCCGCGTCCCGGCTGGCAGCTCCGGCTGGCAGCGTCCGGCGACGATCTGGGCCTGCAGATCGTGGCGATGCTGCTGATCGCCGTGCTGCTGGCGCTGCACTATCTGCTGTGGATTGCCGAGGATGGCGTCCGGCAGACCTATGCCTTGCGTGTCGCGATCCAGGCGCAGAGCGAGGAAAACGCCGCGCTCAATGAGCGCAACCGGGCCATGGAAGCCGATATCCAGGATCTGAAGACCGGTATGACCGCGATCGAGGAACGCGCCCGCGCCGAGATGGGCATGATTCGCGGCGACGAGACCTTCTATCGCATTCTTGAACAACCCGTATCACCGCCGCCGGCATCACCGTCCGGTGCGCATAAATCGGCGCCGGCTGCCAAGCCCGCTGCCAAGCCCGCCACCCGACCCGCAGCACCTCCGTCGCGGCCATGACTGCAGTGCGCTACTGGGCGCTAGTGCCCGCTGCCGGCATTGGCAGGCGCATGGGAGCGGCTATTCCCAAGCAGTATCTGCTGCTGGCTGGCCGGCCGGTGATCGCGCATACCCTGGAAACCCTGCTGCATCATCCTGGACTGGCCGGGGTGGTGGTAGCAATCGGGGCCGAAGATGAGTGGTGGCCTGAAGTTGCGGCCGGGCTTGGCGCGGATAAGCCCCTGCATGTGGTGACCGGTGGTGCGGAGCGCTGCCATTCGGTCTGCCGGGGCCTGGATGCACTGCGCGGGCTGGCTGCACCTGATGACTGGGTGCTGGTGCATGATGCCGCCCGGCCCTGTCTGGGCGTTGCCGATCTGGAGCGCCTGATGGTCACGCTGGCCGATGATGCCGTAGGCGGCCTGCTGGCGGTGCCGGTGCGCGATACCCTCAAGCAGGCCGATAGCGCCGGGCGCATTGCCACGACGGTGGATCGCACGGCGCTCTGGCATGCTCTGACCCCACAGATGTTTCGCCTGGGTCTGCTGCATGCGGCCCTGCGCGCGGCGCTGGCGCGTGGCCTGCTGGTCACCGATGAGGCGGCAGCAATGGAATCCGCCGGTTTCGCACCGCGCCTGGTCGAAGGCCGGGCGGATAATTTGAAAATCACCCGTCCGGAAGATCTGGCGCTGGCGGAGTTTTATCTCAGCCGCGCGGCGGCGATTACCTGAACCTTGGTTGAATCCCCGGCTTCAACGCTGAATCGTCATCATCCTTGATGACGCCCACCGTTGATTGGCGTTGCCCGTTTGGGCGGCGTGACTCAACCAGCCCGCCCGAACTCGTGCTGAGCACAGCCGAAGCAAGGGCAGACGTTACCCGTGAATCCGCGCAAGCGGTGTGATAGTCACCGGCGAATGCTTCATCAGTTTGCCGCTCTGAGGTGAGTCGTTAAACAGCACGGTACCGGAGCAACGGGCAGTGCGACTCACAAAAACCACGGGATAACCGGGCGAGATGACCCTTACAGGCGAAAGCCTGAGCGCGTAAGCGCAGCCCACCCCCGGCTGGGTGGCTTCACGGCCAAATGCCGGGGACTGATTTTAAGCACCGCTGGCCGCCCTGCTACACGCCAGCTTGCATCGGCGAGATGCCTTGCAAACTGAGTCGCTACGCAATGGCTTAAACCAGCGGGGTCGTTCGTCATCCATGACTCACTTCCTGGAGCACGCCCATGCGCATTGGTCACGGTTTTGACGTGCATGCTTTTGGTCCCGGTGTCCATATCACGCTCGGCGGTGTGCGCATCCCGCATCAACAGCGGCTGGTTGCGCATTCCGATGGCGATGTCCTGCTGCACGCGCTGTGCGATGCGCTGCTTGGCGCGGCTGGTTTGGGCGATATCGGCCAGCACTTTCCCGACAGCAGCGCCGAATTCAAGGGCATCGACAGTCGCATTCTGCTGCGGCGGGTGCTAGCGCTGATCGGCGGGCAGGGTCTGCGCGTGGCAAACGTGGATGCCACGATCATCGCCCAGGCACCCAAAATGGCCCCGCATATCCCGGCCATGCGCGAGAACATCGCGGCCGATCTTGGCATCGACGTCGCGCAGGTCAATGTCAAGGCCACGACCACTGAGCGGCTTGGCTTTATCGGGCGCGGCGAAGGGATTGCCGTGCATGCCGTGGCATTATTGTGCTGAATTGATCCGGTTTCCGGCCCGTCCATCAACACGGCTTGAAGGGTAGTTGTTCAATTTAGAATTTTTTGATGTTTCAAGTTGTAGCAATGCAAGAAGAGTTGGATGGTGATTTCGTGCATTTTGGGGCATTTGGAAAACGAAAGGGTCTTGCGCACGAGCCGCTCCAGGCGTTGGCGCA
>RXIX01000071.1 GCA_003989075.1 Candidatus Competibacteraceae bacterium | reverse complement strand
AAGGCTGATGCAAAGCGTTTAAGGCTGATGCAAAGCGTTTAAGGCTGATGCAAAGCGTTTAAGGCTGATGCAAAGCGTTTAAGGCTGATGCAAAGCGCTGAATCGCGGCGCTTGCTTAACTCATGAAATCTTTGTCAGCACGCGCCGGGCAGCGGCAATCGTGGCTTCGATGTCCGCTGCACTGTGCGCTGAAGACAGAAATCCTGCCTCGAATGCCGAGGGTGCCAGATAAATCCCCTCGGCCAGCATGCCGTGGAAGAATGTCTTGAAGCGTTCGACATCACAGGCCGTCGCCTGGGCGTAGGTAGTGACCGGTTCCGCGCTGAAGAACAGGCCAAACATGCCGCCGACACTGTTCGTGGTCAGTGGCACACCGGCGGCGCGTCCAGCCTCGACCAGGCCCGCACACAGTTGCACGGTCTTGGCAGCAAGATCGGCATGGAAGCCGGGTGTGGCAATCAGATTCAGCGTGGCCAGTCCGGCGGCCATCGCCACAGGATTACCCGACAGGGTACCGGCCTGATAGATCGGCCCGAGCGGCGCGAGCCGATCCATGATCGCCTGCCGACCGCCAAAGGCGCCGACGGGCATACCGCCGCCGATGATCTTGCCCAGCGTGGTCAGGTCCGGGCTGATGCCGTACAGCTCCTGCGCGCCGCCCGGTGCTACCCGAAAACCGGTCATCACTTCATCGAAAATCAGCACGCTGCCGAACTGGTCGCAGATCTCGCGCAGACCCTGCAGAAAGCCGGGTGCGGGTGGAATGCAGTTCATGT
This sequence comes from Candidatus Competibacteraceae bacterium, assembly GCA_003989075.1. Taxonomy (GTDB): domain Bacteria; phylum Pseudomonadota; class Gammaproteobacteria; order Competibacterales; family Competibacteraceae; genus RXIX01. Next base: position 14,168 of record RXIX01000071.1, on the reverse strand, counting down.
TGCCGGCCACCGGTTCGACAATCACCCCGGCAACCTGCGGGCCGATCGTGGCGAACGCCTCGCGCAGCATGGCCAGATCGTTGTAGCTCAGGGTGACGGTGTGCGCTGCCAGTGCCGCGGGCACGCCCGGCGAGGTCGGCACGCCCAGGGTCAGCGCCCCGGAACCGGCCTTAACCAGCAGCGAGTCAGAGTGGCCGTGATAGCAGCCCTCGAACTTGATGATGGTGTCACGGCCGGTGTAGCCGCGCGCCAGGCGGATAGCGCTCATGGTCGCTTCGGTGCCGGAATTGCACATCCGCACCCGTTCCATCGATGGCACCAGCTCGCGAATGCGCCGTGCCATAGTGGTTTCAATCGCGGTTGGCGCACCAAAGCTTAGGCCATTGCCGGCTGCTTCCCGTACCGCCGCAACCACCGCCGGATGGGCATGGCCAGCGATCATCGGTCCCCAGGAGCCGACATAGTCGATATAGCGGCGATCGTCCTCATCGTACAGGTAGGCACCCTGGCCGCGCTTGAAGAACAGAGGTGTGCCGCCGACACCGCGAAAGGCGCGCACCGGCGAATTGACACCGCCGGGGATGTAGTCCTGGGCTTCGGCAAACAGCAGTTCGGAACGGGTGGTCATGGTGGATGTCCTGGGTGCTCAGGCGAACAGAGTGGCGTAACGGCGGGCGGCGATCTGGATATCAGGCTGGGCAAACACGCCGCTGACCACCGCCAGATAATCGGCACCGGCGGCCAGCAGCACCGCTGCATTATCAGGCGTGATGCCGCCGATGGCGACGATCGGCAGATCCAGTTGCGCCCGGGCCTGTTGCAACAGATCCAGTGGCGCGCGAATCTCGGTCGGCTTGGTCGGCGATGGGAAAAAGGCACCAAAGGCGACCTGATCGGCCCCAGCCCGCGCCGCGTTCAGCGCCAGATCGAGCCGATCGTAGCAGGACACGCCGATCAGGGCGCGTGGCCCCAGACGTGCGCGGGCGGTGGCAATGTCAGCATCATCCTGGCCCAGATGCACGCCGGCTGCGCCGACCGCAAAGGCCAGTTCGACATCATCATTGATGATCAACGGCACATCATGGTCCTGGCACAGGGCATTCAGCGCCGTGGCCTGGGCAAGACGCCGCGCGCTGTCATGGCTCTTGTCGCGGTATTGGATCAGGCGCGCGCCGCCGCGAATTGCGGCTGCAACCGCGTCGGTCAGGCGCTCGTCGGGCAGCAGGCCGGCATCGGTGATCGCGTACAGGCCGCGCGTGCGGGAAGGGTTCATGGGGAATCTCACAGGGGTTTGGACCAGAACAGGCGGTTGGGGATCCACTGCCCGCCGCCGACCGGGTAAGCGGACTGCAGGGCGTGCCAGGTGAAGTGCTGTGCCCGGTAGAGCACCGCCGGAATCAGCTCGTCAAGCGGCTGTTCGGCACTGAGGGCGCGGCTCTGGGCAAGCAGGGCGGCAATCGCTGAGGCCAGTGTGCAGCCGGAGCCGTGGTATTCGTGCGGCAGGCGTGGCCAGCGCCAGCGGTCGAGCAAGCGGTTGTTGCCGTACAGACTGTTGGTCACATCGCTGCCGGGTTCATGGCCGCCAGTGATCAGGACCTGCTGACAGCCGCGCGCCAGCAGAGCCATGGCGCAGGCCTCCAGGGTATCGGCTTCCGGCGCCAGCCGCCGTGCCTCGACGCTGTTGGGTGTCAGCACGGTGGTCAATGGCAGCAACAGGGTCTGCATGGCTTCAATCAGCGCCGCGCTGGCCAGTTCGCCGCCACCGCCTGCGGCCAGTACCGGGTCGAGTACCACCGGAATACCGGGATGCTCGCGCAACAGTTCATGCAGGGCATGGGCGTTGGCGGCGCTGCCGATCACGCCGATTTTGAAGGCTGCAATCGGCAGGTCAGCCAGTACGGTGCGCGCTGTTTCCAGCAGCTGTTGCGATGTCAGGGGCCACAGCGCCCGGACATTGTGGGTGTCCTGGGCGGTGAGGGCGGTGACCACGGGCGCAGGGTGGCAACCGAGACTGACCACGGTTTCAATGTCGGCACTCAGGCCAGCACCACCGCTGGGATCATTGCCGGCCAGGATCATGACGACCGGCGGCGAACTGGAGGGCGCTGAAGTCATGGGCAATTTTCCGGTGAAGTGGCTGTGACGGGCGGGGGATGGCAAGCGGTTGGAGTGGCGCGAATTTTAGCAAACCTGGCAGGTTTTTCGGCAGGCGCTGACGTGGGACAATGGTGCCCGCGCTATTGCCACGACTTGGATATGGATGCGATGAAAAAGTATATGTGCCTGATTTGCGGATGGATTTATGATGAGGAAAAGGGCTGGCCCGAGGATGGTATTGTGCCCGGTACCCGTTGGGAGGATGTGCCGTCAAGCTGGATCTGTCCCGAGTGCGGTGCGGGCAAGGAGGATTTTGAGATGGTGGAAATTTAAGCCGTTGCCCCGGCAGTTGGGAGAGTTGCAGCATGACAGAGAACGTGGAGCGGATCCGGCTGGTTGCGGACGACATTACCCGGCTGGCGGTGGATGCGATCGTCAATGCCGCTAACCGCTCGCTGCTCGGTGGTGGCGGGGTGGATGGCGCCATTCACCGTGCTGCCGGCCCGGAATTGCTGGCGGAATGCCGAACGCTGGGCGGTTGTGAAACCGGCCAGGCCAAGCTGACGCGCGGCTATCGGCTGCCCGCGACCTATGTGATTCACACGGTTGGGCCGATTTGGCAGGGTGGTGAGCAGGGCGAGCCCGCGCTGCTGGCGGCCTGCTATCGCAACAGCCTGGATCTGGCGGTGGCTCATGGCGTTCGCAGCATCGCCTTTCCCGCAATCAGCTGCGGGGTATATGGCTATCCGCTGGATGCGGCGGCGCGGATTGCGGTGCGCGAGGTCAGGCATTTTCTGCAGGGGGATACCCGCATCGCGGTGGTGTATCTGGTCTGCTTCGGCGAAGAGGTACGGAACGCCTACCAGCAGGCCTTGTCGCTGGGCAGCGATGCGGCTTACCCCGGATAGGCGCGCTCCGAAATCCAGTGTAGTGGTTTCGGGGTGTGCATTGGGACGGTTCGCGGCTACAGCATGATCAGGTGATCGCGCCGCGCGCTGTGCTCAGACCCGGTCGGCGGTGCGGTGCGGATCTGGAACTCGGGCATGCCGGATTGCGGTGTAGCCTGATAGCGGTACATCAGCGTTTGCGCGCTGTTTTGCCGCTCTGTCTGCAATTGGCGCACGGCGTCGGCGAGCAGCGCCGCGAGCATGGCATCGGTATAGGTCTGGGCCTGGGCGCTGTGCGCGGCGGTCGGGCGGGCGGTTTCGGTGCCGGGCGCAGGGTAGTACAGCAGGGCGATCAGCAAGCTGCTGGCGAGTGTAAGCAGGCCTGCCGGAAGCAGGTAGAGGCCGAAATGGCGAAGACTGCGGGTCGTGCTGCGCATAACTCACCTCGAACCGTGCCAGCGGGAAGGGCTAAGCCTTGTACAAATCTCCACGTTAAATTATACAAATCATGGTCTGATGTCAAGCTGACAGCGTGAAATACTTGTACAATGATTGTAACCAAGTGTAGCAGATGGATTTATCGGCGCAAGCCGTGTAGCAATCAAGCCGTGTAGCAATATGGATTTATCAGCGCAGGCTGGCCTGTGCTGTTCAGTGGGGGCGAAGGCGCGGGCGCAGTGACAGGATGCGGGGAGAGCGGGGGAAATTGCCGTTCAGGGTGTACAGGCTTGCTCTGAACGGCAATTGGCTGGGTTAATAAACGGGAGGGCTGTCGGGGGTCGTGGCCGCTCAGCTTTCCAGTTGCTTCTGGTAGAGGGCGTGCAGCTTCTGCTGGATATCGCCGGGCACTGGATCGTAGTGGCTCAGTTCGATGCTGTAGGAGCCCAGACCACCGGTCATCGACTTCAACTGCGACTCGTAGCCTTCCAGCTCGGCCAGTGGCACCTGGGCCTTGATGATGCTCAGGCCGCGTGGCCCGGCATCGGTGCCGGCAATGCGCCCGCGCCGGCTGGACAGGTCGCCGGTGATGGTGCCGACGCAATCGGCCGGCGCCCGCACGTCCAGATTCACAATCGGTTCCAGCACGATCGGCCGCGCCTTGCTGACCGCATCGAGGAAGGCTTCACGGCCAGCGGTGACGAAGGCGATTTCCTTGGAGTCAACCGGGTGGTACTTGCCGTCGTAGGCAATGGCGCGCACGTCCTGCATCGGATAGCCGGCCACTGCGCCCTCCTGCAGGGCCTCACGCACGCCCTTTTCCACCGCCGGCAGGAACGAGGTCGGAATGGTGCCGCCCACCACTTCGCTGACAAACTCAAAGCCGGCATCGCGTGGCAAAGGCTCGATGCGCATGAAGACCTCGCCAAACTGGCCGGCGCCCCCAGTCTGCTTCTTGTGGCGATGATGGCCCTCGGCGCCCTGGCTGATGGTTTCCTTGTAGGCAATCTTGGGCGGCTTGGTTTCGACGTGCAGGTTATAGCGCTGCTGCATTTTTTCCAGGGTCATGCGCAGGTGCAGCTCGCTCAGGCCGCGCAGCACGGTTTCCTTGGTGTGGGCGTTGTGCTCCAGGTTCAGGCAGGGGTCTTCCTCAAGCAGCTTGTGTATGGTGTCTGACAGCTTCTGCTCATCGCCGCGGGTGGCAGCACGGATCGCCAGCCCAAACAATGGCACCGGGAAATGCAGCGGCCGGATGTGGATCTGATCCTCATCGTGGGAATCGTGCAGCACCACGTCGCGGTGGATATCGTCGATTTTGGCCACTGCGCAGATATCGCCCGGAACACCGGCGGCGATTTCCGGGTGTTCCTTGCCATGGATTTGGAACAGGTGGCTGACCTTGAAGGGCTTGCGGCCATCACCGATGAACAGTGAGCTGTCCTTGGTGATGGTGCCCTGGTGAATGCGGAAGATGCCCAGCTTGCCGATGAACGGGTCGATGACGACCTTGAATACATGCGCGATCACATGCTGCTGCGGGTCGGGTATGGCGTGCAGTTCCTCGGCGCTTTCGCCCTTGAGGAACGGCTCCGGATTGCCTTCGGTGGGGTTGGGCAGCAGGTGTGCGAAAACGTCGAGCAGTTCGCGCACTCCGGTGCCGGTGCGCGCCGAGACAAAGCAGATCGGAATCAGGTGCCCTTCGCGCAGGGCCTTTTCAAAGGGCGCGTGCAGTTGTTCCGGTTGCAGATCCTCGCCCTGTTCCAGATACAGCGCCATCAGATCCTCATCCATCTCGACCACCTGGTCGATCAGCGCTGAATGCGTGGCGGCGACGCTGGAGAAATCGCTGTTTCCGGCGGGATTGAAGAAGCAGTCAACGACGCTGGTGCTGTTTTGGGCCGGAAGATTGATCGGCAGGCATTCCCGGCCGAAGGTGTCCTGAATCTGCTCAACCAGGCCGGGCAGATCGACATTTTCGGCGTCGATCTTGTTGACGATGATCATCCGGCATTGCTGGCGTTCGGCGGCACGCTCCATCAGGCGCTGGGTGACGGCCTCAATGCCGGTCTGGGCATTGATCACTACCGCGACTGTTTCCACCGCCGGCAGCACCGCGATCGCCTGGCCGATGAAATCCGGGAAGCCGGGTGTGTCGATCAGGTTGACGTGAATGCCCGCATGATCGAAACACGCCAGCGCCGTATCCAGCGAGTGCTGGTGCATTTTTTCCTGCGGATCAAAGTCACAGACCGTATTGCCTTTTTCCACGGCACCGGGGGCGGCGAGCTTGCCGGCGTGGTACAGAATGGATTCCACCAGGGTGGTTTTTCCAGCCACGCCATGCCCAACCAGGGCAATGTTGCGGATGGACTCGGTGGTGTAACTGACCATCAGGGCCTCCTGTCGGGTTCGGTTCGGTGAACAGCGATTTATTTTTAGGATGCACCGGCCCTCAATGGCTAGAGCGACCGGGTTGAATCAACACAAATTCTATCACTGTAATCTGTCCGGTTTCCGGGTGCGCGCCGTCATTTTTTTGCAAATGCTGTGTGAGTGGATTCATGCGTCGGGTGGTTGTGGGCGGTGATGTGCTGATTGTTTTTTTATACAAAACCTGCTTAGCTGATTGAAAAACAAGGGATCAATTTGCGCGGAGGAGTGTCTTGAAAAAATTACGCATTATGCGGATCAGTGCCTGGCTCTGTGGCCTGTGCGGTCTATGCGGCAGCGGTGCGCAGGCCGCCGGGACCAGCGCTGAATGGGTGCGGCTGCTGCGCGGGACACCGGTGGCGCAAACGGAATGGGCCGTGCGCTATGAGCATGGCGAAGGCGTGGCGCAGGACTATAGCCGCGCCATGCAGTTGTATTGTGCGGCGGCACGGCGTGGCCATGTCGAGGCGCAATATCAGCTGGGCTGGATGTATGCCAATGGCCGCGGTGTAGCGCGCGATGATGCCCAGGCGGCTGCCTGGTTTCGTCTGGCGGCGGCGCGCGGCGATGCCATGGCTCAGCGCATGCTGGAGCGCATCGCAGAGCCGGGGCCCAATACGCCGGCGCGCTGCAATGAGCCGGTCGATCCGACAGTCAAGCCTGCGCCTGCGCCCGTACCGCAGATGGCAGCGCGCTCAGGTCCGGTATCGCCGGCGCGGGCACAGGTCGAGACGATGGTGCATCGTCTGGCGCCTGATTATGGTCTCCAGCCGGCGCTGGTGATGGCGGTGATCAATGCCGAATCCGGCTTTAACGTTCAGGCGCGCTCGGTCAAGAATGCCCAGGGCCTGATGCAGCTGATCCCCGAAACCGCCGAGCGTTTTGGCGTGCGCGATCCCTACGACCCGCTGCAGAATCTGCAGGGTGGCATGGCCTATCTACGCTGGCTGCTGGCCTATTTTCAGGGTGATGTGCGGCTGACCCTGGCCGGCTATAACGCCGGCGAGGGTGCGGTGCTGCGGCATGGCGGTGTGCCGCCCTATGCCGAGACCCGCGCCTATGTTGATCGTATCGTGCGCGCCTATGGCCAGCTTTCGCACCCGCCGGTGGCGCCGGTGACTGCACCGGCACGGTTGAATGCGCCCGCAGCCCGAACCGTCGCACCCGGACCGGCAGCCATTGCGCCAGCGGAGACTCCAGCGACTCTGCTGGCAGTCCGCCCGCGCACCGCGTCCTGAACGGGCAACGGGTCCGCGAGACGGCACCCAGGCATCGTTCACTTTGGCGCCGGCGCGTGGCTAGGGCGGGGTGTGGTCCAGCACGACGCCCAGTGCCAGTAGCAGCCCAAAATACAGCTCCAGGTGCACGGTCGCGACCAGCACCGCGTTCAATCCCGTGCCGCCCGTGCGCCAGAAGCGCACCGCCAGACGCAGCGCCCACGGCAACGCCAGTTCCGGCAGCAGCCAGCTCCACGGCCCCAGGCCCTGCAGCTGCAACGTCGGCACCAGCAGAAACGGCCCCAGAATCAGCAGCGCATACAGGCCGCGCGTTGCCTGTGGTCCAAGCCGCAGGGCCAGCGTGCGCCGCCCGGCGATCCGGTCGCTGTCACGGTCGCGATGATTGTTCACCGCCAGTACCGCCGCTGCCAGCAGCCCGAGCAGCGCCCCGGCCCGCAGCGCGCCCGGGTCAACCCGGCCGGTCTGCAGATAGTAGGTTCCTGCCACCGCCGCCACGCCAAAGAACAGCCAAACATACAGCTCACCCAGAGCGCTTGCCGCCAGCGGACGTGGTCCACCGCTATAGCCATAGCCAGCCGCCAGAGCAGCCAGACCGATCAGCAGGATCGGCAGGCCGCCAATCGCCACCAGTGCCACGCCCAGACCCAGAGCCAGCATGAAGCACCCGCGCGCCGCATACTGCACCTGCCGGGCACTGAGCCAGCCGGTCGCAGTGACCCGCGGCGGACCGATGCGCGCAGCCGGCTGATCCAGTCCGCGCACGCCATCGGCGGCATCGTTATGCAGATTGGTCGCCACCTGAAGCAACACGGCTGCCAGCAGGGTCAGCCACCACACCCCCGCATTCAGCGTGCCGCCGCGCGCAACCCAGGCCAGCGCCGCGCCCACCACAACGGGCGTCATGGCAATCGGCAAGGTGCGCGGTCGACAGGCAGCCCACCAGTAGCGAATCATCAGCAGTCTCCAGATCGCGGCAAAGAGTCAGACATGCATTGTCACCGGCCTGTCAAGCGGATTTAAAGCGCTTGCAATTCCGGCGACGTAGGGTTGCCACCATTCGTCCGCTTACCCGTCATGTCCGGAGGCCGTTGTGAATGTCCAACCCTATCGTGATCAGTCCGTGCATCGTCCACCGCTGCCGGGTGGCCTGCAACTCGCCTTTGCCGAATCGGCGGCTGATGTACGCGCCGCGCAGCAGCTGCGCTACGCCATTTTTGCCGGCGAAATGGGCGCACGCCTGCACAACCGCATTCCAGGCCTGGATCATGACGCGTTTGACGCGCATTGCCATCATCTGCTGGTGCGTGAAGCGCTGACCGGACAGGTGGTCGGGTGCACGCGCATTCTGACCGGGGACAGTGCGCCTCAGGCCGGTGGCTTCTACTCCCAGGGCGAGTTCGACCTTGGATCGATTCTGAGCCTGCCGGGACGTTTCGCGGAAATCGGCCGCACCTGTGTGCATCGCGACTATCGCAACGGTGCCACGATCAGTGCCCTGTGGTCGGGTATCGCCAGCCTGGTGGCGGCGCATGGCATCGACTATCTGATTGGCTGCGCCAGTATTCCACTTGGCCAGGACGGGATGCAGGCCCAGGCGATTTATGCCGGACTGGCCGAGCGCTACCTGAGTGCGCCGGAACTGCGGGTGCGGCCCAAGACGCCGCTGCCGCGTCGCGATGGCATCGCCCGCGCTGACTATTCGCTGCCGCCGCTGCTCAAGGCCTATCTGCGCGTTGGCGCGCGCATCTGCGGTGAGCCGTGCCTGGACGAAGATTTCCGGGTGGCGGATGTGTTCATCCTGCTGGAGACCCGGCAACTGGAGCGGCGTTACGCGCGGCATTTTCTGGATCGGGCTGCATGAGCAGTCCGGCGGCAATCTGGCGGCGAATCTGGCGGACGCCGCTGCTGGTTTTGCATCTGCTCGCCGGCATCATGGTGGCAGCGCTGCTGCGTCCGGGGCGTGATGGTGCCGTGTCCTGCATGCCGCTGATGCTGTGGAGCCGGGTGTTGTGCCGTGTGCTGGGTGTGCACATCCGCGTGACCGGCACGCCGCATGCCGGCGCGACGCTGTTTGTCGCCAACCATATCTCCTGGCTGGATATTTTCTGTATCGCTGCTGTGTGCCCGACGCACTTCCTGGCCAAGCGCGAGGTGGCCGGATGGCCGCTGGTGGGTTGGCTGAGCCGGCGCGCCGGTACGGCCTTCATCCGGCGCGGCGGTGACAATGGCGCCGGTGAAGCGGCCGAACAACTGACCTGGCGGCTGCGTAATCGGGGTCGGGTGCTGGTATTTCCAGAAGGCACTTCGACCGATGGCCGTAGCGTGCGGCGCTTCTTTGCCCGCCTGTTTCAGGCGGCGCTGCTGGCGCGCTGTCCGGTGCAGGCGATCGCGCTGCGCTATCCCGATGCCAGCGGCACGGGTCTGCATGCGCGGGTGCCCTTCATCGATGATGCTGCGCTACTGCCGCATCTGTGGGCTCTGCTGGGTGAGCGGCGCATCGTTGTCGAGCTGCAGTTCTGCCCGCCGCTGGCGGTGGCCGGGCGCAGTCGTAATGAGCTGGCCGGGCAGGCGCGGGCGCAGATCAGTGCGGTATTGGCCGGGAAACCGGGCGGAGAGTGGTCAGTGGCGCGGCTTCAGGACAGCAGATAGAGGTCGAAACGGGTATTGGGTGCTTCGATACAGGCGCTGGGTCGCGGCCCGGCCAGCGCCGGTGCCAGGCGGGGCCGCTTAACCACTACCCGGCGTTGTGCCACCGTCAGCGCGGCATCCAGCAGCGCCGGCGCGTCGAGATCCTCGCCGACCAGTTGCCGCAGCAGGCGCATTTCCTTGCTGGTCAGGGCGCTCTTGCGGCGCTGCGGGTACATCGGGTCCAGATAGACCACCTCGGGCCGCCGCTCAACCGGCAGCGCGCGCAGGTATTCGCGCCCGTCAGCGTTGTACAGGTGCAGCCGTTCCCGGGCCAGCGCGCCGATTTCCCCATCCTGCCGGGCGCGCTCCAGACCATCACGCAGCAACGCAGCGATGATCGGCGCACGCTCCACCAGTTCCACGGTGCAGCCCAGGCAGGCGAGCACGAAGGCATCCTGACCCAGTCCAGCAGTGGCATCGACCACGCGGGGCATCGCGCCGCCTTTCAGGCCCATCGCCCGCGCCAGGGGCTGGCCGCGGCCACCGCCAAACCGGCGCCGATGCGCGGCCGCGCCCGCGACGAAATCGACATAAATCGGCCCCGGTGCATCGGCTCCCAGGGTACGCAATTCCAGGTGGGTCGCGGTGAACGCCAGCAGGTGTGTACCGTTCGCCATACTGGCATCATCAAGGCCGGGCAGGCCGAGTTCAGCAGCCAGGGCCGCTGCCGCCATCTGGCGCTCGGCGACCTCCGCGCCAATCTGGATCGCGAGTGCAGGCAGCAGGGATGGGCAGTTCACAGCAGCAGTTCCGGAGGGTGGGGAAGTGGAAAACGACACCGCCCCGCAGAGGCGGGGCGGCGCTGGGCGGTCAGAACCGCACCTGGATTTTACGCGGCCTTGGGCAGTACGTCTTCCAGGGTCGCCTTGGTCAGGCCATCCATCTCGGTCTTGAAGCGCGTGGCCATCTCGGACATCACCTTGGCGTCACTCATCAGCTTCTGCTGCACGGTCTGGGCGATTTCCGCCTGCCGCTTGTAGAAATCCTGCAGACTCTGCAAATCGGTGATTTCAGCGGCGGCGCGCATCTGGTTGAGGCCGATGTCCAGGTAGGACTTCAGCGAATTCATCTGCAGGACCAGAAGCTTTTCCATGTTCTCCACGAACAGCTTGTTGGCCTTGACCAGCGGCTGCGGCAGGGTCTTGGGCGTTTCCAGAGCTTTACTGAACAGATCGACGACCATGGTGATCTCCTTGGAACTTGGCAGGTTGGGAATCTTGTTGCGGTGCAATATAACGGGTTCCATGTTGCGTTGCAACATTTTGCCGCGAATTTTTTCGCTGACGGTGGTCTTGCCGGGCTGGGGTGGCTCATGTTCACCATGCGAAATCCTGGAACCGGGCTATGATTTAATTAAAAACAACAGACAGCCAAAGCCGGGCGGGATGCGTGCAGCGTGTCCCGTGCGCCGTGGTTGAGGAGTCGAGATGAGCAGCAGTCTGGCGACCCAGGTACGTGATGAACCCTGGATTCCGCATCACATGATTGGTCCGCGCGACCGTGCCCCACGCTTGGCGCTGGTGGCGGATTTCTATGGCCATGAACTGAATGGCATGTTTGTTCTGTCGCGGCTGGCGGCGTTTCTGCACGAAATCGAAGCTGGGGTGCGGGATGGTCTGCGCATGCAGGAGCGGGTTGTCATCGTGCCGACGGCGAGCGGCAGCGACCGTGGTCGTGGCAGTGGGCATGCGGGTGCTGCGGCTACGTCCCTGAGCGGGCGGCAGCAGGCGATGTGGATGAAGACCGAAGCGCTGCTGTCGATGACCCGCGTGGCCTATTACCGGGTCGATATGCACACGGTCAATCTCGAAATCGAGGAGATGCCCCAGGTACGGCTGTATGCGCCCAGTGATGATGAGCGGGCCAGTGCCTGTCTGTTTGGGCTGCCGGCGGTGATCGAGCGGCCACTGGATCAGGGGGTGATGCCCGGTCTGGTGCGGGCCTGGCACCAGCAGGGTGGCGAGAACTTTGTGATCCATGCCGGTCAGGCGGGCAATCTGCAGCCGGCGCACTGCGAAACTCTGTTTCGTGGTCTGGTGGCGTTTCTGGACCGCACCGGCATTGTCAGCGGTCTGCATCTGGCTGAGGAGGAGGATGACCTGCATTACTTCAGCCAGTCGCAGGTGTTCGTGGTGCTGGCTGAGTTGTCGGGGCTGTTTTCCTCGTGCCTTGAGGTGGGGCGCTGGGTGCAGGCGGGTGATGAGCTGGGCCGGGTGTATGACAGTTTTACCGGTGAGTTGCGTGCGTCGGTTATCGCGCCCCAAAGCGGGCTGCTGGCCAGTCTGCGCCGGCAGCCGCTGCTGTGCGAGGGTGATCTGGTGGCGCGCATCCTGCGGCCGGACCGTGCTGAGCGGCGGGCCGGGGTGCGCTGAGCGGGAGTGACCATGAACGGAGCGATCGACACGGAGGATGAAGCGCGCCGCGTGCTGCTGGAGCGGGTCGTGGCGGAAATCTGGGAAACCGGCATGTTGACCGGCTGCTACGAGTTGAGTGCGCCGGTGGTGCGGGCGCTGGTGACGGTGCCCCGGCATCTGTTTGTGCCGCCGGGGCAGCGACCCTGGGCCTATACCGATACTGCGCTGGGGATTGGCTGTGGGCAGACTATTTCCCAGCCGTTCATTGTTGCGCTGATGACCGAGTTGCTGGCGCTGCGCCCGGAGGATGAGGTGCTGGAGATCGGGACCGGTTCGGGCTATCAGACGGCAGTGCTGGCGCATCTGGCGCGCCGGGTGTATTCGATGGAGCGTATTCCGGAACTGGCGGCGGTGGCGGTGCAGCGCCTGCAGGCATTGGGGCTGGACAATGTTGAGATTCGGATTGGCGATGGTGCGCAGGGCTGGAGCGGGGCCGGGGCTGCCGTGGACCGGTTTGATCGGGTGATGGTGACTGCGGCGGCGGCCGAGGTGCCGGAGGCTCTGTTGCGCCAGCTTAAGCCGGGTGGGCGTTTGGTGGTGCCGGTGGGGCCGCCGCATCGGACGCAGGATTTGCGGCTGCTGTGCAAGGATGCTCGTGGCCAGATAGAGAGTCGCAGCGTGCTGCCGGTGGTCTTTGTGCCGCTGGTTGAGGAGCGCGCCGCGTGAGGTGGAGCCGGGTCGCGTGATTCGATCCGGTTAATAGAGGAGGATGGCCATGGCAACGACATGGGTATTGGTGGCCGATAGCAGTCGGGCGCGGTTGTTCAGCGCTGATCATGCTTGCGCGCCGCTGCGTGAGATCGGTGATTATCTGAATCCGCAGGGGCGTGTGCGCACCCGGGACCTGGTTGCGGATCGGCACGGACGTTCTTCAGGCAATGGGCCGAACCTGGATGATGAGGTTGCGCCCCGGCGTCAGTTGGCGTTGCTGTTCGCTAAGCACATCAGTGCGGAACTTAAAATTGGCCGGGCCAGCGGGCTGTTCCGCCGGCTGTATATCGCTGCTGCGCCGGCCTTTCTGGGTCTGCTGCGCGATAAGCTTGATGCCCGCACCGCTGATCTGGTGGTGGAAACAGTGAACAAGGATTTAACGCAGTTGCCCTCGCAGCGAATTCGGCAGCATCTGCCCGAGCGTTTGTGAGAGGTGGTGAGGCGGCGGATGCGAGTTGCGTCCGCTGCTGCAACACCCACAAAAAAGCCGGCTTGCGCCGGCTTTTTTTATGCTGTTGGCTGGTTAATCCTGATCGAACACCTCAACCAGGGCATTACCCGCTGTGGTGCCCGCACCACGAACAATGGCGGTATAGGCACCGGGGACCAGGGTGGTGAGCAGGGCTGCTTCCGTCGGATAGCTGCTGCTCATGGAGCGGTTGAAAGTCGCGGCGACCGCTTTGGCCGCGCTCATGCTCACCTTGCAGGTGCTGGCGGTACCGGTACATGCCCCACTCCAGCCGGCGAAGGTCGAGCCGCTGGCAGCCCTGGCGGTGAGGGTGACCGCAGTGCTGCTGGTATAGGACTCGCTGCAATCCGTGCCACAACTGATACCGGCAGGGCTGCTGGTGACCGTACCCGAACCGGTGCCGGCCTTGCTCACCGTCAAGGTGTAGCGGGGCGGGGCGAAAGTCGCGGTGACCGTTTTGGCCGCGCTCATGGTCACCGTGCAGGTGCTGGCGGTGCCGGTGCAGGCGCCACTCCAGCCGGCGAAGGTCGAGCCGCTGGCGGCGGTGGCGGTGAGGGTGACCACAGTGCCGCTGGTGTAGGGCTCGCTGCAATCGCTGCCACAACTGATGCCGGCAGGATCACTGGTGACCGTACCTGAACCGGTGCCGGTCCTGCTCACCGTCAAGGTGTAGCGGGGTGGGGTGAAGGTAGCGGTAACCTCTTTGGCGGCATCCATGGTCACCTTGCAGGTGCTGGCGGTACCGGTGCAGGCGCCACTCCAGCCGGCGAAGGTCGAGCCGCTGGCAGCCCTGGCG
>RXIX01000070.1 GCA_003989075.1 Candidatus Competibacteraceae bacterium | reverse complement strand
GAACAGGTCGCCAGCGTCTTCAGACCCAAGTCAATGCCGATGTGCCTGGTTCCGGTTGTGGCTTCCGCTTCCGGCACATCAACCACAAAATTGACGTACCAGCGTTGCCGCGAGTCCTGACTGAAACTGCCGCATTTGATCGGGCCGGGCAGTTCCCGATTGTTCCAGAAGCGAAAGGTGTGACCGGCATACCGCACGGTATCTTCAACCACTTTAACGCCGGAGGCTTTAAAGGGAACCCACCCCGGCGACCGCTTGCCACGCCAGCGCAATTTACGTTTCTTGAATTGCTGGCGGCGCGTGGCGTATTGATCACAGACTGCTTGAACCGTCTGGGAATGCAGGCCCAGTTCCTTGCCGCTGCCGGTGGTTAATGTGCACAAGTCCTGATAGGTCGGCCACCGCTGATGCCAGCGTAGCGCATGTTCCTGCGACTCGTTGCAGAAGTTCCAAACGAGGTTGCACGCCCGCGCCAACCTGTTGAGCTGCAAAGCGGAACTGGAGTCCTTGAGCCGATAGCGGTAGCTGCGTATCATGTTGTTAACACTAACAATAAAGATTATTGGATTCAACATGACTAGCGAAATTTTGCACATGAAAATCAACAAGGAACTGAAAGAGCGACTGCGGAAACTCGCTATACTGGACGGGCGCAATTTGTCCAATCTGATCCAAAAAGTGCTTTCTGACTATGCGGCATAAAAAGAAGGCGAACTTCGTTCGCCGCGCTATCCATCCCCGCCCTGACCTGTACTGAGCGAAGCCGAAGTAAGGACGGGGCTTTTCGCGCAATTCGGGTAAAGCCAGCCGGGCGAAACGCATATCGGCCAGCGCGAAGCAGTCGCTCAGTGCATGGATCGGGGCGCCTGGCCATGGCGTGAGCGCGCCCCGGGTCGTGCCTGCTTTCCTGCTTTAGGGATTGGGTTTGAGCTGCCGAAACAGGTCAGCGGCATCCTCGGGCGGTGGGCTGGGTGCGGGCGCACCGGCATCCTCGGGCGGGGCCAGCAACTGCACCGGCGCGGCTTCATGGAGATTGACCGGGCGATCCAGGCCAAAGGTGACCAGGGCCGGGAAGGCGATGATCAGCGCCACCATGATCAGTTGCATCGCCAGGAAGGGAACGGCGCCCCAGTAGATGTCACTGGTGCGCACGGTTGGGGGCGCGACGCTGCGCAGGAAGAACAGCGCGAAACCGAATGGCGGGTGCATAAACGAGGTTTGCATATTCACGCCCAGCAGGATGCCGAACCAGACCAGATCAATGCCCAGTTTCTCAGCCACCGGCGCCAGCAACGGCAGGATGATGAAGCTGATTTCGAAGAAATCGAGGAAGAAGGCCAGCAGGAAGACCAGGATATTGACCACGATCAGGAAACCCAGCGCGCCGCCCGGCAGGCCGAGCAGCAGGTGTTCCACCCACAGATCGCCGTTGACACCGCGAAACACCAGGGTAAACACGCTGGAGCCGATCAGGATGAACATGACGAAGCTGGTGATCCTGGCCGTAGCCTGCGCCGCCGAGCGCAACAGCGCCCGATCGAGCCGGCCCTTGATCAGTGCCAGCAGCAGCGCCCCAATCGCGCCCAGCGCGCCGCCCTCGGTTGGTGTCGCCCAACCAATGAAGATGCTGCCCAGCACCAGAAAGATCAGCAGCAGCGGCGGCGCCATCGCTGCCAGCGCCCGCCGCGCCAGCGCCCAGCCATGCAGGGTGCGCGCTTCCGGGGGCAGGGCCGGCGCAGTGTGGGGCCGGAACAGCGTATTCAGGAACACCCACAGCACATACAGTCCGGTCAGGAGCAGGCCGGGAATGAACGCGCCCTTGTACATATCGCCCACCGAGCGACCGAGCACCTCGGCCATCACGATCAGCACCAGCGACGGCGGAATAATCTGCGCCAGCGTACCCGATGCGGCGATCACCCCGGCAGCCAGCGCCTTGTCATAGCCATAGCGCAGCATGATCGGCAGGGAAATCAGCCCCATGGCAATCACCGAGGCGGCGACTACACCGGTGGTCGCGGCCAGCAGTGCGCCGACGAAAATCACCGCGTAGGCCAGCCCACCGCGCAGGCCGCCAAACAGCTGGCCGATGGTATCGAGCAGGTCCTCGGCCATGCCGCTGCGTTCCAGTACCAGACCCATAAAGGTGAAGAACGGCACCGCCAGCAGGATCTCGTTCTTCATGATCCCGAACACCCGGTCGGGCAGCGCCTGTAGCAGGTTGGGCGTGAGCAGGCCCAGATGAATGCCGAGCAGGCCAAACACCATGCCGACTGCCGCCAGCGAGAAGGCCACCGGATAGCCGATCAGCAGGAACAGCACCAGCGCCGAAAACATCACCGGCGCCAGGTTGGCGATCAGGAATTCGGCCATCTCAGTGCCCTCCGGACCGCGTGGGCAATGGCCGATCACCGGTGAGCATGGCGATATTCTTGATGATCTCGGCGACGCCCTGCAGGCTGAGCAGGCCGAAGGCGACCGGGATGGCCAGCTTGAGCGGCCACCACAGCAGCCCGCCGGGATTGGGCGAGGCCTCATCGGTCTGGTAGGCGATCAGGAAGAAGTTCCAGGCATCGACCATGATCAGCAGACACACCGGCAGCAGGAACAGCAGGCTGCCGAAAATCTCGATCCAGGCCCGGGTGCGCGGCGCCAGCCGGGCGTGCAGGATGTCGATGCGCACATGGCCATTGTCACCCAGAGTCCAGGCCGCGCAGAACAGGAACACCAGGCCGAATAGAAACCACTGCGCTTCCAGCAGGGCGTTCGAGCCTATATCGAAGGCATAGCGCAGGGTGGCGGTCAGGCCGCTGATCAGGGTGCAGAGCAGGATCAGCCAGGCCGTTGCCCGGCCAATGGCGGCGTTGAGCGCATCGATAAAGGCGGCGATGCGAAGCAGGACAGTCATGCGTGTTCCTTGAAGCGGGCGGTGGCGCAGGGGCACCGGGCGGCAATGATGATCATGAGCACAAGTTTAACCGAATCCATCCGGGCTAAACCGGGCGTGGTGCGGGCGGGATGTTTGCGTGCAGGCTGTTAAAATGCCACTTTTGTCGTGCGGCGTGCCCGGCCCTTGGGAAGCCCGTGGAGATGTCAAGATGCAATATAAGGATTTGCGCGATTTTATCGCCCAACTGGAGCGGCTCGGTGAGCTCAAGCGGGTGAGCGTGGCGGTCGATCCGAAGCTGGAAATGACCGAGATCTGCGACCGGGTGCTGCGCGCGGGCGGTCCGGCGATCCTGTTCGAGAATCCCACCGGCCACCGCATTCCGGTGCTGGCCAATCTGTTTGGCACGCCGCGCCGGGTGGCGCTGGGCATGGGTGCTGATGATGTTGAGGCTCTGCGCGAGGTCGGTCGCCTGCTGGCCTTTCTCAAAGAGCCCGATCCGCCTAAGGGCATGCGTGATGCCTGGGAGAAGCTGCCGATTTTCAAGAAAGTGCTGGATATGGCGCCGAAAAGGATCAGCCGGCCACCGTGTCAGGAACGGGTGATCGAGGGCGCAGCGGTCGATCTGGCGCGGTTGCCGGTGCAGCACTGCTGGCCGGACGATGCCGGGCCGCTGATTACCTGGGGGCTGGTGGTGACCCGGGGACCGCACAAGGCGCGGCAGAATCTGGGCATCTATCGCCAGCAGGTGATCGCGCGCAACAAGGTGATCATGCGCTGGCTGTCGCATCGGGGCGGCGCGCTGGATTTTCGCGAGTGGCAGCAGGCGCGGCCCGGTGAGCCGTTTCCGGTTGCGGTGGCACTGGGCGCCGATCCGGCCACCATTCTCGGCGCGGTGACGCCGGTGCCGGATACCCTGTCGGAATATGCCTTTGCCGGTTTGTTGCGCGGCGCGCGCACCGAACTGGCGCAATGCCTGGGTAATGAACTGCAGGTGCCGGCCAGTGCCGAGTTCGTGCTCGAAGGGCACATCGCGCCCGGCGAAACCGCGCCGGAGGGACCGTTTGGCGATCACACCGGCTATTACAACGAGGTCGATCGCTTTCCGGTGTTCACCATCGAGCGCATCACTCACCGCGAGCAGCCGATCTATCACAGCACCTACACCGGTCGGCCTCCTGATGAACCGGCTATTCTGGGCGTGGCGCTGAACGAAGTGTTCGTGCCGATTCTGCAAAAGCAGTTTCCCGAGATCATCGATTTCTATCTGCCGCCGGAGGGCTGTTCCTACCGGATGGCCGTGGTGGCGATGCGCAAGCAGTATCCGGGGCACGCCAAGCGGGTGATGCTCGGTGTCTGGTCCTTTCTGCGCCAGTTCATGTACACCAAGTTCGTGATCGTGGTCGATGAGGATATCAACGCCCGTGACTGGCAGGATGTGATCTGGGCGATGACGACGCGCATGGATCCGGCGCGCGATACGGTGATGATCGAGAATACGCCAATTGATTATCTGGATTTCGCTTCGCCGGTCTCGGGGCTCGGTTCCAAGATCGGCTTCGATGCGACTAATAAATGGCCCGGCGAGACCAGCCGCGAATGGGGTCGGCCGATCACCATGAGTCCCGAGGTCAAGCGACGGGTCGATGCGCTATGGGGTGCGCTGGGCCTGTAGAAGCTGCCGGAGCGGTTCCAACTGAATGACTGAATCTTGCCAAAGAGATGCGATCCACATGCCTTATCACGTCAGCCTGCAACCGGGTGGTCATGAATTCATCGTTGGTGACAATGAAACCGTGCTGGATGCCGCATTGCGCGAAAAGGGTGGTGTGCTGCCCTACGGCTGCCGCAACGGTACCTGTGGTGCCTGCATGGGCACGCTGGTATCGGGCACGGTGCGCTATGCCGGTGAGCGGCCCCCAGGCCTGAGCGCGGCGGAACAGGCCGCCGGCAAGGCGCTGCTGTGCCAGGCCTATCCCTGCAGTGATCTGGTGATTGCGGCGCGCGAGGTCAAAAGCAGCGGCGATATTCGCGCCCGGCTGCTGCCGTGCCGGGTCGAACGGCGTGAACTGCTCGCGCCGGACGTAATGCGCCTGTACCTGAAACTGCCGAGCACCGAGCGCCTGCAATTCCTGGCCGGGCAGTACGTCGATATTCTGCTTGCCGATGGCCGACGGCGCGGCTTTTCGCTGGCCAATCCGCCGCACGCCGATGAGCTGCTGGAACTGCATGTACGGCATGTGCCGGGCGGTTTCTTCACCGGTTTCGTGTTCGAGCGGATGAAGGACAAGGCGCTGCTGCGCTTTCAGGGGCCGCTGGGCACTTTTTTCCTGCGCGAGGATTCGCCGCGACCGATCATCCTGATCGGTGGTGGCACCGGTTTTGCGCCGCTGAAAGGCATGCTGGAACATGCCTTTCATGTGGGTCTGCAGCGGTCCTTGCACCTGTACTGGGGCGCGCGGGCCCGGGTGGATTTATATCTGGATGAACTGCCCCGGCAGTGGGCGGCGCAGCACGCGCATTTCCGTTATACCCCGGTGCTGTCGGAACCGGATGCCGGAGAGGATTGGCCGGGACGCAGCGGCTGGGTGCACGAGGCGGTCGCCGCCGATTATCCGGATCTGAGTGGTTATGACGTGTACATGAGCGGCCCGCCGGCGATGATCGAAGCCGCCAAACCGGTGTTTGCCGCCCGGGGTCTGCCGGCAGAGCAGCTGTTCTACGACGCATTCGATTTTGCGCCGCATTGAGAGAAGTCTGGATAATGGGTGTGGCGCCGTTTACCCCGATCGGCAGGATAAACGGCGCATTACCGCATCAGTGCGCCGCGACGCTGGCCGCGAGTGGCGCGCTGATCTGCTGGGAGGCTGCGGCGACGGTGAGCATTGCGCCCTGCTTTTCCTGCGGCTTACCGACCAGCAGGCGCAGACCGGCATGGAAGCACTGTCCGGCATGGGTCAGTTCGTGCAGGGATTCGAGCAGCTCGCCCAGTTCCTGATAGGCATCTGGCGTCGGCATGATCTGGATGCTGCGCTCCAGATAATCGCGCGCCTTGGCGGGCTGCTGGCAGCGCTTGGCCAGCCGGCCCAGGGTCAGCAGCAGATAGGGATCCTCGCCATGCTGTGCCAGCCAGCCTTCGGCAGTGGCCAGTTGCGCTACGGCATTGCCCCGTCCGAGCAGCCCATAACCGACGACCAAGCGCGGATTCCAGCGCCGGTTGAGTGCTTCGCGCAGCAGAGCTTCCGCGTCGTCGATCGCATCACAATCGCACAGTGCGCTGGCGTAGGTGACCAGGAAAGTCTCGTCCTCTTCGCGCAGTTTCGCCGGGGCCTGTTTCCACAGCGCGCGCAGTTTCTCCAGTGAACTGGCGGCGGCGGCGCTTTCCATCAGAGCCTGGAAGGTCTGCTGTTGCAATTCGGCGAGCGGTTCCGCGCCCAGTGCTTTCTGCCGTTGTACCTCGGGCAACAGCTCGCGCAGCGCTTCCCAGGCCTGCAACTGCTGGTAGGTGCGCGCCAGCCATTGCAGCACGCCAGGATGGCGCGGGTTGAGGGTATGCAGGGACTCCAGGATGGGCCGGGCCTGGCCGGCCTGCTGATCGTCGATCAGAAATTCGACATGGGCCAGTTGCACGGTGATCTTGTCAGCATCCGGCGCATCCTCGGCCCGGCGCAGGTGCAGATCACGACGCCAGCGCGCTTCGTGGAGATGGTGGGCCGCGCGCGCTGCGCCCAGATAATGCAGCGCTGGCGTTTCGCTATGCTCAGCGCCCTTGAGCAGGGTTTTTTCCGCCGCCGCCCACTGGCCGGCCGCCAGTTGCCGGGCGCCCAGGTTGAACAGACGCCGCGCCCGCTTTTCCCGGCGGCGCTGGTTAGCGGCCAGGGTCTGTCCAGGGGTCTGCCACAGGCGGATCGCCAGCCGCACCAGCATGTAGAACAGCACGAACAGCACGGTCAGGAACAGGGTGAAGAAGGTCAGGCTGGTCTCAACGGTCCACTGGCCGCTGCTGAGCATGACGTAGCCCGGATCCTGGCGCAGCGCCAGCGCCATCCAGACCGACACGAACAGGGTGACGATGATGCCGAGCAGCAATCTCATGACTGCGCTCCCTCAGTGGCGGTCGGTGGCTCCGCAGCGGGCGGTTCCGTGACCGGTGCAGCGGGCTTGGGCGCGGCCGCTGGCGCTCCCGGACGCACGGCACGTACCGGCTGGCGCTGGGCGAGGAATTCCGCGAAGGACTGGCGCAGGCCGGTCAGGTCGGGGATGTAGGTGTTGAAGGGCACCGCCTGCAGCGCCTGTAATTCAGCCAGGAAGGTGCGGACCTGGGCGTCCTGGGTGTCGAAATAGCGCTCGGTCCAGTCGCGGGTCAGGGTATAGGCGTCCTGATAGCTTGCGGCGTCGCCACGCAGCAGCGCCGCGCGCATGCTGTCCAGTTCCAGGCGCAGGTTTTGCCGCAGGAAGAATTCATTCTCCATCGCGATCAGCGGCGGTGCCTCGCTGCGCTGGTGACGGATCACCACGATGCCCTTGAACTGGTTCCAGACCGCCTCGCTGCCGCGTTCCCACCAGGAGCGTTCAGCATCATTGCTCAGGGCGACGCTGGTGGCCGGCTTAACCTGGTTCTTGATGTCGGGCACGCCGGAATTGAGCCGCACCGGCAGCTTGTCGAGGGTGTCCTCCATGCTGACCAGCTTATGGGCAAGGGCGCTGTAATCGGGCAGCTTGACGCCGCGCAGGCTGGCGATGGCTTCGCTGATCTGGGTCTGAATGGGCGCCAGGCCGTTTTCATCCACCGCCTTGAGCCGCTGCTGCGCGCTTTCCAGAGCCAGGCGCGCGGTCGCAACGTTGCGCTCCAGTTTCAGCTTGCTGTCGGCCAGGCGCAGCAGGTAATCGACTTCGGCCAGCGGGAAGGCGTTGACATCACCGCCACGCGCCGCTACCGATTTGAGGGTTTCCAGATTCTCCTGCAGGGCGCCATTACTGAGCTTGAGGCTCTTGAGCTGCTCGCCGAGTGCGGCCAGTTGTTCCCGCTGCGCCTTAAGTTGCGCCTCGAAATCCTGCTTCTGCTGTTGGACAGCGGTCTTGTGGGCGTCGTGGCTTTCGCGCAGCAGCTTGTTTTCGCTCTTGACGACCTCGGTTTCACCCTGGCCCAGGGTGACGGCGTTCTTGAGCGGTTGCAGGTCGCCGCTCAGGCCGAGCATCTGCTCCTTGAGCGTCTGATTGTCGCTGCGCAACTGATCCAGTCCGCTCTTAAGCGCCTGCAGTTGCTGGACCTGGGCCTTGAGCGCCTGAAACTCGGGATCGCGCTGGGCGATGGCCTGCTTGATTGCTGCATCCAGACGGTTGGTCTGGGCAATCTGTTCCTGCTGGCCGAGGTACCACAGATAGCCGCTGGCACCGCCAGCGCCCAGGGCGACCAGCAGGGCAAAGGCAGCCAGGCCACGGCCACTCTTGGGTGCCGGGGCGGGTGGCGCGGCGGCGAGCAGTGTGGGCGCGGCGGTTTTCGCCGGGGCGCCGGTGGTTGCAGTATTGGTTTGCTTGTCTGTCATATCGTGTTACCGGGCAGTGAAGAGGGGTGCGCCGTCAGGCTGAGCAGCACGGCGGTGAGAGCTGCGTCGCTGGCGTCCTGGGCGAGCAGGAGGTGGCGACAACCGTATTCTGCGGCGGTTTGCCGGGTGCGGGCGCTGACCACGATCAGAGGCGTGGCGCGTAAGTAATCTTGCCCTGCAGCGCCTAGCATATCAAACAGATTGCGCAGACTTTCGTCGCTGGTGACCGTGACCGCGCCGATTGCGCCGCGCGCCCAGCACTCCAGCACGGGCTCGGGGTCCAGCAGCGGCCGCTGCCGCTGGTAAACCACGGCATGTTCCACTCGGGCGCCACGGTCGCGCAGGGTGTCGGCAAGCAGCGTTCGGCCACCCACGCCCCGCACCATCAGCACCCGCTGGCCGTTGATGTGCGTACTCTGCAGGCGATCCAGCGCCAGCAGGCCCTCGCTGGTCGCCTCGTTCGCCGCTTGCAGGCAGGGCGCGATGCCCTGACCGGCCAGCGCTCGCGCGGTTGCGGCACCGATCGCGGCAATCTCCAGGCCGGGCGGCACAGCGTCACCCTGTTCCCGAATCAGCGGCAGCGCCCCGTTCACGGCATTGACGCTGGTGAAGATGGCCAGATCGTAATCGGCCAGCCGGGCGAGTCGCGCCCGCGCTGTCGTCAACACCATATCGGGTGGCGGGCCGATCGCCAGGGTTGGATAGCGGATCGCCACGCCGCCATGCTGTTCGATCAGACGGCACAGCGGTTCAGCCTGGTGCGCCGGGCGGGTGACCAGCACGCCCAGGCCACGCAGCGTCGGAAGCGGTGCGTCGGTCACAGCGTGGAATCGGCCAGTACACGGCGCAGGATGGCATCGGCGCCGCGGCCGAGGAGTTCCTCGGCCAGGGCAATGCCGAGCGCACCCGCATCCAGGGCCGCACCGCGGATATCACCAGCAATCAGCCGGCTGCCGTCCGGTTCGCCCACCAGGCCCCGCAGCCAGAGCCGGTCGCCATCGAGCAGGGCATGGCCGGCAATCGGCACCTGACAGCCGCCTTGCAGGCGGGCATTGAAGGCCCGTTCCGCCATAACCCGGGTATGGGTAGCCGGATCGTCGAGCGGCGCAATCAGCGCCTGGGTACGGGCGTCATCCAGCCGGCATTCGATGCCGATGGCGCCCTGACCGATGGCGGGCAGGCTCTGTTCCGGTTCCAGTGCCCAGGTGATGCGCGCGTCCAGGCCAAGCCGCTTCAATCCAGCGGCGGCGAGCAGAATGGCATCAAATTCGCCAGCATCGAGCCTGGCCAGCCGGCTGCCGACATTGCCGCGCAGGCTGCTGATGCGCCAGCCGGGGTGACGGGCAGCCAGTTGGCACTGGCGGCGCAGACTGGAGGTACCGACGCGGGCATCGGCGGGCAGGGCATCGGGATGCGGATAGTGATTGGAGACGAAGGCATCGCGCGGATCCTCGCGAGCCAGGATCACCGGCAGGCCCAGCCCAGCGGGAAATTCGACCGGCACATCCTTCATGGAATGCACAGCCAGATCGGCGCGGCCTTCGAGCAGGCCCTGTTCCAGTTCCTTGACGAACAGGCCCTTGCCGCCGACCTTGGCCAGCGGGCTGTCGAGGATCTTGTCGCCGCGGGTGAGCATACCGATCAGTTCCACATGCAGGCCGGGATGGGCCTGCCGCAGACGTTCGGCGACGTGTTCGGCTTGCCACAGGGCAAGGGGGCTTTGGCGGGTGGCGATGCGCAGGATGTTAGCGGGCATGGTCTGGTAAGCTATGGCGTTCTTAATTTAACCAAGCAGCATATCTTATGAGCGACACACAGACCAACAAGACCTGGGGCGGGCGCTTTACTGAAAGTACCGATGCCTTCGTGGCAGCGTTCACGGCGTCGGTGGATTTTGACCGGCGCATGTACCGGCAGGACATCGCCGGCTCCATTGCTCATGCGCGCATGCTGGCGCGGGTAGGCGTGCTGTCCGAGGCGGATTGCACGGCGATTGTCAGCGGCCTGGAGACGATCCGTGCCGAGATTGAAAGCGGTACCTTTGAATGGTCGGTGGCGCTGGAAGATGTGCACATGAACATCGAGGCGCGGCTGACCGCACGCATCGGCGATGCCGGCAAGCGCCTGCACACGGGCCGTTCGCGCAACGATCAGGTTGCGACCGATGTGCGCCTGTATCTGCGCGATGCCATCGACGCGATTTTCATCGAATTGCGGCGACTGCTGGCCGGACTGGCGACGCAGGCCGAAACCGAGGCCGCGACCATCATGCCCGGCTTTACCCATCTGCAGGTGGCACAGCCGGTAACCTTCGGCCATCACCTGCTGGCCTGGTTTGAGATGCTCAAGCGCGACTACGAGCGGCTGCTGGATTGCCGCAAGCGGGTCAATATCATGCCCCTGGGCGCGGCGGCTCTGGCGGGCACCAGTTATCCTCTGGATCGGGTCTACAGCGCGCAACTGCTCGGGTTCAGTGCGCCGGCGGCCAACTCGCTGGATGCGGTCAGCGATCGCGATTTCGCCCTGGAATTCACAGCCGCCGCCGCAATTCTGATGACTCATCTGTCGCGGATGTCCGAGGAACTGGTGCTGTGGTCCTCGGCGCAGTTTGATTTCATCGACCTGCCGGATCGTTTCTGCACCGGCTCCTCGATCATGCCGCAGAAGAAGAATCCCGACGTGCCGGAGCTGGTGCGCGGCAAGACCGGTCGGGTCAACGGCCACCTGATTGCGCTGCTGACGCTGATGAAGAGCCAGCCGCTGGCCTACAACAAGGACAATCAGGAGGACAAGGAACCGCTGTTCGATACCGTCGATACCGTACTCGGTTGCCTGCGCGCCTTTGCCGATATGGTGCCGGCGCTGCGTGCCAAGCGCGGCAATATGCTCGAATCGGCGCGGCGCGGTTTCGCCACTGCGACCGATCTGGCCGATTATCTGGTGCGCAAGGGCGTACCGTTCCGCGATGCTCATGAGATTGTCGGCAAGGCGGTGCGGCTGGGCGTGGAAAGCGGGCGGGATCTGGCTGAGATGACGTTGGCGGACCTGCAGCAGTTTTCGCCGCTGATCGAACAGGATGTGTTCGCGGTGCTGTCGTTGCAGGGCTCGGTGGCGGCGCGCGATGTGCTGGGCGGCACCGCGCCCAACCGGGTGCGTGAAGCAGCGGCGGCGGCACGGAACTGGCTAGCGGCGGCGGAGTTGCCATGAATGGGAAAGCCTCCGTTCGATCTGCTTAGGAAACGGGGTTGGCGTGGTCTGATGGCGGTTCTATTGGCCATCAGCCCCTTAATCGGCAAGGCGGAACATGCCGCACTCAGCTCCATCGCCGAATGGTGGCCTGCGATCAGAAAGGCTATCGATGCGCATGCAATGGCCCGGCTGAATAAGGCTGTTCGGAACACCGCCGCGCCTGATGATCTATTGCGGGCATGCTGGACTCCTGCTGAACTGCGGGGTTCCGCAGGTGACAGAAGCATTCAAAAGCAGGCGTCCGACCCTTCGCCGCCTGAGCGCATCAGCTATCAAAAGCAGGCGCTGCTGCCGGAGAAGCTGGGCGGCTCAATCCGTTACGTCAAACCGCGCAACGCGGAAAAGTGGGTTGCGCTGACCTTTGATCTCTGCGAGCAGGCCCATGAGAAAAGCGGCTACGATGCCGATCTGGTCAATTATCTGCGCGATCATCAGGTGAAAGCGACCTTCTTTGCCGGTGGCAAATGGATGCGCTCTCATCCGGTCAAGACCATGCAGCTTATGGCCGATCCGCTTTTTGAAATCGGCAATCATGCCTGGACGCATGGCAATTTGCGCGTGCTGAATGGACCTGGCATGTATGACCAGATCACCTGGACGCAGTCCGAATACGAAATACTGCGTGAGAAACTGCTGCAATCAAAGTGCGCGGCCCGGTTCGGCGAAAAAGCGGCTGCCGCCATTCCGCCTGCGCTGACCACATTCCGTTTTCCTTATGGTGCTTGTAATGCGCAGTCCCTTGCTGCGGTCAATCAGACCGGACTGGTCGCGATTCAATGGAATATCGTCACGGGCGATCCAGTCAGAGGACAAACGGCGCAGAATATCGCGCGCACTGTTTTGAATCAGGTTCAGCCCGGTTCCATCGTGGTAGCACATGCCAATGGTCGAGGCTGGCACACGGCCGAGGCCTTGCCGCTGATCATCTCCGGGCTGCGCAAGCAGGGCTATCGTTTTGTCACAATCAGCGAATTGCTCGCCACAGGTGAGGTGTTTGCCGCCGAGTCCTGTTACGAACTCAAGCCCGGCGATAATCTTCGCTATGATCGCCTTTTCAAGGCGGGCGCCCCATGATGAATCAAGGTCCTTTTCATGATGAATACTGCCTGTCCGGGTGCCGCCTTGTGCGCTTGCGGGCCGAAGATGCCCGGCCGGTTGCCAGCATGCTGGCGGGCATGAGTCCCTGGCTGGATCTGGGCTATTCCGCCATGCAACTGGAACATTATCTGTCAGCCCATGATCCATCCCTGCATCGCTATACGGTGATGGTCGATGCGCTGATCGCCGGCGTGGTCGCAGTGCGTTATCCCTGGCTGAGAGGTTCCTATCTGGAGTTGATTGGTCTTTGCCCAGATCAGCAGGGACGTGGCCTGGGCACGGCCATTCTGTACTGGATGGAACGGGAAACCGAAACACTGGCGATGAATTGCTGGGTTCTGGTCTCATCCTTCAATGATTCGGCCAGACGCTTTTATCTTCGGCAGGGATTCAGGGAAATCACGACCCTTGAGGCACTGGTCAGCCGGCATAGTAACGAACTTTTGCTGCGCAAAGTGCTGCGATTGCCCGCCTGAGCGGTCGTGACGGTGACCGGTTTACGGCCATTGCTGCGCCGGGCCGGGCGCAGCAGGGCCGCGTGGTGAGTGTCAGCGGTTTGTCAGGTGCCTGAAACCGCCAGTACCCGCTGCAGCCAGGCGGAAATGTCGCCGATTTCCTCCCAGCATACCTCGTGGCCCATGCCGTAATCGTTCCAGTCCACCGCATAGCCGAGACTTTTCAGGGCCTCAGCGCTCTGCTGGCCATAGCGCATCGGGATGACGGCATCATAGTCGCCGTGGGCGATGAACAGCGGCGTATGCTGATTGACGGCCTGGCGTTCGCTGGCCAGTGTTCCGGCCAGCGGGATATAGCAGGACAGGGCCAGAATGCCGGCCAGCCGTTGCCGGTAGCGCAGGCCGGTGTGCAGCGCCATCGCCCCACCCTGGGAAAAACCGGCCAGCACGATGCGTTCAGCCGGGATGCCGCGCTGCTGTTCCCGTTCCAGCAGTCGGTCAATCGCGGCCGCCGAGGCCTGCACACCGACCTGATCCTCCTCGCGCGGCAGGTCGAGGCTGAAGACGTCGTACCAGGCGCGCATGCGCATGCCGCCGTTCAGGGTCACGGGACGGATTGGCGCGTTGGGAAAGACAAAGCGCGCGCCCAGCGTCGCCGGCAGGCGCAGTTCCGGCACGATCGGTTCGAAATCATGGGCGTCGGCGCCCAGGCCGTGCATCCAGATAATGCTGGCATGGACCGGACCCTGCGGTTCGATCTCGATCGTGCTCAGTGCGAGGTCAGTCTGGCTCATTGGGCAATCCCCTTGGAAAACAGTCGAACGGCATTAGCCGCAAAGCCAGCGACCTTGTCAAGCCGCACCCATGGGCGCTCGGCGCGCTATACTGGCGGCCATTTTTTGCCGAGCTGAGGAGTGTTTCGCATGCGCCTTCTTCATCCCGGATCCGTACTGGCGTGTCTGCTCGCTGTGCTGCTGGTTGGCTGCGGCCAGAAAGGCCCACTCTATCTGCCCAAGCCGCCCGCGCCAGCACCGACGGCCACGCCGCAGACCGCGCCGGCTCCAGCACCGGCTCCGATTCCGAACCCGACTGTGAAGCCCTGACGCCATGGATCATTTTACCTATCGCAACGGCCAGTTGCATGCTGAGGACGTGCCGGTTGCCACGATCGCCGCCGCCGTTGGCACACCCTGCTACATCTATTCCCGCGCTACGCTGGAGCGGCACTGGCGGGCTTTCGACCACGCTTTTGGCGATCACCCGCACCGGGTGTGCTACGCGGTCAAGGCCAACAGCAACCTGGCGGTATTGAATCTGCTGGCCCAGCTCGGTTCGGGCTTCGATATCGTTTCAGTCGGCGAGCTGGAACGGGTACTGGCCGCCGGCGGTGATCCGGGCAAGGTGGTGTTTTCCGGGGTCGGCAAGCGCCGTGATGAACTGGAGCGCGCTCTGGAACTGGGCATCTACTGCTTCAACGTTGAATCCGAGGCCGAACTGGAACTGCTCGAACAGGTCGCGGCGGCGCGCGGCCAGCGGGCGCCGGTGTCGCTGCGCATCAACCCCGATGTCGATGCCCAGACCCATCCCTATATCTCCACCGGTCTGAAGCAGAACAAATTCGGCATTGCCATGGAGCGTGCGCCGGCGGTTTATGACCGGGCCGCCGCTTCGCCGCACCTGCAGGTGATCGGCATCGACTGCCATATCGGCTCGCAACTGACCCAGATCGCGCCGTTTGTCGATGCGCTCGAACGGGTGCTGGCCCTGGCGGCGCGGCTGGCGGGGCAGGGCATTGTCATTCGCCATCTCGATCTGGGTGGCGGGCTGGGCATCCGCTATCGCGATGAAGAACCGCCGCTGCCCGCCGAGCAGGCCACCGCGCTGTTGCGTCATCTGCGTGAGCTGCCCTATACCCTGCTGATCGAGCCGGGTCGGGCGATCATCGGCAATGCTGGCATTCTGCTGACGCGGGTGGAGTTGCTCAAACAGGGCGAGGAGAAGAGTTTTGCCGTGGTCGATGCGGCGATGAATGATCTGCTGCGCCCGGCGCTGTATTCGGCCTGGCAGGACATCATTCCGGTGCAGCCGCGCACAACGGGAA
>RXIX01000069.1 GCA_003989075.1 Candidatus Competibacteraceae bacterium | reverse complement strand
GCAGCCGGGTGCGAGCGGCGGGACGCAGTGGAAGCGGCGACGACGGGCGTGAATCCTCGGCCATGCGGGTGGATGGGGTGGGTCGGGTTGGGTGGGAAACAGCGGGCATGCGCGCGGCGCGCGGTCGCGCCGGGTGGAAACAGTATAGCAATCGCAGGAGGAGACACATGGAACCACAAGCGCAAGGCTATGCAGCGGTACTGGACGAGGGAGGCATCGCTGTCGATGGAAGCGAGGCGGCGGCGTGCGTACAACCGCGACCGCTCAGCGGTCAGGATCGCTGCTGGGCGCGGATGGATGTGCCCGGGCAGCCGATGGTGGTGAGCCTGGTGCTGCTGCTTGAACGGCCGCTGACGCTGGAGCAGGTGCAGTCGCTGTTGCAGGCGCGTTTGCTGCCGCTGGCGCGTTTTCGGCAGCGGGTGCGTGAGGTGGGCGGGCGACCCTGCTGGGTCGAGGATGGGCCACTGGACTGGACGGCGCATCTGCAGACTCTGCGCCTGTCGGAGCCGGCCGATACCCACGCTCTGCAGGTTCTGGTGGGGCGCTGGGCCGGTGAGCCATTGCCGAGTGATCGGCCGCTGTGGCGCTGTGTTCTGGTGGAAAACGTCGGCAGCGGCAGTGCTCTGGTGTTCCGTGTCCATCACTGCATCGCCGATGGGGTGGCCCTGCTGCGCGTTTTCCTGGCGCTGGGCGATATGCCGCCGGGTGCGAATCGGCTGCAATGGCAGCATGAACAGGCGCGACTGGCCGCCAAGACCGGGCATGCGCTATTGCCTCCATCAGGGCGCTGGGGCCGGTTGCGCTGGTTCATGGCAAATGCTGGAGCGCTGTTGCGACAACTGCTGCTCGGGCCGGATACGCGCACCCTGCTGCGTGGTCGGCTCACTGGCGATAAGCGGGTTGCCTGGTCGGCGCCAATTCCGTTGACCGCGATCAATGCCGTGCGCCAGCACAGTGGCGGTCGGGTCAACGATGTGCTGCTGACGGTGGTCGCTGGAGCACTGGCGCGCTATCTGCGCGACCGGGGTGCTAGGCCGCCGTCGGCGCTGCGTCTGCTGGTGCCGGTCAATCTGCGTCCCTATCAGGAAGAGATTCGCGTCGATAACGAATTTGGTGCGGTGCTGTTGACCCTGCCGCTGGGCATGGCCGATCCGCTGGCGCGGCTGGCGGCACTGCGGGTGCGCATGGAACGCATCAAGGGTGGTCCGGAAATGCTGGCCAACCGCCTGTTGCTGAGCGTCGCCGGCTGGCTGCCGGCAGCGGTCGAGCGGCTGCTGCTGCGCGGCTTTGGCCTGAAGGCGACTGCGGTGCTGACGAATGTACCCGGTCCGGATCAGCCGCTGATTCTGGCTGGGGTGCGGGTCGACCGGGTGCTGGCCTGGGTGCCGCAGATTGCCGGAATCGGGGTGGGTATCAGCATATTCAGTTATACCGGCGCGATCACCGTTGGCGTAACCAGTGACAGCGGCGTGCTGGCGGATCCGCATCTGCTGGTTGCGGCGATCGAGGCCGAATGGGCAGCATTGTGCGCACGACTGCCGGCCGGGGCGAGGTCGCGGGCTGCCGCGAGCCCGTGACGGGCTTTTGGGATGCGCTTAAACTGATGCAGCTTATTACCGGATCGGACGCGAGGCACAGATATGTACACGGCCTATTTCGGCTTGGATCACAAGCCCTTCAAGTCGAAGGATCCGCGGCATTTCTACCGCAATACCGTCCTGGACAACACCTGTGCGGCGCTGCTGCAGGCGATCCGGCAGCGGCGCGGTTTTGTGCTACTGACCGGTGAAAGCGGTGTTGGCAAGACCATGCTGCTGCGGCGCTGCATGGCCGAGGCTACCGACATCCGTTTCGTGCTGCTCGCCCATGCCAGCCTCGATTTTCCGGACATGCTCAGTTACCTGTGCGCCAATCTCGATCTGCCAGCCTCGCAGATGAGCACTGCGCAACAAAGCCGCCTGGTGCAGGATGTGCTGGTCACCGAGGCGGCCAGCAACCGGGTGATTGCTCTGGTGCTCGATGATGTGCAGGGGGCGAGCGTCGAGGCGCTTGGCCAGTTGCTGGCCTTTTCGGAGGTGCTGCCGCCGGAGCAGCGCCTGCAGGTGATGCTGGCCGGTCTGCCTGATTTCGAGGGCAAACTGCGCCAACCGGAATTGCAGGCCCTGCAGGCCAGTATCGCACTGCACTGCTGCCTGGAGCGTTTGCCGCCGCACGAGGTTGGCAACTTCATCATCCAGCAGCTGCGGGTAGCCGGCTATCCGGATGAGGCGCTGCTGTCCGCCGCGACCATTACGCACATCGACAGCCATTGCCAAGGGGTGCCGCGGGCGATTGCCATGCTCTGTGATGCCCTGCTGATGTTCGCCAGCCTGGATCCGGGGCGCGGCATTACCCCGGAGCTGGTCGATGAGGCGGCACAGAGCTGCTTTCTCAGCGAAAGGCCGCGCACCCCGGATGCCGCGCAGGCGCGCAAGGTGCTCGATAGTGGGCTGGCGCTGGGCACGGCTGATCTGGATCTGAGTCTCGATTTCACCCTGGAACCCGAAGAGCAGGCGCTGCCACTGGCTAATGCGCCGGAACCGGCAGTGGCTGCAGTTCTGCCGCCCGTAGCAGCACCCGTTGCCGAGTCGATTTCGCTGGCGCTGCTGCCGCAGTCCTCGACCCTGCGCGAGTTTGCCACCCTGCTGGATGAAGTCGAGGCCAAGAGTCAGGGTGCCAGCGCCCGCGATCGCGCGGTGTTGCATTACTTCCGCGCCCGTTATCTGTTGCTGCTGCGTGGCGGGGATTCGACGCAGATCGCCGAGCTGGAACGGCGCGTGGCGCGCCTGCTGGAATCGCGCCAGCCAGTCTTGCTGGATCTGGTGATCGCCCGCGGCACCGGCGCGCAGCCGACCGGTACGCTGTGCGCCCTGGTGCTCAATCCGAGCTGGTGGCAGTACCGGGAAATCCAGCTGCGCGTGGAAGGACCGGACCTGCTGTTTGCTGACGACGGTCGCTTTGCGGCGCTGCGCCTGCTTGATGGCCGGTCGGCACAGCCGGTCTACGCCGAGTATCGTTGCCCGCAGTCCGATTTGCTGCCGACTACGCTGCATCTGCGGCTGGAGCTGTGCAACCACCGCGGCGAATGGAGCGCCTACGATGGCTGGGTGGAACTGCGCGCCGATTTTCAGGGGTACACCCCGGTGCGGGTGGCCGTCCAGCACATCGGTGGCGAGTT
Organism: Candidatus Competibacteraceae bacterium; assembly: GCA_003989075.1. GTDB lineage: Bacteria > Pseudomonadota > Gammaproteobacteria > Competibacterales > Competibacteraceae > RXIX01. The sequence continues at coordinate 12,164 of RXIX01000069.1, read as the reverse complement.
GCGCCTCGACTACTTCCGTGCCGAGCCGCCAGCCGAGCCGATGACCGGCGCGGTGGGGGCCTGGCTGCTCGGCGCGGGTGCGGCACAGAACCCCGACGCGGTTGGTGGCCTGGCCTATACCCTGCCGCTGGAGCTGGAACCGGATAAGAGCTATGTCGATCCGCTGGTTGCGGCGCGCGCCGCCAGTCAGATCCTCAGTCGCGGTTCAGTGCTGAGCCGGGCGCTGCTGCTGGCCGCCGACCCGACCTGTGCCCCGGCGCGCATCGAGCTGGTGTCGCGGCCTTTCATGATCTTTGGCCGCTACAACACCGGGACCGGCAAGGGTTTTGGCGACTTCGCCCTTGGGTTTACCGCCGATTACACGCGCATTTCCCGTTTGCACTGCGTGATCTGCGCGCTGGGCGACCAGTTGGCCCTGATGCCGACCAGCGATCTGGGGCATACCTACACCGGGCGCAATGGCCAGCGTCTGGAGCGGGGCAGTTGGCATCTGCTGGAAACCGGCGATCAGCTCGACATCTGCGATCTGTATCTGCTGCGCCTGACGCTGGCCTGGGATGAGCGCTCGCAGCCGGAAGCCCTGGACTGGGATATTCACGCTCCACGCGACAAGTTTGGCCACTATCTGCTGGAACTGGTGGAAACGCTGCGCCAGCTCGATCAGCGCAAGGACATGGATGATCTGCGCGCAGCGTTTCGCAACCGTTATCTGAATCTGCTCTGCATGCAGGACCGTCTGGCCGAACTGAGCGGGGTGGGTAATCCGGGCACGCTGCTCTATGCCCGTTTCGAGCGTGCCGACAGCGCCGGTGGGCACAGTCCGGTGGTGCATTATTATTTGCCCAAGTGGCTATCGCTGGGCAGTGCCGCCGATGCCGGCTTGCGTATCACCGCGCCCGGCGTCGAGGCGCACCATGCCGAACTGTTCTTTCGTGATGGCATGTATTGGGTGCAGAATCTGGCCGGGCCAGGTGCGGTGCACATCGGTTGCCACAGGCTGGCCACTAACGAGGTGCTGGCCCTGGAGGCAGGCGATCAGATCCTGATAGGTGAGGCGCGCTTCAGTTTTGAGAGCTACTGACCGGCTCGGGTGTGGCGGGCAGGGAGCGCGGCAGATGCACCTCGGCTAGAAAACCGCCCAGTGTCTCCGAGCGGCCCAGATTCAGTGCGCCGCCATATTGGGCGACGATATCGCTGGCGATCGCCAGACCCAGGCCATGGCCGGCGCGTGACTCATCAACGCGCATACCCCGTTGGCTCAGCAACTCCAAGTGCTCCGGCGGACAACCGGGGCCGTCATCCTCGATACGCAAAGACAGTATTTCCGGCTCCAGCACGGCACTAAGCCGCACCGTAGTCCGGGCCCACTGACAGGCGTTGTCGAGCAGGTTACCGAGCAGTTCCAGCAGGTCGTCACGATCCCCGGAAAACACGCCGCCCGGCGGCAGATGGGTCTCGATATGCAGCGCGCGCTCCCGGTGAATACGCTGCAGGGTAGTGACCAGATCAGCGATTTCCGGCGCCAGCAGCACCCGCAAGCCCGGCGCACCGCCACCGGCGATGCGTGCCCGTTTCAGCTCGCGCTCGGTGAGGGCGCGCACCTGCCGTAACTGCTGGCGCAGATCCTGCCACCAATTCTGGAGTTCGGTCGGCGGCGGTGGCTGCTCGGCGAGCTGGGTCAGCGCGGTCAGCGGCGTTTTCAGGGCATGGGCCAGATTGCCCAGTGCATGGCGGGCGCGGCGCTGGCGCTGGTCGAGCAGGGTCAACAGGCGATTGAGCTCAACCACCAGCGGTCGCACCTCGGCAGGTGTTTCCAGCGACAGCGCGCTGATCTCACCCTGCGCCAGGCGCGGCAGTTCGCGGCGGATGCGTTCCAGCGGTGCCAGACCATGGCGCACCAGCCACCGCTGTGCCAGCAGCAGCAGGCCAAACAGCGCCAGCGCAATCAGTGCGAATTCCAGCAACAGCCGCTGCAGTCCGGCACTGATCGGGGTGAAGTCCTCGGTCACTGCCATACGCACCGGTCGGCCCTGCACCTGAAAGGCGCGCCCCACCAGCAGCAGGCGCTGCGCCTGCGGACCCGTGATGAAAACGCGGGTGAAGCGCGTCCCGCTCAGTGATGGCAGCGGTAGTTCGGCATCCCACAGTGAACGCGAGGCCAGCTCGCCGCTGGGTGTTTCAATCCGGTAATAGTGGCCCGAATAGGGCTGGCGGAAGGAGATGCCGATTTGATCGGTGAGCAGGCGCGGCTGGCCATGGGGATCGAATTCCAGCGCTGACAGCAGCGTTTCCAGATCATGTTCCAGGCGGGCGGCAACGAAATCCTCGGCCAGCCGGCGCAGTGAGTAGCCGCCCAGGGCAATCGCCAGCGCCAGCAGCACAGCCAGCACCAGGATCAGGCTGGCCGATAGCCGCGTTTGCAGTGAGATCATGGCGTGCCGGGGCCAAAGACATAGCCCTGGCCGCGCCGCGTAGCGATCAGGTCACGGCCCAGCTTGCGGCGCAGCCGGTTGATGTAGACCTCCAGCACATTGCTGTCATGCTCGGCGGCGAAGTCATAGATCTGCTCGGCCAGATGGCTCTTGGACAGTACCCGCCCCGGATGGAGCATGAAATAGCGCAGCAGGCGGAACTCGGTGCCGGTTAGAGTGATGGTTTCGTCGCTGCCGGACGGGCGCACGGTCTGCTGTTCCTCGTCCAGTTCCAGGCCGGCAGCCTGCAGGCGGCCATGTGGCCGGGCAACGCCACGGCGTAGCAGCGCCTGCAACCGCGCGAGCAGTTCGGCGGTGTGGAATGGCTTGCCGAGATAGTCATCGGCGCCGGCCTTGAAGCCATCGACTTTTTCGTGCCAGGCATCACGGGCGGTAAGAATCAGCACCGGCACCGCATTGCCAGCGGCGCGCCATTGACGCAGCACCTCCAGACCCGGCCGGCCCGGCAGACCCAGATCAAGCACTACCAGCGCATAAGGCTCGGATTCACCCATGAACTGGGCATCGACGCCGTTATCGGCCAGATCGACAGCAAAGCCGGCCTGTTCCAGCTCCAGACGCAGGTGCGCGCTGAGCCGAACATCGTCTTCCACCAGCAGCAGGCGCATCTTCTCAAGCCCTCATTTTCGTTCCAGCGACCACAGTTCACCGCTGCGTGCGTCATATTCGAACTCACGCACCACGCCATCGTCATCGAGAATCTTCAGGTCGTATACATAGCGGCCCCGTTCCTGTTCCAGTTCCGCTTCCAGCAACTGGCCGCCGGGGTGCTGGCGGCGATGGCGTGCAATGATGGTTTCCAGGGAGAGAATTTCCCCACTGCTCTGCAGACGCCGGATATCGGCGTAATCGCGCTTCTCGGCGCTGGCCGGGGTGCCATGAGCCAGCAGGGCCGCCAGCAGGGATAGAGCGGCGCGACGGTGGGGATGTGAGGGCATGAGCGTGTATCGCCGGGGCCGGATCAGCCGCGCTTGCGGCCGGTGATCATGGCGCGGGCCAGATTCTCGCGATGCAGCAGGCTTTCCCAGAGCACGCCGAGCAGATGGCCGGCTATCAGGAATACGGTGAAGTTGGCGCAGAACTCGTGGAGTTCCTCCAGGGTTTCGATGGTGTCATCGCTGCTGTTGGCCATGAGTTCGGCCAGCGGACCCAGGCCCTTGTCAGCGCCGTACAGCAGCAGGCCAGCGACTACGGTGCCGGTCAGGCTGAGCAGCAGGGCAACGATCATCGCGCCGCCGGCCGGGTTATGGCCCAGGTGACGGGGCGCGCGCAGCAGCAGCACATCCTTGACATAAAGCAGGGTTGCGCGCGGTCCACGCACGAAATCGCTAAAACGGGCATAGCGTGGCCCGATGAAGCCCCAGACCAGCCGAAACAGCAGCAGGCCGCCCAGGACATAGCCGGCCCAGACATGCATGTTCTGCAACAACGGGCCATCCAGGTGATTTTGCAGCGCCTCAAAGATCTCGCTCTGGGTGGAATAGGCCAGGACAAACGCGCCGACCAGGGTCCAATGGAACAGGCGAACCAGTGGATCCCAGACGACGATTGCGGTGTTGCTGAGGTTGTTGGTGTTGTTGGCGCTCATGGATGGGATCTGTGGCGGCGCTCCCCGTGCATCGCGGGGAGACGCCGATGAGGAAAGGGGAAGTGCGGCGCGGTTTACTTGCTCTTGGCGTCAACCAGTTCGCCGGTCTTCATGTCGTAATAGATCTCCCACTTCTTGCCGTCCTCACCATCGATTTTGACTTCCCAGGTCTGCTTGCCCTTGTGGGTGTCCTCATAGGCCTTGGTGACCTTGCCCGGATGGGCCTTGGTGGCCATTTCTACCGCCTGCTCCTTGGTGATGGGAGCGGGCACAGCGGCAGCCGGTGCGGCCGGTGCGGCAGCCGTATCGGCGGCAAACGCGGGAATGGCGGCGAACGTAGCGGCGAGCGTAGCGGCGATCAGAGTGCTGCGAATTTTCATTTGGGTGATGCCTCATCGGTAACGGGGGTGAAGAGCTGCCCGGTTGTTCGGGACCTGTGGCCGCAGAGAGCAGCGACCTTGAATCCTAGTCTAGGACAGGCAGATTAAACCAAGCTGAAACCGGCTCGTCGCCTGATGCCACGGGAATGGATGGATTGCATTGTCTGTCTATACTCGAAAGCAATCGACTCTGGATTGCTCACTCCCGTCCCACCCGCCGCAGTACATATGCCAGGAGGCTAATGTGAAAAAACCGTCCCGTTTTCCCGTTTTCACCTCGCGCGCCGCAGTGCTGGCCTGTCTGCTCGGCGCTGGCCTGGCGACCGGGCTGGCCGGGTGTGGTGATCGGACCACTGACATTGAGTACCTGCAGCGTGCCCGCGAGTATCAAGCCAAGCAGGATTGGTCGGCCAGCGTCATCGAGCTGAAAAATGCCCTGCGCAAGAACCCGGATAACCGTGATGCGCGCCTGCTGCTCGGCCAGATCTATGTGACGACCGGCAATGGCGCGCCGGCTGAAAAGGAACTGCTGCGCGCCCGCGATCTGGGCGCGGCGCGTGAGGTCTGGCTGGTGCCGCTGGCGCGCGCCTATATGCTGCAGGATCAGAATCAGAAAGTGCTGGATCTGACCCTCGAAAATGCGGATTCGCCGGCCACGCAGGCCGGTTTGCTGGCCTTGCAGGGTCTGGCGGCGCTGGCGCTGGCCCAGCCGGACGTGGCCCGTGGTCTGCTCAGTCGCGCCCTGACCCTGCAATCGGGACAGGTTGATGCCCTGCTTGGCCTGAGCGAATTGGCCCTGATCGGGCGCAATTACAGTGAGGCCGACGATTTCGCCACTCAGGCCAGCGCTGGCGCACCGGATGATCTGCGGCCCTGGTTTATCAAGGCGCGGCTGCGGCGCCTGCAGAACGATGATCCCGGCGCGCTCAAGGCTCTGCAACAGGTGCTGACTCTGCAGCCGCAAAATGCCACGGCCCTGCTCGAGCGCGCCGAGATTCGCATCGCCCAGGGTCAGCAGGACGAAGCGCTGGCCGATGTCGAGGTGGTGCGCAAGCGCCTGCCCAATTCGCCACAGGCCAACTACTTGCGCGGCAGCATCCTGTTCCAGAAAAAGGATTTTGCCGCTGCTCAGGATGCCCTGCTGCAGGTGCTGCGGGTACTGCCCAATCATCCCGGCAGCCAGTTCCTGCTCGGCTCGATCAACTATGAACAGGGCAACCTGCAGCAGGCGGATCAATATCTGGGCAGCTTCATCATCCGCCAGCCCAATTATCTGCCCGCACGACTGCTGCTGGCAGCGACCCAGCTTAAGCTGAATCAGCCACAGCGGGCGATTGACGTGCTCAAGCCGGCTCTGGCACAGGCGCCCGATGATGCCCAGCTGCTGGCCCTGCTCGGCAGCGCCTATCTGCAGAATCGCGACTCTGCCAAGGGTTCCGAATATCTACAGAAGGCGGCGAACATCGCCCCCGATGCCACCCAGATTCGCACGCAACTGGCGCTGGCGCGTATGAGCGAAGGCAAGCCCGGCGAGGCCGTGCGCGAGTTGCAGGGGCTGGTCGAACTCGGTCAGGACGTGCTGCAGGCTGATCTGCTGCTGGTGCAGGCCTACATCCAGCAGCAGGACTACGCGCGCGCCGTGACCGCAGCCGATGAACTGGCCAGGAAAAAGCCGACTGATCCGGTGGCCCGCAACCTGCTTGGCAGCGCCTGGATGGCCAAGGGCGACGATAATCAGGCCCGTGCTGCGTTTGAGGAAGCGCTGCGCCTGGATCCGAAATTCAGCACCGCCGCGCTGAATCTGGGTCTGCTGGAGTTGAAGGCCGGTAATCGCAGTGCCGCGCGTGCCCGTTACGAAAGCGTGCTGGCCCAGGATCCCGCCAATCTGGGTGCGCTGCTGCGGCTTGCGGCGCTGACCGAGCAGGCCGGCCAGACTGAGCAGACGCTGCATTTGCTGGAGCAGGCCTGGAACAGTAATCCGGCTTCCCTGCAGGCGGGGCTGGCGCTGATCGGCCAGTATCAGGCAGCCGGACTTAATCTCAAGGCGCTCAACGTCGCCCGGGGTTTGCAGGCAGCTCATCCCGGACAACCGGCAGCGGAGCGCACTCTGGGATTGGCACTGCTCGCCGATGGCCGTATGGATGAGGCGCAGAGCGTGTTTCGCAAGCTGAGCGAGGCACAGCCGCAGTCGCCCGAGCCGTGGCATCTGCTGGCCTTGACCCAGGCGCGTACCCAGGATTTCAAGGGCGCGGCTGACTCCATTCAGCGGGCGTTGGCAGTGCAGGGTGATTACCTGCCGTCGCGGGTGGCGCAGGTCGAACTGCTGGCGCAGCAGCAGAAGTTCAAGGAAGCGCTGACCGCCGCCAGGGCCCTGCAGAGCCAGTTTCCCAAGCTGAGCGTCGGCTATCAGTTGGAAGGCAATCTGTATCTGCGGCAGAAGGATTTCGCCAAGGCGCTGAGCGCCTATCGCACCGCACATGCCCGGGCCGCCGATAGTCAGACCGTGTTGCTGCTGGCAGGTGCGCAGCAGGTCACCGGGGATGGTGAAGGCGCGTTGAAAACCCTGCGCGACTGGCTGGCGGTGCAGCCCGGCGATGTGCAGGTGCGGACCCGGCTGGCGATGGAATTGCAACGGCTTGGGCGGCGTGAGGAAGCCATCGCCGAGTATGAGCGGCTGGCCAAGCGCGAGGGCGCCGACAGCGCCAACGGCGCGGCGGTGACCCTGGATCGCGGCGTGCAGCAGGCCGATACGCTGCTGATTCAGGCCTATCTGCAGCAGAAGGAATACGACAAGGCGATCGCGGCGGCGCGCGAGTTGACCGAAAAGCGTCCCGATGATCCGGTCGCTTTCAATCTGCTTGGCGCGGCCTGGCTGGCCCGGGACGATGTGGCAGCGTCGCGCAAGGCGTTTGAGCAGGCGTTGCGCCTCAAGCCCGATTATGTGCCAGCGCAGATGAATCTGGCCGGGCTGGATCTGAAGGCCGGTGATCGCGTCGCGGCCCAGTTGCGCTACCGGCAGTTGCTGGAACGCAATCCCGATAACCTGGCGGCCCTGCTGCGGCTGGCGGAGCTGCTTGGCCATGGCGACGAGTCGCTGAGTCTGCTGGAAAAAGCCTGGGCGCGACAGCCGGATTCGATCGAGGCCGGTCTGGCGCTGGGGCAGGAATACGTGGCGGGCAAGGATAACAGGCGAGCCATGGAGGTGGTGAATAAGCTGTTGGCCCGCTATCCGGAGAATCCGCAGGTGTTGCGGGCACTGGGTCTGCTGCAGGTCAATGAGGGCAAGTCGCCCGCAGCCGTGGCGACCTTCGAGCGGCTGGCGGCGCTGCAACCGCGCACGCCGGAACCCTGGTATATGGTGGCGATGGCGCAGGCGACGGCACCTAATGTGCCGGCGGCGCTGACGGCGCTGGACCAGGCCCTGGCGGTGCAGGGCAACTATCTGCCGGCGCTGCTCGCCAGGGCGCGTCTGCAGGCTAAGGAGGGGCGCTTCGCCGATGCCCTGGCCGGTGCGCGTCAGATTCAGACCCTGTATCCGGAGCAGATCACCGGGCACATGCTGGAAGGTGATCTCCAGTTGCAGCAGAAGGCCTTTACGCCGGCCGTCGCTGCCTATCAGGCCGCGCACGCCAAGGCCCCGGACACGACCACAACCGTGCGTCTGGCCAATGCGCAATGGTTGTCAGGCGCGCGTGAGCCGGCGCTGACTACTCTGCGTCAGTGGCTGGCCAGCGAGCCGAATGACAGTCGCGTGCGCCTGCAACTGGCCCTGTATCTGCAGGACTCGAACAAGGGCGCGGCCATTGCCGAGTACGAGCGGCTGGCCGAGAAATTCCCCGATGATGGCGTGGTGCTCAACAACCTGGCCTGGTTCTACTTCGAGGCGGGCGATCCGCGCGCCCAACGCACCGCCGAGCGGGCCTATGACAAGGCACCGAAAAATCCGGAGGTTGCCGATACCCTGGGCTGGATTCTGGTGCAGAGCGATGACGCGGCCCGCGGTGCTGAACTGTTGCGCAAGGCGGTCGAGCTGTCGCCGCAGCAGCCGACCATCCGTTATCACCTGGCAGTGGCCTACGCCAAACTTGGGCGCAAGGATGCTGCGCGCCAGGAGCTGGAAAAACTGGCCGATGCGCCGGAGCCGTTCCCGGAGCGTGAAGAGGCGCGCAAGCTGCTGGCGAGCTTGGGGAAGAGCTAGCCCGGTCGCGTATTCAGCCCGGTGCCGCGCCAGTGGCCCGGACCGGGCTTGGAAGGGTCCATTTCCAGACGCCAGACGCCAGGACCAGGCCGGGAATACTGTGCGCCAGGCCGGGTCGGAGTATCGGTGCCGGGTCGTGCCAGCATTCCGGCTGGCACGCCTGAGCGATAGCCGGTGAGCGCCGAAAAGGGCTGATAGGCCAGCGCGCGGCGGGCGAATAACTGGCTGATGGCTGGCGAGCGGGCACTGAGCGCTGCCGCATTTTCCCGCAATCCAACCCGATAGGGCGTGCGCAGGCCGCGATGTTCGATAGCCTTACCGGCCCGGTGCAGCACTACGCCGAGCCGGCGCAACAGGCGCGCAAAGGCTTCGGTGACCAGCAGGTAGCAGTGTTCGATGTCGCGCTCCAGACCGTAGATCACGATCGCCCGGATCATGCCCAGCAGGATTTCAGACTCGCCATGTCGACTGACAGGACCGAAGTTCTGGTCCAGATGGTGGTTAATGGTGTGCGGGTTGGCGGAGTTGATGACGCAGATGCGCGAGATTTCGGCGAATTGGTGCCGCTGGAGAGAGTGAGGGGATTCGGGCGGCAGGCAGCGCAGGGTTTCCAATGGAAACCGGGTCGCTTCGGGAAGCACCAGGCGCAGAGTGGCGACCCAGGCGCCGGTGGCACGCTCGCGAACGATGAACGGCGCGGCGTGGCTGTCCCAGTGATCGTGTTCCTGCCCGGTCGGATAACGCGCCGGATTCTCGAAGCGGCGTTCCAGGCAATAGACGTGATAGCGAATCTTGCGGTGGATGACGCGGGCCGCTTCGGTGTTGGCCAAGAGCACTTCGTGGGTGGAGTCGAACATCGGGATTGGAGTAAGAGTAGGTTTGGTTGTAAAAGGCCGTATGGAATTTAACGGCAAAATCGTATCTTTTTTGATATTTTTTGTTATTTAAAGATGACATTTTGTATATTCTCACAAAAAGTCCTTGGCCGCATCCAGGGTCAATCCCTGTAGGCCATGGATTCGGCCAAAACGAATGGGGCGATCCTGTAGCAGCCCAGTCCAGCAAGGCGGAGCGTGTCCATGAATAATGAACAGCAAGAACAGGATGTCGCGACCGTTGCAGCGGATTTTGCGGCGGCACTTATGCAGTGGCGCGCGGTGCTCGGCGAGGAGCATGTGCGTACGACCGATGCTGATCTGGATCGCTACGCGCGTACTTGTTCAAGCAGCGCCCGGCGTGCATTGGCAGTGCTTAGGCCGGCATCGCGTGATGAGGTTGTGGCGCTGGTACGTATCGCCCGGACCTTTAAAACGCCGCTCTATCCATTGAGCGCCGGTCAGAACTGGGGTTACGGTGATGCCTGTCCGGTGCGGGAAGGGCAGGTGATCGTGGATCTGGGGCGGATGAATCGCATCCATACCGTTGACGGCGAATTGGGTTATGCGGTGATTGAGCCGGGCGTGACCCAGCGGCAACTGGCCGAACATCTAGCGGAACAGGGTATGCCGTTCTGGTGTGATTGCACCGGTTCGGGTCCGAATTCCAGCCTGATTGGCAATATCGTCGAGCGCGGTTTTGGGCACACACCCTACGGTAACCGTATCCAGACGATTTCTGGCCTGGAGGTGGTGCTCGGCAGCGGCGAGGTTCTGGAGACCGGCTTTGGTCACTATGCCAATGCCCGAACTACGCACGTTTATCCCTATGGCGTCGGGCCGTTTCTGGATGGGTTATTCACACAGTCCAACTTTGGCATCGTCACTCGGCTTGGCTTATGGTTGCTGCCAATTCCAAAATCGTTTTGTCCGTTCCTGGTGCTGTTCAAGGAAGATGAGGATCTGCTGGCTGCGTTACCGGCCTTGCGGCACTTGCGTCTGACACGGGTTCTGCACAGTGTCCCGCACATCGGTAATGATTTGCGCGCGTTGTCCAGTGATGGCGCATTTCCCCGCAATGCCCTGCCGGAGCGCGCGCGCCTGACTCCAGAGTTGCGGCAACAGATGCGGCAGGCAGCGGGTATTGGCGCTTGGGCGATGTCGGGCGCGTTCTACGGGACGCGGGCGCAAGTGTGGCTGCATCGGCGCCTTTTGAAGCAGGCATTGCGTGGCGTGCACGCCAAGGTGATGTTTTTGCCACCCTGGTTACTGCGCTTGGGGCGAGCAGCCGCGAACTTTTGCAACCGGCTTGGCCTGTTGCCGGCGCTGGATCGGAAAATACGCGCTGCCGAATCCCTGGCGGGCATGCACAGTGGCCGACCGACCGGTTTTTTCCTGCGCGGGGCCTACTGGCGCAAGCAGGGCGGCTGGCCGAGCGATTTGAGTGACGATACCGATTTGGCGGGCGCCGGGGTCGGCATTATGTGGATGGCGCCGATCCTGCCGTTTCGGGCCGAGGATTTGGCGCGGCTGAATCAGGAGATGGATACGCTGTTTTCCAGCCATGGCTTTGATTGCCATGTCACGGTCAACATGATTAATGAGCGGGCTCTGGCTGCTGTATACACCATTGATTACGATGCAGAAGACGCAATGGAAACCGCGAGAGCCTTGGAATGTTACGAGCAGGGTGTCGCAAGGCTTTACGACCTTGGTTATCCGCTCTACCGTGCTTCGACCCGGGGGATGTCGCTGCTCAGTCCACAGGGTCAAGATACCTTTTGGCAAACCGTAGAGCATCTCAAGACAGCGCTGGATCCTGAGGGCATTATCGCACCTGGGCGCTATCAGCCTGGAATCTTTATGGGCAGGGACGGGGCGGCAAGATCATTAGGATAGGGCCATCAGGAAGTTCACACGCCCCAAACAGCACAGCGCCCGATTTAATCGGGCGCTGTTTTTTTCCAGCTAAAGATTGAGCTGCGATGTTGCTTCTAACTCAGCCGTTGTTCTGCTGCCGGCGGAAGCGACCGACCCCAACCATGCCGAGTAGACCGATGCCGAGCATGGCCAGACTGCCCGGCTCCGGCACCTTGAAGGTGGCATTGGCCTGACCGATCTGGGCGATGCTCAGCCGATAGGCGGTTCCGGCGGTCAGCGTGTTGGTGGTGTAGCTATAGGAACCCGAAGTCAAGCTGCCGCCAGTGTCGGTGCCGGGGTTGTTGACGGCGACCGGGCCCGAATTCAGCGCGGTGGGGCTATCTTTATCGATGCTAATCGTATTGTTTGGATTCGAGATGTCTTTCAGCGACCAGCTCCAGTTAAAGGACGCATCCGCGTTGGAGCCGGGCAGCCCATTTGGCGTGACGTTAGCGACCGCGTACGCCAGGTAATCGAGGGTCAGAATCAGCTCATCAGTAAAGTTAGCGATGAATTCGATATCCACAGACAGGTTGAGATTTGCCGATGAGCTGCCTTCCGAGGTATTCGTCAGGTTGTTCTCAACCAGGAACGCGGCCCGTGCCCCAGCAGCCTGGAGCAGAGTAGTGCCGGTCGGGTCATACACGTCAACAATGCTGCCCGTAAGTTGGGTGTCGCCCATCGAATAAGCACTGTTGGCCGGCGGACCGG
>RXIX01000068.1 GCA_003989075.1 Candidatus Competibacteraceae bacterium | reverse complement strand
GTGGGGTCTGCGCCGGGGATGATGTACTTAAAGCCGATCAGGGACTTGATGGTCGAGTATTGCAGCTCGGCGTCGTAGTGATGGCCCTGGCGATTGAGCCAGCGCTGCTCGACGCGCAGCTTGGCGCGAACGCCGGTATCGGTGCCGTAGCCCAGACCAGCGCTGTATTTGCGCTTCTTGTTCGGCGTCAGTTCGACATCGATCGGGGCGGTGTGGGTCTTGTCATCGGGCGGCGCGGTGACTTCGACCTGGCTGAAGTAGGCGCTGGCGTTGAGATCGCCCTGCAGTTTCAGCAGATCATTGCTGTTATAGGGATCGCCGGGCTTGAAATGCGGGTAGCGCGCCAGCAGCTTGGGCGACAGGAAATCCTGCCTGAAGCGGACATCGCCGAAGCGATAGCGCGGGCCGGTGTCGTAGTGCAGGTGAATCGCGGCGCTGTAGCTTTGCAGATCAACGCGGATGCTGTGCTCGGTGAAGTGGGCGGCGAAATAGCCGCGCTCGGTGGCCAGCGATTCCAGGGTCTGCTTAAGCTGTTCGTATTGTGGCTGGTTCAGGGTCTGGCCGCGTGCCAGCGGCAGCGAGGCCAGCAGTTTTTGAAAGGCCGGGTCCTGACCGCCCTCGCCGAGCACCTGGATATCGACCATTTCCAGCGGCAGTGGCCGGCCCGGTTGGATGCGGTAGCGTGCCTCCCAGCCCGTCGGGGTTCGCTCCAGGGACGGTTCGATGACCGGTTCGAAATAGCCGAACGGTTCCAGTGCCTGACGAATCTCACGCTCGGCGTTGCCATGCAGCCAGCGCAGGCGAACCTCTTCCGGCGCGGACTTGCCGGCGTAGCGGTTAATGTCGAGAAAGGCCAGCACATTATCGCGCAGCGGCGCATCCAGACCTTCGACCACGATGCTGAGCGTGCCGGTGTCGGCCTCCGCTTGAGCATCCGCTGGAGTCTGCGCAGCGGTCGCGGGTGCAGATGCGGGCGCGGTATCCGGGAGGCTGGATGTCGCGGTGGTGTCCTGGGCGGATAACGGTCCAGCCAGCAGGAGCAGGCCGCAGAGCAGCAGGCGCAGTGCCAGGGAGTGTCGCGTCACGTCATGATCGCCGGATCGGTGGGTCCAGGGTGCGGCGCTGTCGCGCCCGTATGGAGTCCGCATGGTCTGAATGAGGGTTGCTTATAATCGTTTACCACACTTGGCGGGACGGGAAAACGTCACCGCAATTTTTTCTCCACTGGAATTTTAATGCCCATGCCGAACTTTGCTGTCCCCACTCTCGAAACCTTCATCGGCAATACCCCGCTGGTGCGCCTGCAGCGTCTGCCTGGGTCCAGCAGCAGCCTGCTGCTGGGCAAGCTGGAAGGCAATAACCCAGCCGGCTCGGTTAAGGATCGCCCGGCGCTGAGCATGATCCAGCAGGCGGAGGCGCGCGGTGTGATCCGTCCCGGCGATGTATTGATCGAGGCCACCAGCGGCAACACCGGCATTGCGCTGGCCATGATCGCTGCGATGAAAGGTTATCGCATGGTGTTGATCATGCCCGATAACCAGAGTGTCGAACGCCGCGCCGCGATGCAGGCCTATGGCGCCGAGCTGATGCTGGTCAGCAGGGAGGAAGGCATGGAAGGCGCCCGTGATCTGGCGGCGCGCCTGGAACGGGAAGGGCGTGGCCGGGTGCTCGATCAGTTCGCCAATCCTGATAATCCGCTGGCCCATTACGCGACCACCGGCCCGGAGATCTGGCGCGATACCCAGGGACAGATCACCCATTTCGTGAGCGCCATGGGCACCACCGGTACCATCATGGGCGTGTCGCGCTATCTCAAGGAACGGAATCCGGCGGTGCAGATCATCGGCGTGCAACCGACGGAGGGATCAAGCATCGCCGGCATCCGGCGCTGGCCGCTGGACTATCTGCCGAAAATCTACGATCCGGCGCGGGTTGACCGGATCATCGACATCGATCAGGCCGAGGCCGAGGCAACCACCCGGCGGCTGGCGCGCGAGGAAGGCATCTGTTGCGGCGTTTCAGCGGGTGGAGCGGTTGCAGCGGCGCTGCGGCTGATGGTGGAAGTCGAGCATGCGCTGATCGTCACCATCATTTGCGATCGCGGCGACCGCTACCTGTCCACCGGCCTGTTTTCCTGAAAGAAGGCGGTATACGAACATGAGTAAGCGCAAAGCCAGGCAGCAGGCGCCATTGGAAACCTTTAGCGTCGAAGTCGCCGATCTCAGCCATGAAGGGCAGGGCGTGGCGCGCCGTGACGGTAAGGCAGTATTCATCGAAGGCGCCTTGCCGGGCGAAGAAGTGGAGTGTGTCTACACTGCGCGGCGTGGTCGCCACGACGAAGCGCGCACCGTGACGGTCCTGCGGTCCGCGCCGGAACGGGTGGAACCGCGTTGTGCCCATTTTGCGGTCTGTGGCGGCTGTGCCCTGCAGCATCTGGAACCGGGCGCGCAACTGGCCTTTAAGCAGCGCTGGCTGCTTGACAGCCTGACGCACATTGGCAAGGTGCAGCCCGCGCAGGTGCTGGAGCCGTTGACTGGGCCGGTCTGGCAGTACCGGCGCCGCGCGCGCATTGGCGTCAAATGGGTGGCCAAGAAAGGCCGGGTGCTGGTGGGCTTTCGCGAGCGGCACAGCGCCTTTCTCGCCGATCTGCGCCGCTGCGAAGTGCTTGATGCGCGCATTGGCGGTCTGCTGGAGGACTTGGCGGGCATGATCGAAACCCTGTCAATCCGCGAACAACTGCCGCAAATCGAAATCGCCGGTGGCGATACGCTGCTGGCGCTCAATTTCCGGGTGCTGGCGCCGCCGGTTGATGCTGATGTGGCCACCTTGCGCGCCTTTGGCGAACGGCACGGTCTGGCGCTGTATCTGCAACCGGGTGGCCCATCCAGCGTGCGCGCCCTGTGGCCGGAACAGCCGCACCTGCATTACGCACTGGCCGATTTTGCTCTCGATCTGGAATTCCAGCCCTGGCATTTCGTGCAGATCAACGCCGCCATCAATCGGCAACTGATCGAACGGGCCAGTGCGCTGCTGCAGATCGGGCCGGATGACCGGGTGCTGGATCTGTTCTGCGGGCTGGGCAATTTCACCCTGGCGCTGGCGCGGCAGGCGCGCGAGGTGGTCGGCGTCGAGGGTGAGCAGAGCCTGGTCGACTGGGCACAGCGCAATGCGGCCCGTAATGGCATCAGTAATGCCCGGTTTTATGCCGCTGACCTGGCTGCGGAATTGGCCGATGTACCGTGGCTGCAGGGCGGCTATGACCAGATTCTGCTGGATCCACCGCGTTCCGGGGCGTTGGCGATGATGCCGCGCATCGCGGCGCTGGGCGCGCGGCGGCTGGTGTATGTGTCCTGTCATCCGGCGACCTTGGCGCGCGATGTCGGCGAACTGGTGCAGCGCTTTGGCTATCGGCTGGAGAGCGCCGGCGTGGTGGATATGTTTCCACATACCGCGCACGTTGAATCCATCGCGGTGCTGGTGCGTGGCCGGTGAATGCAGGCGCTACGGGGCGTAGCTGCGGTGTACTGTGACCGTGGCGGCCTGCTGATTTCCGCCACAGTTTTGCTGTAGTAACGTAGCGCGCGACCATTTCCCAAGGACTTTCGCTTGGTGTTTCAGCTCATTGATTTTCTAATATATCTAATATACGTGACTTGCGCTTTTCGTCATTCCCGCGTATGCGGGAATCCAGTAGCGTGTTGAAAAGAATGGATACCCGCTTTCGCGGGTATGACGGAAAAAGTCAGGTAAGCGAAAGCCCTGTTCCTATAATGAACCTGATACGGCTGACGTGAATCGTCGACGGCGGTTCAACATGGGATTTGGGATTGATATAGGGGGCCAGTGCAAAACGGTGCGATCTGCAGGAAAAAGCGTGACCAGGGACGGGGAAAATACCCGATGAGCAGGCCTTGGAGCTGGGCGCCATGGCTACTGGCGTTGCAGGGCATGTTCTTTGGTGTATCTGCTGTGGCCATGGATCTGACGGCGCTGAGTGTTGAAGAGCTGATGCAGGTCGAAGTGGTATCCGCCGCGCGGCAGTCACAGGCCTGGAGTGATTCCGCCGCTGCCGTTTTCGTCATCACCGCCGATGATTTGCGCCGCACTGGCGTTACCCAGGTTGCCGAAGCCCTGCGGCTGGCGCCGGGCGTCGATGTGGCGCGTATTGATTCCAGTCGCTGGGCGATCAGCATTCGCGGTTTCAATGGCCGTTTTGCCAACAAGCTGCTGGTGATGATCGACGGCCGCTCGGTCTATACCCCGGTGTTCTCCGGCGTGTACTGGGAGCTTCAGGACCTGCCGATCAATGACATCGCGCGTATCGAGGTCATCCGGGGGCCTGGTGGCAGCCTGTGGGGCGCCAATGCGGTCAACGGTGTGATCAATATCATCACCAAGTCAGCATCGGAAACCCAGGGCGCTCTGGTGAGCGTGACCGCTGGCAACGAGGAACGCGCCATCGTCGATGCCCGCTACGGGGGCAAACTGGGCGAAAGCGCCCGTTATCGCATCTATGGCCGTTCCGCCAGGCGCGAGGGCTTCGTCGATCCCCAGGGCCAGAGCAGCAGTGACGACTGGACCATGCAGCGCGGCGGTTTTCGTCTCGACTGGCAGCCGAGCGCCCGCGATGACGTGGTGGTCCTGGGCGATCACTACAGCGGCGACATGAACCAGAACATGGTGGTCCCGATGCTGGAGCCGCCCTACAACGAACACCGCCTTGACCCGGTTACCGCCCGTGGTAACAGCCTGCAGGCGCGCTGGGTGCGCAACTATGCGCCAACCGGGCAGTTCAGCCTGCAGACCTACTATCAAAACCAGGAACACAGTGACCTGCAGCAGGATGTGTCCCTGGAAACCTTTGATCTTGACTTCCAGCACAGCTTCGGTTTAAGCAGCGACCAGCAGGTCGTCTGGGGGCTGAACTATCGTCACTACCAGGACCACTATGCGCCCGTGGCCCTGAGCATGGTCGACCCGACCGAGGCGACTACCAGCCTGTTTAGCATCTTTGGGCAGGACCAGATCGACTTTGCCGCCGCGCGCCTGCGCCTGACGCTCGGCCTGCGCCTGGAACGTAACGATTACACCGGCTGGGAATGGCAGCCGAGCGCGCGTCTGTTGTGGATGCCAACGGCGCAGCAACGCCTGTGGGGGTCGATCTCGCGGGCGGTGCGCACGCCCTCGCGCGTCGAGGAAGGGCGCACAACCTTTTTCACCCTGCCGCCGCTGCCGGCATTTGGCGGTCTGCCGGCTGTCGTGACCGGCTTGGGCAGTAACGCCTTTGCAGCCGAAAAGCTGACCGCCTACGAAATCGGCTACCGGAACTGGCTGCATGAGTCACTCTCGCTGGATGTTACGGCGTTCTATAACGACTACGACGATCTGTTGAGCGCGACCGATGGCGCGCCCTATCTGGTCACGGAGCCTGCACCCCACTGGGTGTTGCCCCGCTACTTCAACAACGGCCTGAACGCCGCGAATCGTGGTTTTGAAATGGCGGCGGACTGGCGACCGCACCCGGATTGGCGCCTGCAACTGGCCTACAGCCATCTGTGGATGAGTCATCCACAGCGTGCATGGGCACCGGCGGATCAGGTCTCGCTGCTGTCGTCATGGCAGATCAATGACACCCTGGAGCTGGATGCGTGGCTGCGCTATTCCAGCTCGCTGCTGGTGCAGACGATCTCCACCCTGGGGACAGTGACGGTTGATCCGACCTGGGGCTTGACCCTGCGCCTCGGGTGGCGCCCGCGGCCTGATCTGGAGCTGGCACTGGTTGGCGCCAACCTGCTCAGCGATCATCAGTTGGAATTTGTGCAGGAGGCTTATACCTACCCGGTTGAAGTCGAGCGCAGCCTGTATGGCCAGCTCAAATGGTCGTTCTAAGGCGATGGCGGCGCTTTTCAAGACAGGTCTGGATGCGCGTCTTGGCGATCGGCCTGCAGTTGCTGGCGCTGTCCGGGATGGCACAGGAATATGGCGAGTACGAAGTCAAGGCGGCGTATCTCTACAACTTCGCCCGCTTTGCCAAGTGGCCGACGTCGGTGTTCGCGGAGGACAGCAGCCTGCTGGTGCTCTGTATCGTCGGCAAAAATCCCTTTGGCGACGCACTGGACGCATTGGCCGGCAAGGCTGTGGATACGCACGCCATCAGAATCCAGCACATGACGGGGCTGCCGGGCGTTGCTGCCCTGCGTGGCTGTCACCTGCTGTTCATCAGTCGCTCCGAGCAGGGTCGTCTGCCGCAACTGCTGGCCACGCTCGAAGGCCTGCCGGTGCTCAGTGTCAGCGATATTGACAGTTTCGCCCAGGTCGGTGGCATGATCGGGCTGGTCGAGCGTGACCGGCGCATTCACTTCGATATCAATCTGGCAGTGGTCCAGCGTTCGGGTATCAGGCTCAGCTCCCAGTTGCTCAAGCTGGCGCGGGTTTTCGATGAATAAACGCATGATCCGGTTTCGCACGCTGTCCATTCGCCACAAGCTGATGGTGATCATGGTGCTGACCAGTGGCGTGATCCTGCTCGCGGCCACAGGCGCGCTGGCCTTCAATCACAGCTATACCCTGCGCCACGCCGCGCGCATGCAGTTGATCACGCTGGCCGATGTGGTCGCCTACAACGCTGCTTCCGCCCTGCTGTTTCACGACACGGACGCCATCAAGCAGAATCTGGACGTGCTGCGCACCAAGCCTGGCATTCCCTACGGACTGATCGCCGATTCACAGAGCCAGCATCTGGCCGAGTTCCGGTCGGCGCAATTGACGGACGCGCAGTATCAGCAGTTGCGGCGCTGGGATGAGCAGATCCATCTCGATCGGGCCACAACACCCTATACGGTGCCGGATGACGCGCTGGTGCGTGGCCAGGATGGCTGGCTGTTAGTCATTCGCCCGATCGTCCTGGACGGGCAGCACCTCGGCCACGTCATGCTGTATTCCGATCTGAGCGAACTGCACGAAAGCCTGTGGCGCTTTTACAGGGTGGTGGTCGCGCTGTTCGTGGGTTCGCTGTTGCTGACCGGACTGCTGGCCGCGCGCGTTCAGGGACTGATCTCGACGCCCATTCTGCGCCTGCGCGCGGCCATGGATGAAATTGCCCGGACCCGCAACTACGCGGTACGAGTGCCGCGTACCAGCGAGGATGAACTGGGCACGCTGGTGGATCGCTTCAACGACATGCTCGGGCAGATCCAGCACCGTGACGCCGAGCTGGCCGAATACAACGTCCGCCTGGAACGGGAAGTCGCTGACCGCACCACCGATCTGGTGCAGGCCAATCAGGAACTGCAATCGCTGGTCGAGGAACTGAGCCGCTCCAAGGCGCGCGCCGAGGTCGCCAATCAGGCCAAGTCGCAGTTTCTGGCCAACATGAGTCATGAAATCCGCACGCCGATGAATGGCGTGCTGGGCATGACCGATCTGCTGCTGCAAACCGTGCTGCCGCCACAGGCGCGGCATTTCGCCGAGGTGATCCGTCAATCCGGGACCAGCCTGGTGCGTATCATCAACGACGTGCTGGATTTCTCGCGCATCGAGGCCGGCAAGCTGACTCTGGAAAGCGCTAAATTCCTGCTGCAGGATTCGGTTGAGGATGTCGCGAGCCTGTTCGTCGAGGGCGCGCAGCGCAAGGGTCTGGAACTGGTCTGCGCGGTGCCGACCGAACCGATTCCGGTGCGCGGTGATCCGGGACGCCTGCGTCAGGTGCTGGGCAACCTGCTCAGCAATGCCATCAAGTTCACCGAGCATGGCGAGGTTGTGGTGCGGGTGACGCTGCTGGAGCGCCGCGCGACGGATTGCCGCCTGCGCTTTGCGGTCAGCGATACCGGCATAGGCATCCCGGCCGCCCTGCAGGAACGCATTTTCGTGGCCTTCGATCAGATCGACGGTTCGATGACCCGTCAGTATGGCGGCAGCGGTCTGGGGCTGACCATCGCCCGCCAGTTGGTGGAGCTGATGGGTGGCGTCCTGATGGTGCACAGCGTCGAGGGCCAGGGCGCGACCTTTGAATTCACCCTCGATCTGGCGCAGGACACGAGCATCGCGGTTGAACCGCCTTCACAGCCCGGCACCCGGCTGGCGTTTCAAAATATCCGGGCGCTGATCGCCGCAGCCAGTACCAACAACCGGGCGGTGCTGAGCCAGCATCTGCGTGCCTGGGGGGTGCAGGTCGATGCGGTGACCAGCGGCCAGGCGGCGCTGGGACGGTTGCGGGCGGCGCGTGGCGGCGGTCATCCTTTCGCGATTGCCCTGCTGGATGAACGCCTGCCGGATATGACCGGGCTGGAGCTGGCGCAGGCGCTGCAGCGTGAGCCGGCGCTGCGGGGCATCCGGCCGGTACTGATGGCGGCGGTGACCCCGCATGAGCTGTATTCCGTGCCGGTATACCGGAGCGGTTTGCTGCTGCGCATCGACAAGCCGGTGCGCCGGGCGGCCTTGCGTTCGTGCCTGCGCCGCGCACTGGGCGAGGCCGACAGTCAGCGGCCGCCACAGTTGCCGGATGCCAGGCCGGACGACATCGTAGCGCGCGGCGGTCGGGTGCTGCTGGTCGAGGATAATGCGGTCAATCAGGAAGTGGCCCGGGTCATGCTGGAACAGCTCGGCTGCCAGGTGACGGTCCTGGAAAATGGGCGCGAGGCGGTTGAGCGGCTGGCGCAGGAGCATTATGACCTGGTGTTCATGGATGGGCAGATGCCGGTCATGGACGGATTTAAGGCGACGGCACTGATTCGCGCCCGCGAGCAGGAGAACGCGCTGGCGCGGGTACCGATCGTGGCGCTGACCGCCCATGCCGTGGCCGGCGACCGCGAGCGCTGTCTGGCGGTGGGCATGGATGATTATCTGGGCAAACCGTTCGCGCGCAGTGAACTGGTGGCGATTCTGCGCCGCTGGCTATCAGTGCCACTGGCCTCGGCAACGGATACTGCGGACGTGTCACAGCCTGGCGAAATACCGCCGGTTGCGCTGCCGCTCCTTGATGCAATCCCGGGTGCGGATGCAAAGTCGGTGGTGCTGGACGGGACCGTGCTGGAGCAGATCCGGGTCATGGAGCGTAATGGCGCGCCGCAACTGCTTTCGCGCCTGATCCAGATCTACCTGCGCGATGCGATACAGTTGATCGAGGAGGCGCGGCAGGCCATAGGCACGGGTAATGCCGAAGCGCTGCGCGTTGCCGCCCATACGCTTAAATCCAGCAGCGCCAATCTCGGTGCCCTGCGGGTGCGCGATGCATGCCGGGAACTGGAATTGCAGGCCCGTGCCCAGCAACTGGCCGGTGCAGCCGAACGTCTGGCGCTGCTGGAGAGTGAGTTCACAGCGGTACGTACCTTGTTGTGTCAATGCCTTACGGAGATACCGTCGTGATGGAGCTTGAAAGTGAGCAGCCGCGGGTGCTGGTGGTCGATGACGACGCCGGCCAGCGCCTGCTGACCGGTATTGCACTGCAGCAGGGTGGATGCGCCGTGATCGAGGCCAGCGACGGCGCGCAGGCCCTGCGCTGCTTTGCGGATGTGCAGCCCGATATCGTCCTGCTGGATGTGATCATGCCCGGGATGGACGGCTTCGAAGTCTGCGCGGCGCTGCGCCAATCGCTGGAGGGGGCGAACGTCCCCATCATCATGGTCACCGGTCTGGACGATGTCGATTCCATCGAACGCGCCTATCAGGTCGGCGCCACCGATTTCATCACCAAGCCGATTCAATGGCTGATCCTGCATCAGCGGGTGCGTTATATCCTGCGCGCCAGTCGCGCCCTGCTGGCGGCGCAGGAGAGCGAGGCGCGCTTTCGCAGCCTGGTGCAGGCCACCAGCAGCATTATCCTGGTGCTGGATCGCGAGGGGCGGGTGCTGGAATGCAATCATGCAGCGCAGGAGCTGTACCCCTTTTGCCACGGCGAGAACGTGAGCGCAGCGCAGATGTCTCCACCGCCCTGCGCCCATTCCTGGAACATCGTGGAAGGCTCCTGTCATTACGAGGGCACGCTGCGCACGCCCGCCGGCGATGAACGCACCCTGCTGTGGACGGTATCGCCCTTTCGCGATGTCGACGGTTTTGTCGTGGGCAGCGTGCTGGTCGGTCAGGATATCAGTGCGCGCCGGCAGGCCGAGGAGACCATGCGCAAGCTGTCCTGCGCGGTTGATCAAAACCCGATCGCGATCCTGATTACCGACCCGGCCGGCCGCATCGATTACGTCAACCGTAAGTTCACCGAGACCAGCGGCTACAGTCTGGACGAGGTGCGCGGCCGGGATCTGAGCCTGCTGCAGACCGATCTGCTGAGCACGGCGGCCTATCAGCAGCTGCGGCAGGTGGTGGCCGATGGGGCAATCTGGCAGGGTGAGCTGTGCGGTGTGCGCAAGGACGGCGAGCACTTCTGGGAACTGGCGCATGTCTCGGCGATTCGCGATGCGCAGGGCAGGCTGACACACCTTATCTGGCTGCAGCAGGATATTACCGCGCGCAAGCAGGCCGATGCCCGCGTCCGCTTCCTGGCCTATCACGACAGCCTGACCCAGTTACCCAACCGCCTGCTGCTGCAGGAGTGCCTGCGCGAAACCATCAGCCAGGCGCAGATCCAGGACAGCCAGCCGGCGGTCATGTTTCTGGACCTGGACCGCTTCAAGGATGTGAACGACAGCCTCGGCCATCAGGCCGGCGATGTTCTGTTGCAACAGGTGGCGGTGCGCCTGCAGGAGTGTCTGCGTCCGGGTGACTATGTGGGTGTGGCCCGCAGTGGGACGCCGATGCCCAGCGATCTGCTGGCGCGGCTCGGCGGCGATGAGTTCGTGATCCTGCTCACCGGAATCCAGCGCATCGAGGCGGTCGCGCAGGTTGCGCAGCGCGTCCTGAAGGCGATCGCCCGGCCCTTCCAGATCGAGGGCCATACGGTCAGCATCGGCTGCAGCATCGGGATTGCCCTGTATCCGCAGCACGGCAGCGATGAGGAAACCCTGCTGCGGCATGCCGACAGCGCGCTGTATTACGCCAAGGGCCAGGGACGCAATAACTACCAGTTTTTCGCTGCCAGCATGGCCATGGAATCGTGGTGTCGCAACATCGAGGCGGGCGAGACCCGCTAGCGGTCCGCTGATGTCTGGCGGTGATTCGCGTCAGCCGGCATGGGGAACGGAAGCGGGCTGTGCTGACGGCGGTTGCACTGCTTTCATGCGCGCACTCAACACCTGCGCCGTGGCCGCCGTACCCAGTTGCCGCTGATAGATGGCCAGATATTCCATCACCCGCTGCACATAGGCGCGGGTTTCGCGATAGGGGATGGTTTCCGCCCACAGATCGGCGGCGATAGGCGCAGCGATGGGCAGCCATTGCGCTACCTTGTTCGGACCGGCGTTATAGGCGGCGGTGGCCAGCAGCGGGTTGTCCTGCATGTGCGCCTGCATGCGCTGCAGATAGCGGGCGCCATAGCGGATATTGAGCGCCGGTTGCAGCAGTGCGGTGCTGGCATCGCTCGATTCGCGCAGTTCGGCGGCGATCTGCTGGCCGGTGCTGGGTAGCAGTTGCATCAGGCCGAGGGCGCCGGCCGGTGAACGGGCATCGGGGCGAAAGGCGCTTTCCTGGCGGATGACCGCATAGACCCAGGCCGGATCGATGCCGCTGGCGCTGGCGCTGGCCAGCACATCGTCGCGATAGGCCAGCGGAAAGCGCAGTTCCAGATCATCCCAGGCGCTGGCGCGCGCCAGGGTCACAATCGCCTGGGCATGCCAGCCCCAGCGGTGCGCCAGCAGCGCGGCCTGCTGCAGTTGGGCTGGCGTAAAGTCCGTGCTGGCCTGCCGCCATTCGGCATCGGCGTCGGCTTCGCGGCCAAGAATGTACAGCTCGCGGGCGCGGCGCAGCGCGGCGGAACCGGCGAGCAGGGTATCCAGCTCAGCATCCGTGGCTGCCAGCGGCGTGCTGGTGATGGTGTAGGGCGTATCAAGCCGATCGGCGGCGAGGAAAGCGTGGTAGTCGCGCAGGCCGGCCAGGGCGCGGTAGGCCGTCTGTGCGTCTTCGTTGCGGCCCAGGCCTTCCAGCGCCCGGCCGCGCCAGTAGCGCCAGCGCGGACTGTCGCGCTCGGCGGTGGGCAGCCGCTCGATTTCACGCAGCACTGCCGCCCAATCCGCCTGGCGCAGGCAGACCCGCACCCGCCATTCGCGCACCGTGGCATCGGCGACTGCGTCCGGCAGAGCGTTGAGCCGCGCCAGGGCCGCAGGGTGATAGTCGCTGGCCAGCCACAGAGCCAGCGTGCGTTCCGTGTCGGCAAAATTCGTTGCCAGTTGTGGATAGCGGGTCTTGAGCGTGTCGAGTGCTGCTGCCGCTGCCGGGGCGTCACGCAAGAGCCAGCGGCGCAGCCCGTCATTGAGAATCGCGGCGCTGCGCGGGTCATTGCCCGGGATGCGGTTGGCGTCGAGGATGAGCGTCGGCTGTTCGACGACTGCCAGCCAGGTATCGGCCAGGGCGCGGTCGGCAGGCGCCATGTCGCGGGCCAGGAAGCGCGCCAGATTACTGTCGCGTTCATTCATGGCCATGGCGAAGCGTTGCCAGCGCTGTGCGGCGCTGGGGTTGCCACGCGCCTGCCAGACGTTGATGACGGGATCACAGGCGCTTGGCAGGGAGCGACCGCTCAGCCAGACCGGGGCAAAGTCCTCAAGGGCGGCGCTCTCCTGTCCGGTTTGCAACAGGGCCTGACGGCGCCAGCAGTCATAGCTTGGATCGGTGGCGGGGGCGTAGTCGCGCAGATAATCATCCCAGCGCCGCGCCTGAATCAGTTGCCGCAACCAGACAGTGCGCAAACGCCTGGCCAGCGGTGAGTCAGCGTACTCGCGCAGAAAGTCGCGCACTTCGGCGGCTGGCACGTCCACCAGGCGCCGGGTCAGCTCCTGATAGCGCAGATAGGGGTACAGCGGGTAATCGCGCAGGGCAGCCAGGTCGGGTGCGGCAGCAGCGGTATCCTGCAGGGCGCGTTCGGCGGCCAGGAAGGCTTCGCGCTGGGCCTGTGGCGATTCAGCGGTCAGCAGCGCACTGCTGGCCAGTGCCGCACCCAGTACAAGCCCCAGAACGATCCAGTAGCGCCGGTACCGGCGCGCGATGCCGGGCATGCCTATTTGCCGTTATAGGCCGGACTGGCAGCATCGGCGACGGTGGGGCCACTGCTGACATTGACAATCCGGGGCGCCTGCGCGCGGCCACGGCTATCACTGCTACCTATGATGATCCGGTTATTCGATGGCGTCAGATAGGTGGTTGTGGGCGGGATCGCGGAGCCGCGGCCACCGCGCGGGGTGATGATGGTGACACCGGTATTGCTGTTATAGCCGGCGGGGCGGCTGCCCTGCTGGCCATAGGCGCTGTTGTAGGTTCCGGCACCGTTGTAGGCCACGGTGCTATAGGCGGCGGGGCTGCTGCCACGATAGTGCTGATAGAAGTTCAGCACCCGGACGACGTAGGTCTGGGTTTCCTGATAGGGCGGAACCTGATTGCCGTATTTCTGCACCGCGCCTTCGCCCGCGTTATAGGCGGCTACCGCCAGACGCGGATCGTTGAAACGGTCGAGCAGCCAGCGCAGGTAGCGGGCGCCGCCGTGCATGTTGGCAATTGGGTCATAGGGATTATCGACGCCGAAGCGCTCGGCGGTGGCCGGCATCAGTTGCATCAGGCCCATGGCGCCCTTATTGGAGACCGCCCACGGGTTATAGGAGGATTCGGCACTGATCACCGCGTGCAACAGCGCCGGGTCGAGACGGTGATAGCTGGCGATGCGGTCGATGTCCGGGGCAAAGCGCCGGCGATTGTTCTCGGCGTTCTGCGAAAGGCGGGTGCGGGTGGCGCGGGCGGTGAGCGGTGCAGCGGCGGGCGCTGCGCTGCGCATGCTGTACAGGCTGCCCGGCGCATAGCTGGAAGGCCGGGTGGCGTTCCTGCTGTAGTCGGGCGTGCGCATAACCAGCTTGTAGCGCGGGTCATTGGGGACGTTGCTAAGATGGCGCACGCCATTGCTGTCCACGAAGGCGTAGATGTCGGCCAGGGCAGGGCCGGAAAACGCCAATAGTGCCGGGACCAGACTGGCCAATAGTCGCCGCTTCATCGGTTGCTCCTTGAGATATTCTTGACTCGTCTTGATTGATGGCGGCCGGGCGGCCGTCCTGACTCGAGCGGGAGAGTCGCGCGTGGGTCGGTCGACTGGGTTAAGATTAACACAAACCGTGCGTATGCAACCGGGCGCCGGGTCGCGGTGCGCGCCAACTCTCATATCAACCGCCGGCTGCGTCTGCCTGCGTCAGTTGCGGCGGGCGCGCGCCACAGGAGTCGGGTGTCCTGATGTTCAGAACCGCCGAATTGCAGCGCAAGCTGCCCAAAACCGATTATCACGAACAAGTGCCGCTCCTGCGTGAGGATCTGTTGATGACGCAGATGGCACTGCGCGAGGCCAATTTTCCGGTGATCGTGGTGTTTGCCGGGGTGGATGGCGCAGGCAAGAGCGAGACAGTCAATAAGCTGCATGAATGGCTGGATTCGCGATGGCTGGTCACCCATGCCTTTGGCGAGCCGTCCGATGAGGAGCGTGACCGCCCGGAATACTGGCGCTTCTGGCGTGATTTGCCGCCCCGTGGGCGCATGGGCCTGTTCCTGAGTTCCTGGTATTCGCTGCCGATTCTCGATCACGTCTATGGCCGCAGCACGCTGGCCGATTTTGATGAGCGCCTGGAGCGCATCAAAACCTTCGAGCAGACCCTGGCCGATGGCGGCGCGCTGATTCTCAAGTTCTGGATGCATCTGTCCAAGGACGCGCAGAAGGAGCGGCTGCGCAAGCTGGAGAAAAATCCACTGCTGCACTGGCAGATTTCCAAGCGCGACTGGCAGCACTGGGAGCTGTATGACCAGTTCATCGCCGCCGCCGAGCGCACCATCATGAAGACCAGCACCGGGCTGGCGCCGTGGAAAATTGTTGAGGGCTATGACGCCCGCTATCGCAGCATCACCGTGGCCAGCACCATTCGCGACGCGATCCGTTTCCGCCTCAACGAGGCCCGGCAGCAGGCCAGTGGCGCGGGGGGCGAGTTACCGACCGGCAGCCCGGTGCAGCCGGTTGCCGAGCTGGCCGGCTTGCCGCCGGTGACCATCCTGTCGCGGCTGGATATGAGCAGGAGCCTGTCCCGGGAGGATTATGACGCCGGATTGAAACGTTATCAGGGTAGGCTGAATCAGTTGCAGCGCGCCGCCCGTGAACGGCGCATTTCCACCCTGCTGGTGTTCGAGGGCTGGGATGCGGCAGGCAAGGGCGGCAGCATCCGCCGCATCACCGCTGCGCTGGATGCACGCGATTATCAGGTGATCCAGGTCGCTGCGCCGACCGACGAGGAAGCTGCACATAACTACCTGTGGCGCTTCTGGCGGCACCTGCCGCGTGCCGGCCGGGTGACGATCTACGATCGCAGCTGGTATGGGCGGGTGCTGGTCGAGCGCAT
>RXIX01000067.1 GCA_003989075.1 Candidatus Competibacteraceae bacterium | reverse complement strand
GCGGTAGTTCAGATGGTTAGAATACCGGCCTGTCACGCCGGGGGTCGCGGGTTCGAGCCCCGTCCGCTCCGCCAAATATCCGCCTCGTGTCGCAGTGTGCGCTAGCCGCTGCTAGTTGTTGCATCCGGAGCGGTAGTTCAGATGGTTAGAATACCGGCCTGTCACGCCGGGGGTCGCGGGTTCGAGCCCCGTCCGCTCCGCCAAATTCAAGAAGGGTGTCGCTGCGACACCCTTTTTCGTATGTGCTCCCTGCGTGTCGCCCGCCTGCGCGGCGGCCATCGCGACGCGCCACCTCCTTAGTGATCCGACCTGAAACCGGGTACTCGTCATGCTGCTACAGAAAATTCGCGATCACGCCCAGGGCTGGTTTGCCTACACCATCATTGGCCTGCTCATCATTCCGTTCGCGGTCTGGGGGATTAACTATTACTTTGAAGGCGGCGGGCCGATGGATGCCGCTACGGTCGGTGGTGACAAGATTTCCCTGCAGGATTTCCAGCGTGCCTATCAGCAGCAGCGCCAGCGCCTGCAGGTGATGCTCGGCGATCAGGCGGACCTGGCCGGTCTGGATGGGCCACGCCTCAAGCAACAGGTTTTGCAGCAGCTAATCGATGAGCGGGTGCTGAATCGCTTTGCCCATGAGCAGGGCCTGCGCGTAGGGGATCGGCAGTTGCACGATGCAATCGTCGCCCTGCCGGTGTTCCAGGGCCGGTTTGACAAGGATCTTTACGAGCGCCTGCTGCGCAATCAGGGCTACACGCCGGCGCTGTTCGAGGAAGGGCTGCGCCAGTCGCTGGCCACCGGTCAGTTGCGGGACGGGGTGGTGGGTTCAGCGCTGCTGACTCCGGTTGAGCTGGAGCAGCTGAATATGCTGCTTGGCCAGAAGCGGGCGCTGCAGTATCTGCGCCTGTCGCTGGCGCGCTATATCGAACAGGCCAAGGTCGATGACGCGGCGATTCAGGCCGAGTTTGAGAAGAACCGTGAGCGCTTCGTCAATCCCGAGCAGGTCCAGATCAGCTTCATCGAATTGCAGTCGGCAAAGCTCGCCGCTGATATCACAATCAGCGAAGAACAGCTGAAAGCCGCCTACCAGGACCATCTCGACAAGTATGGCCGGCCCGAGGAGCGGCAGGCCTCGCATATTCTGGTCAAGCTGCCGTCCGGCGCCACGCCCGAAGTGGTTGCACAGGCGGAAGCGCGGGCGCGCGATATCGCCACCAGCATCCGCTCGGGTGCCAGGAGCTTCGATCAGGCTCTGCAGGATGTCCGCACCGACAGCTCCGGTCAGATGGAAGGCAGCCAGCTTGGCACCATCGGCAAGGGCATGTTCGATAGCCCGGCCTTCGAGACGGCCCTGTTTGCATTGCAAAAGCCCGGTGATGTCAGCGAACCGGTGCGCATGCCGTCCGGGTTCCACATCATCCGCCTTGATGGCATCACCCCGGCGCAGGTCAAATCCTTCGAGGAGGTGCGTGACGCAGTAGCGCACGAGCTGCGCCAGCAGCAGGCCGAGAACCGTTTCTACGAAATCACCCAGACTCTGGCCAATCTGAGCTATGAGCATCCCGACAGTCTGGAGCCGGCAGCACAGGCACTCGGTGTGCCGGTGCAGGAGAGTGACTGGTTCAGTCGCCAGGGTGGCGCGGGGATCACTGCACAGCCCAAGGTGATCGAGAGTGCGTTTGGCGAGGATGCGCTCAAGCGTGGCGTGAATAGCGAACCCTTGGAAGTGGAGCCGGGCCATGTGGTGGTGCTGCGGGTGCGTGAACATCAGGATGCGACACCGCGTACTTTGGAGCAGTCCCGCGAAGAGATCACCCGGACACTGCGCGAGCGGCAGGCCCGCGAAGCCCTGGCCCGGGATATCACCGCGCTTAAGACCCGCGCCGCGCAGGGGGTACATCTGCAAACTCTGGCCGCGGAAACCGGGGCGGAATTCAAGGATGCCGGGCTGGTCGGCCGCGATGCCAACGGTGTTGACCGGGCGACCCTGGATACGGCGTTTCGTTTGCCGCAGCCCGCCGAGGGCCAGATTGCGCTGGGTACGGTCGCCCTGGCCAATGGCGATCAGGCGCTGCTTGCGGTGAGCAAGGTCGTTCCGGGCGCTGCCGATGCCCTGCCTGCAGAGCGGCGTGCGGCTCTGGCGCAACAGTTGACGCAACAGTTGGGTACCGGCCAGTTCACCGGGCTGGTGGACAGCGTGCGTCTGAATACCAAGATCGTGACCCATAACGACCGCCTATAAGCAAGGCGGCCGTTCCCGTGCGCGCCCGTCCGGTGATCGGATGGGCGCGCAGGTAATGTCTCAGGCCATCGCGCCGGGGGCGACGGTGTTGAAACCGCCATCGACGTAGACGATCTCACCGGTGATACCCGAGGCCAGATCGGAGCACAGGAAGGCCGCCGTATTGCCGACTTCCTCGATGGTCACGCACTGGCGCAGCGGGGCGAGCTGCTCGAAGGTGTCGAGCATCTTGCGGAAGTTCTTGATGCCGGATGCCGCCAGGGTACGGATGGGCCCGGCGGAGACCGCATTGACGCGAATGCCCTCGGGGCCGAGGGTCTGCGCCAGATAACGGACGTTGGCGTCCAGGCTGGCCTTGGCCAGACCCATGACATTGTAGTTGGGCACCGCCCGCGCTCCGCCCAGATAGGTCATGGTGATCAGTGCGCCGCGCCGGCCCTGCATCAGCGGTCGCGCCGCCTTGGCCAGTGCCGCGAAGCTGTAGGAACTGATGTCGTGGGCGATGCGGAAGTTCTCGCGGCTGATCCCCTCCAGAAAATCGCCTTCCAGTGCTTCGCGGGGCGCGTAGGCGACCGAGTGCACCACGATATCCAGGCCATCCCAGTGCTGGCGCAGCTGTTCAAACACGGCGGCGATATCGGCATCGCTTTCCACATCGCAGGGCAGGGTGATGCTGCTGCCCAGCTCAGCGGCCATCTTCTCGACCCGGGGTTGCAGCTTGTCATTCTGATAGGTGAAGGCCAGTTCGGCACCTTCCCGGTGCATGGCTTGGGCGATGCCCCAGGCAATGGAGCGGTTGCTGGCGACCCCAACGATCAGGGCGCGTTTGCCGGCGAGAAAGCCCATAATGAACTCCTGTGGTGTTTTGCCATCGTCTAGAAAAATTCTGAACGTGTTAATTCAGCGAACGGTAAAGGATACTGCATGCATCGCGAAAAGATGAATGGTACGAAATCCCATGGTGCGTTCCGGGCGGCTGCCGTGCTCGGCCTGTTGACTGTGCTGACGCTGGGCGTGGCGCGCGCCGCACCGGTCCACGGTATCGCCCTGCATGGCCAACCCAAGTACGGTGCCGATTTCAGTCATTTCGACTATGTAAATCCGGCCGCGCCCAAGGGCGGCGAGGCGCGTTTTGCTGCCATCGGCAGTTTCGATACCTTCAATCCGTTCAATATCAAGGGTGAAAAGGCCGCTGATATCGGCCAGTTGTTTGAAACCCTGATGACCGCCAGCGCCGACGAGCCGTTCAGCGAATATGGCCTGATCGCCGAGAGTGTCGAGGTGCCGGAGGATCGCAGTTCGGTGACCTTTACGCTGCGTCCACAGGCGAAATTTCACGACGGCAGCTCGATCACCGCTGATGATGTGCTGTTTTCCTTTGCAATTCTTAAAAGCAAGGGCACGCCGTTCTACCGCATGTATTACGCCAGCATCGCCAAGGCCGAGAAGCTCAGTGAGCGGCAGGTCAGGTTCAGCTTTGTCCCCGGCGAGAATCGCGAGTTGCCGCTGATCATGGGGCAAATGCCGGTGCTGTCGAAAAAATACTGGGAGAACCGGGATTTTGCCGCGACCACCCTGGAGGTGCCGCCCGGCAGCGGTCCGTACCGGGTCGAGCGCTTTGAGGCGGGCCGCTTTATCGTCTATCGGCGCGACGATCAGTACTGGGGTAAGGATCTGCCGGTGAATCGCGGTCGCTATAACATCGATCGGCTGCGTTACGACTACTATCGCGATGGCACCGTGGCGCTGGAGGCGTTCAAGGCGGGTGCCTATGACCTGCGCGTGGAAAATATCGCTAAGAACTGGGCGACCGGCTACAACTTCCCGGCTTTGGAAAAGGGTCTGGTCAAAAAGGAAATCTTCGCGCATGGCATGCCCTCGGGGATGCAGGGCTTTGTCTTCAACCTGCGCCGGCCGCTGTTCCAGGATGCCCGGGTCCGCGAGGCGCTGGCCTATGCCTTCGACTTTGAATGGAGCAACCGCAACCTGTTCTTTGACCAGTACACGCGCACCCGCAGCTACTTCGACAATTCCGATCTGGCAGCGCGCGGCCTGCCGTCGGCAGAGGAACTGGTCGTGCTGGAACCGCTGCGCAAAGCTTTGCCAGAGCGGCTGTTCACCAGCGAATATCAGCCGCCGGTGGCCGGTGACGAGGCCCAGTTGCGTGCCAATATGGCCAGGGCGCTGCACTTATTGCAGGACGCCGGCTGGGTTTTCCGCGATCGCAAGCTGGTCAATGCCCAGACCGGGGAGCCGTTCCGTTTTGAGCTGCTGATCGATGAACCGACCTGGGAACGGATTGCCTTGCCCTTCGCGCGCAATCTGGAGCGGCTCGGCATCGAGATGCGTGTGCGCAGTGTTGATTCAGCGCAATACGAAAACCGGCTGCGTGATTTCGACTTCGACATGGTGGCCAAAACCTGGGGCCAGTCGCTGTCGCCGGGCAATGAGCAGCGCGATTTCTGGAGCAGTGCTGCCGCTGAGCAGCCAGGCAGCAGTAATCTGGCCGGTCTGAAGAACCCGGCGGTGGATCAGTTGATCGATCAACTGATTGCCGCACCGGACCGTGCCAGTCTGACTACGCGGGCGCGAGCGCTGGACCGCGCGCTGCAATGGCAGTTCCTGGTGATTCCGCACTGGCATATCTCCTACGCGCGCATTGCCTTCTGGGACATCTTTGCCTATCCGGCCAGCGTGCCCCTGCAGGGCGTGCAACTGGACACCTGGTGGATTGATCCAGCCCGGCAGGCGGCTCTGGCCGCGCGCAAGAGCAGCGGTTCCTAGGCGCGCGCCATGCAGGCCTATCTACTGCGCCGGCTGGCGCTGATTCCGCTGACCCTGCTGGGCATTATCGCGATCAACTTCGCCATCGTGCAGATCGCACCCGGTGGTCCAGTGGAGCAGGTGCTGGCGCAGTTGAAAAATACCGCCGTGGCCGCCACCGCGCGGGTCGGGGGCAGCAGCGGCGCGGAAGTGGCTCAGGCAGTTCAGGGCGCGGGTAGCAGCGGTGCCTATCGTGGCGCGCAGGGCCTGGATCCGGCCTTCATCGCCGATCTGCAGCGCCAGTTTGGCTTTGATCAGCCCGTGCATGTGCGCTTTGGGCGCATGATCGGCGATTACCTGCGTTTCGATCTGGGCAAGAGCTATTTTCGTGACTGCAAGGTGCTGGATCTGGTGCTGGACAAGCTGCCGGTATCGATCTCGCTTGGGGTGTGGAGCACGCTGCTGATTTATCTGATTTCAATCCCGCTGGGCATTGCCAAGGCGGTGCGCGACGGCTCACGTTTCGACGTGCTGAGCAGTGCTGCGGTGATTGTCGGCTACGCCATTCCGGCTTTTCTGTTCGCCATTTTGCTGATTATCCTGTTTGCCGGTGGCCGCTATCTGGACTGGTTTCCCTTGCGCGGCCTGGTATCGGATCAGTGGTCGGATCTAAGCTGGCCGGCGCGGATTGCGGATTATTTCTGGCATTTGACCCTGCCGGTGCTGTCGATGGTAATTGGCGGCTTTGCCTCGCTGACCATGCTGACCAAGAACGCCTTTCTCGACGAGATCAACAAGCAGTATGTGATGACCGCCCGCGCCAAGGGTCTGTCGGAGAACCGGGTGCTTTACGGACATGTGTTCCGTAACGCCATGCTGCTGGTGATTGCCGGTTTTCCCGCTACCCTGATCGGCATGCTGTTCGCGGGTTCACTGCTGATCGAGGTGATTTTCTCGCTGGATGGGCTGGGGCTGCTGGGTTTCGAGGCGGTGATAAAACGCGACTATCCGGTGATGTTTGGCACGCTGTATATATTCAGCCTGATTGGCCTGCTGCTCAATCTGGTCAGCGATCTGAGCTATCACCTGGTTGATCCGCGCATCGACTTTGCTGCGCGCAAAACCTGAGCCTGGGTCCGGGTCTTCAGTTGAAGCGATAGCCGGACAGCCTGGCGACCAGGAAGCTGCTGGCACGATTGAGCAGGAAGCCCAGCAGCATCGGCACGGCAAACTGGTAGATGATCAGCGCATCCACATGCTCCTGCAGGCCGCTGAACGCCGGGACATACGGGCGCAGCAGCAGCAGATACAGCAGGGCCAGCCAGAAGCCGGCGGCATCAAGCAGCAGTGCAAGCAGAATGCCCCACGGCGAGAAACCGGCGCTCACCCCCAGGACAGCCCATAGAATCAGCGTGCTCAGCGTCAGGCTGGACAGGGCGATGACCTTATGGCCGGTGTGCCAGTAATACCAGGGACTCTTGAATTTTCGCATCGGTTCGCAGCGTTGGGAAAAGCCAGGACGGCTGGCCTTTCCCAGTTTAAGTCATCAGATGAGCGTGGGTGGCATCAGTCCTTTGCGGGGCGCTGTTTTTTCTGCTTTTTGGGCTTCGAGTCGTTCTGCTGCCCGGCTTGATGCTGCGCAGACTGGGTTTGCTGCTGCCCGATCCGCCCATCCTGATGGCGGCCCTGTTTGCCATGATCCTTCGAATCCTTATGATCATCCTGATTGGCCAGCACCGCGCTGACGATTCCACCCAGCACCGCGCCTATCACCGCAGCGTTTTGCTCGCTATCGGCCGAAGAATTCTCGTCTGTGGCATGATCGTTGTCAGTGTCTGCGCTGGCCGGTGCGGCGGACTGGGCATTGGCCAGGCTGAGATGGGCGGGTATTTTGAACTGCTGGCCGATTTCAATCCTGTTTTTGTTTCTGAGTCCATTGTACTCGGCAATCGCCTGGGCATTGTTCTTGCTGCCGGTGGTTTCCTGGGCGATCCTGCCTAGGGTGTCACCCTTTTTGGCGGTGTATAGAGTATCGGTTGGCGGCGGAGCGGGTTTTTCCTGCGGCGGTGGTGTCGCGCAACCGCTCATGGATAGCAGGAGGGTGGCGAACAGGCAGGACAGGATAAGGTTCCCCGAAGTCTTGAACATGCGTGTGCCCTTATGGCTGAGAATGTTATTGATTGTTGATATGCAAATGTAATTTAAAGAGACGGTTTCTGGCGTGCTACTGTTGAATAATCTAAAAAATACATGATTTTTAAAATAAAAGACAATTTTTTTACCAGGATTAATAGCGTTCTTATACGGAGATACTGTCAATCTGTACCGATAGGCAGAGTCCGATGATATGGAAAAGCCACATTGAAGAGACAGATAGATGCTCTGAGTCGCCGGTTCCGCGTGAAGGCGGGCAGGTGAATAACGGCCTGGATTCCTGTGAACCGGGTCATGGCCAAATTGAAAAACCAATCCTGACCGATGCTGACCGATGATGAGCGTGATTGATCGCATAAAGTCGTTTCACTTGCACCTGTCGCCGCTGACCCGGCGCCGGTTGGGCCAATTCCGGGCCAATCGGCGCGGCTGGTGGTCGCTATGGCTGTTTCTGCTGCTGTTCGGCTGCAGCCTGAGTGCGGAATTCATCGCCAATGATCGGCCATTGCTGGTGTATTACCAGGGTGCGTTCTATACGCCGGTGTTCAAGGATTATGCCGAGACTGATTTTGGTGGGGTGTTTCCAAGCGTGGCCAATTATCGCGATCCCTATCTGGCCGAACTGATCAATCGACAGGGCTGGATGCTGTGGCCGCCGGTGCGCTTTCGCTATGACACGGTGAACTATGATCTGCCGGTGCCGGCGCCGGCGCCGCCTTCCGCTGACAACTGGCTGGGTACTGACGACCAGGGGCGCGACGTGCTGGCCCGCCTGATCTATGGCTTGCGGATTTCGGTGCTGTTTGGGTTGTTGCTGACCCTGATCTCTTCGCTGGTCGGTGTTGCGGCGGGCGCGGTGCAGGGTTATTTCGGCGGGCGGCTGGATTTGCTGTTCCAGCGCTTTCTGGAAGTCTGGGGTGGATTGCCGCAACTGTTCATTCTGATCATCGTCTCCAGCGTGGTGACGCCGGGTTTCTGGACCCTGCTGCTGATCCTGATGCTGTTTAGCTGGACCGCGCTGGTCGGTGTGGTGCGCGCCGAATTCCTGCGCGCGCGCAATTTCGACTATGTGCGTGCTGCCCGCGCCCTGGGTGTTGGCGATGGTCAGATCATGTTCCGCCACCTGCTGCCGAATGCCATGGTCGCGACGCTGACCTTTATGCCGTTCATCCTTTCCGGCTCCATCGTCGCCCTGACCGCGCTCGATTTTCTCGGTCTGGGCCTGCCGCCGGGTTCGGCATCGCTGGGTGATCTATTGCGCCAGGGCAAGGATAATCTGCAGGCGCCCTGGTTGGGCATTTCCGGTTTTGTCGTGCTGGCGCTGCTGCTTAGCCTGCTGGTGTTTGTCGGCGAGGCGGTGCGCGATGCCTTCGATCCGCGAAAAAATCGGCTGTGACATGGCAACCGTCGTGGATTCGCGCGTCTAATAGCAGCCAGCAGCATCTGGCTTGGCTCCTCCTGTCTTCGATTGATCCGTTGATCACTGCCCATGTCCGGTTCCCGTACCCTGTTGCTCTGTCTTGCCCTGATCGCTGCTGGCGTAGCGGCCTATGCCTACTGGCCACATGAAGCCGCGCCGCCTGCGGAACGCTACCGCACCCAGCTGGTTGATCGCGGTGATATCGTTCAGGTGATCACCGCCAATGGCACCCTCACCCCGGTGGTGCTGGTCAATGTCGGCACCCAGGTATCGGGCACGGTGCGGAAAATCCATGCCGACTTCAACGATCGGGTCAGGGAGGATCAGGTTCTGGCCGAACTGGATCCAGCCCTGTTTCAGGCTCAGGTCAGGCAAAGCGAGGCCAATGTGCTGGCGGCCCAGGCCGCGCTGGATCTGGCGCGGATCAAGATTGGGCGCATCAGCACCCTGCAGCAGAAAAACCTGGTGGCCAGGGAAGAACTCGATATTGCCCGCCAGCAGGTCGATGCTGCGACTGCTCAGATCAAGCTGGCCGAGGCGCAACTGGAGCGTGACCGCATCAATCTGCGCAACAGCGTGATCCGCTCGCCGATTGCCGGCGTCGTGGTGGCGCGCAGCGTCGATGTCGGTCAGACCGTCGCTGCCAATTTTCAGACGCCCACCCTGTTCCAGATCGCTCAGGATCTGCGCGCCATGCAAATCAACACCAGCATCGCCGAGGCTGATGTCGGCATGCTCCAGCCGGGCATGGCAGTCAGCTTTACCGTGGATGCCTATTCCGGGCAGCGCTTTCAGGGCCGCATCCGCCAGATTCGCCTCAATCCCACCACGCAGCAGAATGTGGTCACCTACAACGTGGTGGTCGATGTCGATAACGCCGAGGGTCGCCTGCTGCCGGGCATGACCGCCTATGTCAGCATCACCGCCGGCACGCGGCACGCGGTGCTGCGGGTGGCGAACGCAGCGCTCAGCTTCCAGCCGCGCCGTGATGATGGTGAAGAGCGCGGCCCACGCCCGCCGGCGAAGGAGCGCAGAACCCAGGTGCATGTGCTGGACAGCGCCGGCGAGTTGCGCCCGGTAGCGGTGGAAACCGGCCTCACCGATAACGCGGTAACCGAAATTATCAGCGGCGAACTCAAGCCGGGTGATCGGGTGGTGATTCGCGAGGTCCGGGCCAGGAGCGATGCTGCCGCGGGTGGTAACTTCCGCTTGCGGATGATGTGAATATGGCGACGCTGATTCAGGTCAGCGGTCTGCGCAAGCAGTATCCACTGGCTGGCGGCGGTGCGACCCCGGTGCTGCACGGCATTGACATGACGATTGAAACCGGCGAGTTCGTGGCCATCATGGGGCCGTCCGGTTCCGGCAAATCGACGTTCATGAACATCCTGGGCTGCCTCGACACGCCCAGCGCCGGCGATTACTGGCTGAACGGCCAGGCGGTGGCGCGGTTGAATCCGGATCGGCTGGCAATGCTGCGCAATCGCCAGATCGGCTTTGTCTTTCAGGGTTTTAACCTGCTGCCGCGCATCAGCATTGCCGATAACGTGGCCCTGCCGCTGCTCTATGCGGGCGTCGGCAAGGCGGCGCGGCGGCAGCGGGCTGTAGAACTGCTGCAACAGGTCGGCCTGGGCACGCGCAGCGATGCCCGGCCCAATCAGCTCTCTGGCGGGCAGCAGCAGCGGGTCGCCATCGCCCGCGCCCTGGCTAACCGGCCACCGCTGATTCTGGCCGATGAGCCAACCGGCAATCTCGATACCCATACCAGCGACGAGATCATGGCGCTGTTTGACCGGCTTAACAGCGAGCAGGGCATAACCCTGATTCTGGTTACCCATGAACCGGATATCGCCCGCTGCGCCCGACGGCTGGTGCGCTTCAAGGATGGGCATATCGTCCATGATGGCGCCGTCAATGTCTGAAAACGGGATGGCCTTGCCGTGAGCTGGCATGCGGCGCCCGCCGAAGCCTGGCGCGCACTGGGCGCGAACCGGCTGCGCACAGCCCTGACCATGCTCGGCATGATCATCGGGGTTGGCGCGGTCGTGCTGATGCTGGCGGTGGGGCAGGGTGCGCAAAGCACGGTGCGCCAGGCTATCAGCGCCATGGGCAGTGCGCTGCTGGTGATTTCCCCCGGCTCCAGCAGCGCCGGTGGCCTGCGTGGCGGTGCCGGTACCGCGCCGCCATTGACCCTGAACGATGCCCAGGCGATGGCGCAATTGCCGTCGCTGAGTGCGGTGGCGCCGGTATTTCCCAACAGCGCGCAACTGGTTTACGGCGCGCGCAACTGGAACACCACGGTGTATGGGGTGACGCCGGATTATCTGACGGTGCGCGCCTGGAATCTGGATGATGGCCAGCCTTTTACCCACGGCGATGTGCGGCGCGGCACGCGGGTAGCACTGGTCGGGCAGCAGATCGTTGCCAATCTGTTTGGTGGCACTGATCCGATCGGGCAAACCCTGCGCATCAAGAATCTGCCCTTCGTGGTGATCGGCGTGCTGGAGCGCAAGGGTCAGACTCTGGATGGACGCGATCAGGATGACGCAGTGTTGATTCCGATCACCGCTGCCCAGACCCGGCTGTTTGGCACTACCTTCCCAGGCACGGTGCGTTTCATCATCGTTCAGGCCCGTTCCGATGCGCATATGGAAGACGCCGAGGCGGAGTTGACGCAACTGCTGCGCGCCCGTCGCCGCTTGGCCGATGATGCCGATAATGACTTCACCATCCGTAACCTGAGTGCCATCGCCGAAACCGCTGCCCTATCGGCGCGGGCGATGGCGGTCATGCTCGGCGCAATCGCCTCGGTTTCACTGCTGGTCGGTGGTATCGGCATCATGAATATCATGCTGGTGTCGGTGACCGAGCGCACCCGCGAGATCGGCATCCGCATGGCCATTGGTGCGCGCCGCTCCGATATCCTGCTGCAGTTCCTGCTGGAGGCGCTCTTGCTGTGTGTGCTGGGCGGACTGGCTGGTGTGGCGCTGGGCATCGGCGGTGCGTGGCTGGTTGGCGAACTGGCAGGAATGGCCGTGGTGGTGACCGGCAGCGCCATCGCCCTGTCGTTTCTGTTTGCTGCTGGCGTGGGCGTATTTTTCGGCTTCTATCCCGCCCGACAGGCTGCCCTGCTCAAGCCGGTCGAGGCGCTGCGCCATGAATGAGAACGGTTCTGGGGCTGACCTGGATCAATAATTCTTTATGGTATGGGTCTTTACTGAGAATATGAGAATAACTATCATTTGATAGGGATTTATGTTCCCCGTGCCGCGACTCTACCCGATTGATTATTCCCGGAGCCTGTCATGCCTTACCCTGTAACGTCCCGCGCCTTGCTCGCTGCCTGTGGTCTGCTGTCCAGTCTGTTCACCGCGCCCGTAGTTCTAGCGGGCAATGAGGTCAATCTCTATTCGGCGCGCAAGGAAGATCTGATCAAGCCGCTGCTGGATGATTTTTCCAGGCAGACCGGGATCACCGTCAATCTGGTCACCGGTAAGGAAGAAGCCCTGTTGCAGCGCCTGAACAGCGAAGGCACGAATACGCCCGCCGATCTGCTGCTGACTTCGGATGCCGGGCGACTCGTCGCGGCGCAAAAGGCCGGGGTGTTGCAAGCGGTAAAATCCACGGCGCTTGATCAGGTGATTCCCACCTCTTATCGCGACCCGGCGGGTTACTGGTACGGGCTGTCGATGCGTGCCCGGCCCATTCTGTACGCCCGGGACCGGGTCAAGCCCGCCGAACTGTCCACTTACGAAGATCTGGCTGCGCCGCAGTGGAAAGGCAGGATTTGTCTGCGTTCCTCGGATAGCGTGTACAACCAGTCGCTGGTGGCCGGGATGATTGCCCATCACGGCGAAACCCAGACTGAAGCGTGGGCCAAGGGACTGGTCGCCAATCTGGCACGGCCGCCCAAGGGCGGCGACCGTGATCAGATCAAGGCTGTTGCTGCCGGCGAATGCGATATTACCCTGGCCAATACCTATTACCTGGGTGGCATGCTGGCATCCAGCGATAGCGCCGAGCAGCAGGCAGCCACCCAGGTAGCGGTA
The DNA here is from genome assembly GCA_003989075.1 of Candidatus Competibacteraceae bacterium. GTDB lineage: Bacteria > Pseudomonadota > Gammaproteobacteria > Competibacterales > Competibacteraceae > RXIX01. The sequence continues at coordinate 3,188 of RXIX01000067.1, read as the reverse complement.
TTCTGGCCCAATGCGCAGAGTACGGGTGTGCATGTCAATGTCAGTGGCGCCGGCGTTACTGCGCATGCCCGCAATCGTGATCAGGCCGTCAAGCTGCTGGAATTTCTCGCCAGCGACACCGCGCAGCGCTGGTATGCCGAGGTGAATAACGAATATCCGGTTAATCCGGCGATTCCGCCCAGTGCCACGCTGCAAGCCTGGGGCGCGTTCAAGGCTGACACGCTCAACGTCGCCAAATTGGGTGAACTCAACGCTGCCGCTGTCAAGCTGATGGATCGGGCCGGGTGGAAATAGACCGTTCCGGCGCTCATGCCCGGTGCCTGGCTGACAAGGGGCGAGGCGTCTGGGTGTGGATGCAACGCGCCGATGGCTGGAGCGTTGCGGTCATCGGCAGCGCGCTGCTGCTGGCGCTGCCGGTGCTGACTGTGTTTCTTGGCGCCCTGCATCCCGCTGGCGAGGTCTGGCGCCATCTCGCGGACACCGTGTTAAGTGACTACATGCTGAACTCGGTGCTGCTGATGCTCGGTGTCGGCGCAGGTACGCTGTTGATCGGTGTGCCTGTTGCCTGGTTGACCGCCACCTGTGAGTTTACCGGTCGGCGCTGTTTTGAATGGGCGCTGCTGCTGCCGATGGCGATTCCCGCCTACATCATTGCCTATACCTATACCGGCCTGCTCGATTTCGCCGGGCCGGTGCAAAGTGTGCTGCGCGACCTGTTCGGCTGGACCCGCCAGGATTACGTCTTTCCCGAAGTTCGTTCACTGCCCGGCGCGGTGCTGATGCTGACCCTGGTGCTGTATCCCTACGTTTACCTGCTGGCGCGGGCGGCATTTCTCGATCAGTCAGCGGCGCTGCTGGAGGTGAGCCGCAGCCTGGGTGCAGGACCGTGGCGGCGCTTCCTGAGCGTGAACCTGCCCTTGGCACGCCCAGCGCTGATCGCCGGGGTATCGCTGGTGCAAATGGAAGCACTGGCCGATTATGGCACGGTGCAGTATTTCGGCGTTGGTACGTTCACCACTGGCATTTTTCGGGTCTGGTTCGGCATGGACGATGCTGGCGCCGCTGCGCAACTGGCGGCCCTGCTCTTGCTTTTCGTCTTCGCCCTGCTGACCTTTGAGCGGCTGTCGCGGCGACAGGCGCGCTTTCATCACACCAGCCAGCGGGTGCAGCGCCCGTCGCGCCTGCAGTTGACCGGTCGTTGGCGTGGACTGGCGGTGCTGGCCTGTCTGCTGCCGCTGCTGTTGGGTTTTCTAATCCCGGCCGCCCAGTTAAGCGTGTGGGCGCTGCACAGTGCGCCGCGCATGCTTGATGAGCGCTTTCTGCGCCTGACCGGGAATAGTCTTGGCTTGGCGCTGGGCGCGGCGCTGCTGATTCTACTGCTGGCGCTGCTGCTGGCTTATGGCCGGCGCTTGCGGCCACAGCCTATTGTGCGTTTGGCGGTGAACAGTGCCGCTCTGGGTTACGCGGTGCCGGGTACGGTCGTGGCCATTGGGGTGATGCTGCCGTTCGCGGCGCTGGATCGTGGCGTGGATGCGTGGCTGCGAGCCTGGTTTGGCGTCTCGACCGGGTTGCTGCTCAGCGGCACGCTGGCCGCGCTGCTGTTTGCCTACTGCGCGCGCTTTCTGCCGGTGGCGCTGCACAGCGTCGAAGCCGGACTGAGCCGCATCCGGCCGAGCATGGACGATGCCGCCCGTGCTCTGGGATCGTCGCCGCGCGCGGTGCTGTGGCGGGTGCATGTGCCGATGCTGCGCGGCAGCCTGCTGAGTGCGCTGCTGCTGGTATTCGTGGATGTGCTCAAGGAGCTGCCGGCGACCCTGATTCTGCGCCCATTCAATTTCAACACACTGGCGGTGCGTACCTACGAGCTGGCCGCCGATGAGCGCCTGGCGGATTCGGCCTGTTTCGCGCTGGCCATCGTGCTGGCCGGTATCGGACCGGTGATTCTGCTCAGCCGCGCCATCAGTCATGCGAGACCCGGTCATGATCCCCTTTCTTGAACTGAATGCCATCGATATCGTCTATCCACCAAAGCGGGTGGTGCAGGCGGTTTCGCTGTGCATGGAAAACATCGGTATTAGCTGTCTGCTGGGGCCGAGCGGTTGCGGCAAGACCACGCTATTGCGGGCGATTGCTGGTTTTGAGCCGCTGCAACAGGGTTTAATCAGTCTGGAAGGTGCTGAACTCAGCCGGCCTGGTTGGACCCTGCCTCCGGAGCAGCGGCGTATCGGCCTGATGTTTCAGGATTTGGCGCTGTTTCCGCACCTGAGCGTGGCCGATAACCTGGCCTTTGGTCTGCGCGGCTGGAAGCGTAGCGAGCGGCGGGCGCGGGTCAATGAATTGTTGCGGCTGGTGGGCCTGGCGGATCTTGCCCAGCGTTATCCGCATCAGTTATCCGGTGGCCAGCAGCAGCGGGTCGCATTGGCGCGGGCGCTGGCGCCCCGCCCCCGGCTGCTGTTGCTGGATGAGCCGTTTTCCAGTCTGGATGTGACCCTGCGCGAGGATCTGGCGCGGGAGGTGCGCGGTATTCTGCTGCGAGAGGGTATCGGAGGCTTGCTGGTCAGCCATGACCAGTTCGAGGCTTTTGCCTTTGCCGATCAGATTGGTGTGCTGCGCGAGGGCCGGCTGCTGCAATGGGACAGCGCCTATCACCTCTACCACCGGCCGGCGGATCGCTTCGTTGCCGACTTTATCGGTCAGGGTGTGCTGTTGCCGGGGCGGGTCGTGGCAAAGGATCGGGTGTGGACTGAACTGGGTGAGATGGACCTGCCGCCGTTGACGGATGCGACGCCGGACGACGCGGTAGATATTCTGGTGCGGCCCGACGATGTGGTGCATGACGATAGCAGCATCTTGCAGGCAGAGATTGTGGAGCGGGCGTTTCGGGGCGCGGAGTTTCTCTATACCCTCAGGCTGCCGAGCGGGGCGCGGCTGCTCTGCCTGGCGCCCAGCCATCACAACCACGTTCTCGGGCAGCGCATCGGTATCCGTCTGGATATCGACCATGTGGTGCTGTTCCGGCGTGACTGAAATAAAAATCCGCCGCCGGTGCGTCGAATGGGGACGCACAGACGGCGGTTCAGCCCATGAGCTACTACTGCACCGGTTGCATCACGTTGACATCCTCCCCCGCCTAAAGGCGGGGGATTCCTACGGTGCTCAAGCCGGCATTGATCCGGGATGAGTCGCTT
>RXIX01000066.1 GCA_003989075.1 Candidatus Competibacteraceae bacterium | reverse complement strand
CCGGCGGCGACGATGTTCTTGGCGACATAGCGGCCAGCATAGGCAGCGGAACGGTCAACCTTGGACGGATCCTTGCCGGAGAAGGCGCCGCCACCGTGGTGCGCCGCGCCGCCATAGGTATCAACGATGATCTTGCGCCCGGTCAGGCCGCAATCACCTACCGGACCGCCGATGACAAAGCTGCCGGTCGGGTTGATGTGATACTTGGTGTGCTTGTCCAGCCACTCCGCCGGCAGCACCGGCAGAATGATGTTCTCCATCACCGCCTCGCACAGCAGGGCGTGGCTGATTTCGGGATCGTGCTGGGTGGACAGCACCACCGCCTCGACACCGATCACCCGGTTGTCTTCATAACGGAAGGTGACCTGGCTCTTGGCATCGGGACGCAGCCAGGGCAGCACACCGCTTTTACGCATTTCCGCCTGCCGCTGGACCAGCCGGTGGGCATAGGTGATCGGCGCCGGCATCAGGACATCGGTTTCGTTGGTGGCATAGCCGAACATCAGACCCTGGTCGCCGGCACCCTGTTCCTCGGGCTTGGCGCGGTCTACACCCTGGGCGATGTCGGAGGACTGCTTGCCGACGCAGGACAGCACGGCGCAGGTGGCGCCGTCAAAGCCAACCCGTGAACTGTCGTAGCCAATGCCGACTACGGTGTCGCGCACAATCTGGTCGAAGTCCACCCAGGCATTGGTGGTGATCTCGCCAGCCAGCACCACCATGCCGGTCTTGATCAGGGTCTCGCAGGCCACGCGGGCGCGCGGATCGGCGGCGAGGATCGCGTCGAGCACGGCATCGGAGATTTGATCGGCGATCTTATCCGGATGCCCTTCGGAGACGGATTCGGAAGTGAACATGTAGGTGCGGCTCATGGGACGGCGTATCCTCAGACGACAGTAGTGACAGATGATGCGCAGCGCGCTTAGGCAGTGATGGTGCTGATGAAGAACGTGAGTCTACTCGGAAAACACTGCATTTGCATCCGTCTTTTTTATAACATTTTGTTATGAATTGCGGACGATCGACAGGCGTCAGGCCCATGCCGCCATGGACCGCTGCCGAATGATTTGGTTGCGCCATGTGGATTTTGGCCGGTATGAATTCCCTGCGGAGTGAGCATGCCAATCCTAAGTTGGAAGGTATTGCGGGAATGTACTGCTCACGGCGGTGGTCCTGTCTGATCCAGCCAGCGCCAGGATTGGCTGGCGCGATCAGCCGCAATACCCTGTATCACCGTCTGCGGCACACGCAGGAACAGGCGCCGGGCGGCCCGCCGGTGCGTAATCCCGGTTTTTAAACGGAAGGAAGAGTGAAGCATGCGGATTCGTCATGCCTGTTACGCGGACTTGCCGGCGATCGTCGCCATCTACAACGCCAGCATTCCCGGGCGCCAGGCGACCGCCGATACCGAACCGGTCACGGTGGCGGCGCGCGAGGCCTGGTTTCACGATCATAACCCGGCACGGCGACCGCTGCTGGTAGCCGAGGATGCGCAGGGGCTGGCCGGCTGGCTGAGTGTGCGTTCGTTCTACGGACGTCCAGCCTATGCGGCCACAGTGGAACTGGGCTATTACGTTGCACCGCAGTATCAGCGCCAGGGTGTGGCCCGACGGCTGCTGGCAGAAGCCCTGGCCCAGGCGCCCAGCTGTGGCATCAAGACCCTGCTGGCCTTCGTGTTTGCGCATAATCTGCCGAGCGTGCGCCTGCTGGAACAGTTCGGTTTTGCCATCTGGGGCGAGTTGCCGACGGTCGCGGAAATGGATGGCCGGTGCTATGACCTGCGGATCATGGGCCGGCGCGTGGCGGCGGAGTGCCCGTCATGAGCGTGCTGTGCTGTGCCGAACTGGGCCGCGAGCCTCTGCAGGCCCTGCTGGCGCGTTATGGGCTGCGCATTGACTGGCTGCCGCTGGCCAGCGTAATTCCCGGCAGCTACTGGGGCGAGACCGAGGCTGGCTTGATCAGTGATCGACTGCTGCTGCGCGATGACACACCGGTCCATTCGGCGCTGCACGAGGCCTGCCACTATATCTGCATGGACGCTGAGCGCCGCGCCCGGCTGCATACCGATGCCGGTGGCGAGCCGATCGAGGAAAACGGGGTGTGCTACCTGCAGATCCTGCTGGCCGATGCCTTGCCGGGATTTGGACGGGTGCGGATGTGGGCGGATATGGATACCTGGGGCTACAGCTTTCGCCTCGGTTCGGCCCGCGCTTGGTTCGAACAGGACGCCGACGATGCCCGTCAGTGGCTGTTGGACAACGGTCTGATTGATGCGGCGGAGCAGCCTGTTTATCGACTGCGGCAGGGTTCGGAACAAGCCGCTTGATGAGAACTGCCGTGCGGATTACCTCCTTCGAGTGATGGACGGCTGCGGCGCGGGCGGCGATGCTGCGCCATGCGTAAACGGCATCAACCCTGGAGCTGCTGAGCATGACTATTCAGGTGAAGTATTTTGCCAGCCTGCGCGACCGCTTGGGCCGTGATGGCGATGAACTGGAGTCCGTGTCCGGTTTGACCGTGGCCGGGGTATGGGCGGCACTGCATCCAAAAACACCGCTGCCGCCGAATACGCTGGCGGCGGTCAATCTGGAATACGCCAGCCTGGAACAGGCTGTGCGCGCGGGTGACGAAGTGGCCTTTTTTCCGCCGGTGACGGGAGGGTAGGGGATGCGCGTTGAACTGCGGCCTGCGTCGTTCGCACCGCTGGCGGAGCTGGCGGCTTATCAGGCAGAGGTCGATACGCGCCTGCTGGGCCAGTATGGGGCCTTGTCGATGTTCATCGGCACAATGCGCGATTTTAACGACGGTCATGCCGTGCAGACGATGAACCTGGAGCATTATCCGGGCATGACCGAGTACCAGTTGCAGCGGATTGCCGAGGCGGCCTGGCGGCAGTGGCCGGTGCTGGATGGGCTGCTGCTGCATCGGGTGGGTGCCCTGCAGCCCGGTGAGCCGATTGTTCTGGTGGCGGTGTGGACTGCACAACGCGCGGCGGCCTTTTCAGCCTGCCGGTTTCTGATCGAGGAACTGAAGGCGAAGGCGCCGTTCTGGAAACGCGAAGAAACCGGGCAGGGCGCGCACTGGGTGAGCCACAACACGCCTGCCTGAGTGTGCGGGTGCGTCGTCACCGTGGATCGGGTATGCTGCAGACATGAACGCTACTGAACCGCCCTCGCTGATTGCTGCCCGCTTCCGTGGTTTCCTGCCCGTGATCATCGACGTGGAAACCGGCGGCCTTAATGCCCAGACCGACGCTCTGCTGGAGATCGCTGCGGTCATCGTGCGCATGGACTGGCAGGGCAACCTGCGACCGGTCGGTACCTTGGCGCATCATGTGCAGCCCTTTCCCGGTGCGCGTCTGGATCCGGCCTCGATGGCGGTGAATAATATCGATCCTGATCATCCCTTTCGCTTTGCGGTACCGGAGGAAGAAGCGCTAACGGCCATCTTCCGCGAAGTGCGCCGTGAGCTGCGTGATACCGGCTGCACCCGCGCCATCCTGGTCGGCCACAATGCCTTTTTCGATCTGGGCTTCCTGAACGCGGCAGCGGCGCGCGCCCGGGTCAAGCGCAACCCGTTCCATCCCTTCAGCAGCTTCGACACCGTTACTCTGGCCGGTTTGGCCTATGGCCAGACCGTGCTGGCGCGGGCGCTGCAGGCCGCCGGCATTCCCTGGAACGAGCGCGAGGCGCATTCGGCCATCTACGACGCCGAGCGTACCGCGGAGCTGTTCTGCCAGATCGTCAATCGCTGGAAGGATTTCGGCGGCTGGGCACCACCGGACGCCTGAGCAGCGTTTTCAGGCGGTCGCCTCGACTGCGTACGGCAGCGCTTCCAGATGCAGCACTGGCCCTTCGGCATTGCCCAGTTGCAGCGTGCCCTGTTCGGCGCAATGCACCAGCGCCACCGCCAATAGCACTTGGCCACCCTCAGGATGTGCAACCGCATCGACAATCCGCCCCGCGCCCTGGCTGGCATCGGCCTGCGCTGAGAACAGGGCGTCGCCGGGCTGGGGGGTGTGCGAACTGTCCAGCCGCGCCCGATACATGCGCCGCTTCAGCTTGCCCAGATAATGGGTGCGCGCCACCACCTCCTGACCGGTATAGCAGCCCTTCTGAAAGCTGATACCGTCCAGAACATCCAGATTGAGCATCTGTGGCACGAACGCATCTGCGGTTGCCGCATACACGCTGGGCAGACCGGCGAGAATGTCCAGCAAGCGCCAGGGTGTGTCATCTGCCGCCACACAAATCGGCGCCAGCGCAGTCCAGATCACCGCCAGATCGGCGGCGGTGCCATACAGGGCAAAGCGCGGCACGGGTCCGGGCAGGCGCAGGGTAGTAATGCCCGACCCATCCGGCGCAGCACTGTGGGTCACGCCATTCACTGTCTCGGGCAATGCCCCGAGCCGCGCTGCCAGCACCTGCGCGCTATCCGCACCGGCCACACCGATGCCGACCAGCTCATCGCTGGCATCGTCCAGTGTGGTCCGGGACCGCAGCACATAGCGGCGCAGCCGGGTCAGGGTTGTCTCGACCAGTTCCCGTGGCAGCGCCAGGTAGATCGCATCGCCATGCCGGAACAGACGCAGGCAGGCCAGCGCCCGACCCTTTGGGCTGCAATAGGCGCCCAGCAGGCTGTGCTCCGCGCGCAACTGACGAACATCGCAGGTCAGTTGTCCCTGCAGAAAACTGTCGCTGTCAGGGCCTTGCAGGCGAATCAGGCCCAGTTGCGACAGATCACAACACAGCCCACCGCTTAGCGCCGCCCGCAAGCCGGGTTCGGCAACGCCAAATTGTGCAATCTGGCCATCGCTGCACGCTGCGCTGGCCTGTTGCAAAAAAGCAGTCCACTGTGCATTCATATAAGTCCCATTGTTTTTCAGTTGGATAGAACGTTCGCATGCTGCCGGGTCCAGTCAGGCGCCGATATGGGGTTCATTGCGTTCACCGCCCTTGGACGGCATAATAAACGCGCTTATTACAGACCAGGGGAAATGCGATATCGCTCACGCACGCGGTATGCCTTCCCTGGTAGTCCCGCCGGCGGATGGGGCTAGGATGGCTGGCCACCACCATCCCCCAACAGAGTGTGAGTTGTCATGAGTAATAGCAACGATCAGCAGACGCTGCCAGTGCAGCCAGCCGTTACCTCCGACCCTCCCCAAGATGTTCAGCCGCCCGCAAAACCCAAGGAATACGGCGGCCCTAAAGGTCCCGAACCGACCCGCTACGGGGATTGGGAAAAAGCGGGGCGCTGCATCGACTTCTAATCGGCTGGTGCGCCCGCCCGCGGGCCCGGACACCCTTCCCATCCTCAATATCCATCTCCATGGCCAATCCACGGCAATTCGTCCGCGATTCGGCTATGCTTTGCACCGCACAAAATAACGGCTTCTTCGCCACTGTGTAACGAGGAGAAACGTATGTCAGCCAATAAGCGGCCGCTATCGCCGTTCATGATCGGCCCCTATTACAAACCGCAAATGACTTCGATGTTGTCGATCACGCACCGCGCCACCGGTGCCGGTCTGGTGGTCGGCACGCTGCTGCTGGTGTACTGGCTGGCGGCGGCTGCGCTCGGTCCCGAAGCCTATGAGCATGCCCAGGCAATTTTGGGATCGATGCTCGGTCAACTGTTCATGTTCCTGTGGACCTGGTCGCTGTTCTATCACATGGCCAACGGCATCCGGCACCTGTTCTGGGATGCGGGCTACGGCTTTGAGATGGAAACCGCCACCAAATCCGGCTGGGCAGTGGTGTGGTCGTCCATCATCCTGACGTTCCTGTGCTGGCTGATCGCCGCGCCCTGAGGAGAGAGATCATGAGCATTCGTACCCCGCTCGCCCGCGTTCGCGGCCTGGGCACTGCTAAAGATGGCACGCACCACTGGTGGGTGCAGCGCGTCACCTCCATCGCTCTGGTACCGCTGATCCTGTGGTTTGTCCTGTCCATGCTGGTGTATTCGCGCGCCGACTACGAGACGCTGCGTCACTGGCTGGGCAACCCGATCAATGCCGGATTGCTGGTAACGCTGCTGGTTACGGCGTTCTACCATGCCAAACTGGGCATGCAGGTCATCTACGAAGACTATGTCCAGCCGGAGTGGCTCAAGTACACCCTGCTGCTGGTTACCCAATTCGTCCTGTTCCTGCTGGGCGCCATTTCCACCGTCGCCGTGCTCAAGGTCGCACTGGGCTGATGCCCACCACCGGAGGCTGAGGTTTCATGTCCAACGCATACAAGCTTGTTCATCATAATTACGACGTGGTCGTGGTCGGAGCCGGCGGCGCCGGGCTGCGCGCCACCTTCGGCATGGCGCAGAAGGGTCTAAAGACCGCCTGTCTGACCAAGGTCTTCCCCACCCGCAGCCACACCGTAGCGGCGCAGGGTGGCATGTCGGCGGCGCTCGGCAACATGGGGCCCGACCTGTGGCAGTGGCACATGTACGACACCGTCAAGGGGTCCGACTGGCTCGGCGACCAGGACGCCATCGAATACATGTGCCGTGAAGCCATCCCGGCGGTCATCGAGCTGGAGCACTACGGTGTGCCGTTCTCGCGCACCGAGGAAGGCAAGATCTATCAGCGGCCGTTCGGTGGCATGACCACCAATTACGGCGAGGGCACCGCCCAGCGCACCTGCGCCGCCGCCGATCGCACCGGTCATGCCATTTTGCACACCCTGTACCAGCAGGCGCTGCGCCATGATGCCGAGTTCTTCATCGAGTACTTCGCGCTCGACCTGATCATGGATGACGAAGGGGTCTGCCGCGGCGTGGTGGCCTGGGATCTGTCCGATGGCACACTGCATGTGTTCAACGCGCACATGACCGTGCTGGCCACCGGCGGTTATGGCCGCGCCTACTTCTCGGCGACCTCCGCCCATACCTGCACCGGTGACGGCAACGGTATGGTGCTGCGCGCCGGCCTGCCCCTGCAGGACATGGAATTCACTCAGTTCCATCCCACCGGCATCTACGGCTCCGGCTGTCTGATGACCGAAGGCTGCCGTGGCGAGGGTGGCTACCTGACCAACTCCAACGGCGAGCGCTTCATGGAGCGCTATGCGCCGAACGCCAAGGATCTGGCCTCGCGCGACGTGGTCAGCCGCTCAATGACCATCGAAATCCGCGAAGGCCGCGGCGTTGGCGAGCACAAGGACCACATTCACCTGCATCTGGAGCACCTGGGCGCCGACGTCATCAACGAGCGCCTGCCGGGCATCGCCGAGACCGCGCGCATCTTCGCCGGTGTCGACGTGACCAAGGAGCCGGCCCCGGTGCTGCCGACCGTGCACTACAACATGGGCGGCATTCCGACCAACTATCGTGGCGAAGTGGTCATCCTCAAGGATGGCAACCCCGACCACATTGTCCCCGGCCTGATGGCCATCGGCGAAGCGGCCTGCGTGTCGGTGCATGGCGCCAACCGTCTCGGCTCCAACTCGCTGCTCGATATTGTGGTGTTTGGCCGCGCTGCCGCCATCCGTTGCGCCGAGCTGATCCCGGCCAACAGCCCGGCCAAGGGTGTGCCGCAGGCTGCAGTGGACAAGATCGTGGCCCGCTTCGATGGCCTGCGCAACGCCAAGGGTGAGAACCCGACCGCCAGCCTGCGCATGCGCATGCAGCGCACCATGCAGAACCATGCTGCGGTGTTCCGTACCGGCGAGTCCATGGCCGAAGGCATCAAGCTGCTGGAAGACGTGTTCGCTGGTTTCGAGCATGTCGGTGTCAGCGACCGCAGCCTGGTCTGGAATTCCGACCTGGTCGAGACGCTGGAACTGGATAACCTGCTCGGCTGTGCCATGGTCTCCATCAAGTCGGCGATCAACCGGCCCGAGAGTCGCGGCGCCCATGCCCGCGAGGACTACCCGGACCGTGACGACGCTGGCTGGATGAAGCACACCCTGGCGTGGCTGGATGCCAAGGGCGACGTGACCATCGACTACCGTCCGGTGCACACCTACACCCTGACCAATGAGGTGGAGTACATTCCGCCCAAGAAGCGCACCTACTGAGAGGGGATGACGACGCCATGCCTCAATTCAATCTGCCGCCCAATTCCGTTATCGGCAAGGGTAAAACCTACTATGCCGGTGCCGGTGCCAAGAACATCAAGCGCTTCCAGGTGTATCGCTGGGATCCGGACAGTGGGGAAAACCCGCGCATGGATACCTACGAGGTTGACCTGGCTGCCTGCGGCCCGATGATCCTGGACGCCCTGCTCAAGATCAAGAATGAGCTGGATCCGACCCTGACCTTCCGCCGTTCCTGCCGCGAGGGCGTGTGCGGCTCCTGCGCCATGAATATCGACGGCACCAACACCCTGGCCTGCACCAAGGCCATCGACGAGGTGTCGGGCGAAGTCAAGATCTACCCGCTGCCGCATATGGCAGTCGTCAAGGATCTGGTGCCGGACCTGACCCACTTCTATGCCCAGTACGCCTCGATCAAGCCCTGGCTGCAGTCGATCACGCCGCCGCCGGAGCGCGAGCGCCTGCAGTCCAAGGAAGATCGCGCCAAGCTCGATGGTCTGTACGAGTGCATCCTGTGCGCCTGCTGCTCGACCAGTTGCCCGAGCTACTGGTGGAACAGTGAGCGTTACCTGGGCCCGTCGGCGCTGCTGCAGGCCTATCGCTGGATCGTCGACAGTCGCGACGAGTTTACCGGTGAGCGCCTCGATGATCTGGAAGATCCGTTCCGGCTCTATCGCTGCCACACCATCATGAACTGCACCAAGACCTGCCCGAAGGGATTGAATCCTGCCAAGGCGATCGCGGAAATCAAGAAGCTGATGATCGAACGGCGCTAAGCGCTCATCGCGCCATGCCCAGCCCCTTTCCCGCACGCGGGCGAGGGGCGTTTTTTTGTGAGGAGAACGGATCGTGGATGAACAAATCGGCAAGTTGCGCTGGCGTTGCCGGCGCGGCATGAAAGAGCTGGATCTGCTGGTGCTGGGTTATCTGGATCACCATTATCCGACTGCGTCAGCCGAGGAGCAGCAGGCCTTCGCCAACCTGCTGGAGCAGCAGGATCCACTGCTGATGGCGTATGTGGTCGGGCGGGAAACCCCGGTGGATGCGACGATGGCCAGGGTGGTGGGGATCATGCGGACGTTGCTGCATGAGGCGGATGGTGCTTGAGGTTGAACGCGTAACTCATTTGTGCGTATGTGGTAGCATCATTGCTGGTGAATAAGCCTGCTCCCGTGCCTTGAAGCACTGATCGAAGGAGGCTGACATGACGGCAACGTCCTTAATCACGCTTCCCGTCGCTGCCTTCCCCCCGCGTCTCTCCAAGCGATCGTGTACCCGGAGAGCGATGGCAAACCCATGGCGGACAATACCCGGCAATTCGAGTACATCGTGATGATTGAGGGGGGCCTGGCGGTGCTGTTCGCCGACCGCCCCGATGTATTCGTCGCCGGTGATCTGCTCTGGTATCCGGTCGAGGGAAAACCCCATATCCGCGCCGCGCCGGATGCCATGGTGGCATTCGGTCGCCCGCCGGGCCATCGCGGTTCCTATATCCAGCATGACTTGGCAACCCGGCACTGGGTCTGCCCTGAGTGCAATACGACGCATGACCGCGATGTCAACGCGGCGCGTAATATCAAAGCTGCCGGGCTGGCAGTGTTCGCCTGTGGAGAGACGGTAAATCCGCTTGTTGCGAAAGCAGCCATCGGTTCGACTCGGTGAAGCAGGAAACCCTGATTGTGAGGTCAGGAATCCCCGTCCTTACTTCGACTGCGCTCAGTACCAGTCAGGGCGGGGAGGATGTCAAAATACTGGTTGGGCTTGTACGGGGTTTCACTGAGGAGGCTGAAGGGGTGCAACATGACCATACTTGAGATTCGCGCTGTCTGGGATGACGAGGCCAACGTCTGGGTGGCGGACAGCGATGATGTGCCAGGACTGATCGCCGAAGCGGCCACCCTGGAATCGCTGGTGGCGAAGCTGGAAACGCTGATTCCGGAGTTGATGGAACTGAATTGCGGGATGACGGGCGCGTTCCCCTTTCACCTTGTGGCGGAACGTACCGCGCTTGCCCAAGCCGCGTGATGGACAGCTATACGCCGCTAGTGAAGAAGCTGCTGACCGAGGCGGGCTGTTCGCTGTTCTGTTCGGGAAAGGGCGATCACGAAATCTGGTATAGCCCCCTCACGCAACACCATTTTCCAGTGGACCCTGCAATTAAGTCACGGCATACGGCTAATGGGGTATTGAAGCAGGCTGGATTACCGAAAGCCTTTTGAGGACTCGCCGTGATGGCCAGTTGGAGGATTGGAGAATTTACAGCCGGAACTCCACCTCATACGTCATCATCCTGACGTTGGGCAGGGCCCAGGATCGCGTAGCGCGCTGTCTCTTCCATCGTATGAGCGATGATGAGTCCCTCCACGCTCTGCCCATCCTTTGCCAGGTTCTTTTTGACCCAGCCAATGTAGCGCATCACTTGACCGACGGTTAGTCGTCGTAGTGAAAACGGCAAGCGATAATGACTAATTCGTCATCCGTGGCCCGATAGACCAAGCGGTGAGTGTCGTCAATTCGCCTCGACCAATAGCCGGATAGACTGCCGCGCAACGGTTCGGGTTTTCCGATGCCAACGAACGGGTCGCGCGCCGCTGCGGTAATCAGGGTATTGATGCGCTTCAGCGTTTTTTTGTCTTGCTCGTGCCAGTACAGATAAGCTTCCCAGGCGTCTGGGACAAAGCGAATGCTGCGCATCAGGAGTCGCCGGTCAGCAATTCCCGCCCTTGCGCCTGCCCGGCCCTATCCTGTTGGATGGCCCGCGCCAGCGCTTCGGCGTTAGCCGGCGTTGACAGCAAGTGCAGGGTTTCCATGAGGCTATTGTAATGATCAAGGGACATTACAACTGCATCGCCCTCGGCATCGCGGCGACTGATGATGGTCACATCGGCGTCTTGCAGCACCTCATCCAACACGGACTTGAGGGCATTGCGCGCATGGGAATAAGTCACGACTTTCATCACGGTTTCTACTTGTTCAAATAGTTGGACAAGTATAGGCCATGTAGGGCGCACAAGGCAATCCAGAGCCAATGCGACGTTGGTTAGCGGTGAAGGTTGGGCTTGGACCCGGATTCACTCTGGGCCAACTGGGCGCTCGTTCAGCCGGAATTCCACTTCATACGTCATCATCCTGACATTGGGCAGAGCCAGGATCGCGTAGCGCGCCGTCTCTTCCATCGTATGAGCGATGATGAGTCCCTCCACGCTCTGCCCATCCTTTGCCAGGTTCTGCTTGATCCAGCCAATGTAGCGCATCACTTGGCCGACGGTTTGGTCGGTGCTCTGGTTGCGTTTGAGTTCAGTGACTAGGAGCAGGAGTCCGCCATCCCTTTTCTGCTATCAAAACTTTTCCACTGGAGCATCCGACATTTTCTTATTCATTTTTTCCAAACTGAGTTTAGGTAGTGTGAAGTTAATCGACAATGTTGCTTTGGAATTATCTTCTGTATCTTCTTCAACAGAGAGTTCCGCAGTACGTGTGTTAGCTGGGGCTGACATGATTGCTTCGATAGCATTTTTCTTACCTCGTATATCTGAGCCTGGCAGTTCCACAAAAATATATGTCAGCTCTCCATTAGACAGATTTACACTCTCGAAGGAACTCATTTTTGACTGAAAATCAGATTTGCTCTGTGACGTTCGAGCAAGTTCGATTAGGTCCAGTCTTTCAGTAGCACCTTGCAACATGCACGGCGTAAATGTTTTTCCAAGGGCACCTGCAATACGCAAGTAGACGTCTTGATTAAAGTCGTCTGTAATGAGAGTTACTGATGTAAGATGTTGGTCTGTAAACATTAAATGGATCGTGAATTTATGGCCAACAAAATCGACATTATCCATGCAGCGAGCTGCATCTCCCGTGTCATCAGAGCAGTCATAATATCCGTCTTTCTCCAAGAAAACTGATGACGGCGTATCATAAATATATTCCTTAAATAGACTCGGATTGTTGGTGGTTTGTGCAAATAAACCAGGCATAAAACCAATTGTGATCACCAAAAAAGTGATCGTTAGTAAAGTTGAAATGAAATGCTTCATGAGTTTTTTCCTTACTTTGGATAAAATGGCTTTGCAGTTCTTGTGGAACCAGCCAAGTTAGGAGATAGTTTGGCAGACTGAATCTTGACCAGAGTTGCTAATGCTCTAGTTGCACCTTATGGAACAAGCAGCTTGCCTTGAATCTTTAAAGAGTCAAACAAACTGCTATTTGGCGAAGATTCTTCTTTCTCTGAAGATGATTCTTTCACCTCTGAAGGGGATGGTTCAGGTAATTGGGTCTGAGGGGTTACATCAGCGCAAGCTTCTAAAACCCTGCGTAAATTGGGTTCATAAGGAGCAATACGGGCAATGACATTGCCATGCGCTAGAGGAAATTGAGCTCTCAATTCAGAAAATTCAAACCACTTATTATTTGGTTGCTCCTTAATACAAACTAAGCTAGGGTCTAAGGGTACTAAGGCATTAACTAACAGATCTTTTTCTTCAGATTCTTCAGAAGGCCCCTTCTTACCTAGCGTGGTCAAACCTAAGCTCAACGCAGCCGCATATGCTATAAAAGGGTCGCCTTCTGTTAACGCTGTTATTTTGTCAGAGCAATCTGACATCACTAAATCTTCGCCTAATTGATCAAGCTGGTTATTATAATTATCAATTTTGCTTGTTATGTTTTTCGGTTTATTTTCGTTGAGGCGTACAAGTAAATTTACCTTGTGATCCTTTTGAATGAATGGAACTCCTTTATCTGAAGAGTCAAATGCGGTTGCAGTAACCGAAAGTTTCTTACTTTCAACCAAACAGACTGCTTCAATATTGACAACTAGCTGGCCTTCGCCTTCAAATGATGCCCCACTTTTCATAATACGTGCATCAGTCATTGGATCTTTGGTTTCACTAAATTGCCATTCAACCCCAATATCTTTAGCAATTTTAGGACCTATTTGAGCTGCTTTTTGGATATTATCAGCAGATTCTTTCTTGGCCTTATCTTTCGCAGCTTGAACCTTCCGCGCTAATTCTTCAGCGTCAGCTTTTTTCTTGGAATCCTGAGCCGGCGCAGTGGCGACTGTCCCACTATTCCCCTGAATTAAACTCAACTGTAATGCCTGCTGCGCAGCTTGTTGCACCTGGGGCTGATCAGGGTTATTAGTGGCGAGTTTCTGCAAAAGCTCACGGGTCTTGTTCTGATTTTGGGAAAAATGGAACGTCAGGGCGTAGCAGGCGACCGCTTCTCGCTGTTGATTTTGCAGAGCGAAATACGTTGCCAAGTTGACCCATAAGAATGCCCGATCTGGTGCCAGCGACAGCGCCACTGTGAGAGTCTCGATGACCTTTTTCGAGTCGCCCAGCTTGAGATAGACCAAGGCCAAATTACCGGCGATTTCCGCATCGGCTGGATCAGCTTGGTAAGCTGACAGGAAATATTCCTTAGCCTGCTCGTATTGCCCGGCTTTGTACGCCGCTAAACCGTTATCATTCGCTATCTGCGCTTTTTGCTTGTCGCCCCGCGCCGGTTTCGGCAGCGCCGCAATCTGCTGCTTTAGAGCATTCAATTCTTCGGTACGCCCGACACCGCCGTTATCCGCCGCAATGGCGATCATCTGTTTCAGTAAACCGATAGCGGAATCCTGGGCGGTTGCAGTCGAGAGCGGCAGACTGCCGAACGCTATAAACAGTACCAGAAAGAGAAAAGAAACCGGTGAAAGCGGGCGATGGAACATAGAATTAAACCTCAGCTTTAGCTCTTAGAATTTATAACCCCCCTCGTCCATAAGCGGGAGAGAGGGGTAAGTTATGGAATATAAGCTTATTGACGAGGTATCTTTACCTCGATATTATCACCTTTCCGTTCAACAGTGATTTTAATATCATTTCCATTGTCAAGGGTTGCCTCAGCTTTATAGAAGCCAT
Source organism: Candidatus Competibacteraceae bacterium (assembly GCA_003989075.1). GTDB lineage: Bacteria > Pseudomonadota > Gammaproteobacteria > Competibacterales > Competibacteraceae > RXIX01. Next base: position 1,969 of record RXIX01000066.1, on the reverse strand, counting down.
TTCCAAGGTCTTGGGTTACTTTTACAATCTTACAGGTGACAGTTTCTTTAAGTTGCTCATGAATAATCTGCGTGACAAGTGGGCAGGCTGATTTTTCAATAACATCTTTTTTATCCTCGGCGATACTAGCAAATACTTGAATAAGCCAGACAATACCAGAAATAATGAAAAATATTTTTAGTCCTTTTGAGACAGTTTTAAGTTGCCCTTTTCTTGTATAATAACTTTCACCTGTCAGTAGCAAAACTGCTAGTGCTGGTGTAAAAACGAAGAAACATAACCAGGTGAACCATTCCTTTCGATACCAAGGCACTTGGTCATAGGACGTATAAACTACCTTCCCCTTTTCAGGAGTAGTCGGGTTATTCTTGGCTGCCCCACACGAAGGACAAGTAACCGCAGTTTCATGAATTTCTTTCCCACAACCACGACAAAATACCATGCTCATTTTATTTCTCCGAAGGTTGAGATTACAGATTTATGGAGATAGACATCTCCGCGCGACATCAAAATCCTAACAATGCTTGAATACCTGCGATGACCGTGCCGGTTGCCACGTCTTTAATAAATTCTATAACGAGCGGTTTAAAGTTATTATTCTCTGGCCGCTTATCTATTTTGTCCAGAAATACGGTTAATGCTTTCCTGTCAGCGAATGACAACAGTACATCTGCCAAAACATCGTAGGAAACCTTGATAAGATTTGGGTTAAACGTTGTGTCGTGAAATCCTCTAACTCGACTAACCCAATGGATGAAATACTGCTGTAGAAGAGGATCGGAGACGCTAAAAATGATGTGAGACTCCGTCCGCTCGAAACGGCAGGTTTCAAATAGCCTGAGCAGACGAACTTTCGCCTCGTGCTCGTCATATTGCAGATAACGCAACTGCGCGTCGCGCAGCAGATTCCGAACGCGGGCAGGGCTGATTCCCAGTTGGAAGGAGATTTCGGTGACGTCTGGGGAATCGGCTGAACCGCCAAACGCCCCGTATTTGAGCAGCAGACCGAACACCAGCGTATCGAGGTCGCGCTTCTGCATCCCCCCGAAGCCGCTGGCGAAGTAGTGCGTCAGGAAGTCCTGCGCGAAGCCATGAGAATTCTGAATCTGGCTGATGTTCGGCATGATGTTTCTTCTTGTTAAAGCCATGACAAGGTTTTGAAGCAATAAAAACCCATCACCAATTAATTGATATGGCGTTAATTTTTCTTAATGGTGTTAATCTTTATTATCAGATGTTACTTTAACTCCCCCCCCCCCTTGTCAATAGTATTATAAATGTAACTATTAACAGAAAAAGTAAGCTGGTTCAGGGAACAAGAAAAGCAAAGAATGTCTTAAAAAATTACATCATCAGGTTCAAACTGGCGGGTCATTCTGAAATACCCAGAATGATGAGGAGAGATTGAGAAGAGATGCCCTAGACCGGCAAGCCGGTGATTTGGAAGGTTTGGCCGCTACGCTAGGGGCGAGTCGTTGTTGTTATCTCCATCCCTTTGCCACAGGTCGGCGAGGGTTTGACCAGTTGCGCGGCAAGCCCCGTCCTTACTTCGGCTTCGCTCAGTACAGGTCAGGGCGGGGAAGGATAGCGCGGACGCCGCAGGCGTCCTTTGCGGCGGTCAATGTGGCGTCTGCTGTTGTTCGATATACTGGCGGACGATCTCGATGGGCGCACCGCCGCAGCGACCGGCAAAGTAGGACGGCGACCACAGCGCACCGCCCCACAGCTTCTTGCGGATCAACCGGCTGGAAACACCTTTCAGACTGTTCACCAGCGCCGACACGGCCAGCTTTGTCATGCAACGTCTCCAAGCCTTCAAGTTTGAACTGATGCCGACCGGCGGCCAGCAGCGCGACATGCGCCGCTACGCCGGAGCGTGTCGGTACGTGTTCAACACGGCTTTGGCGTTGCAGAAAGCGCGCTACGAGCACGGCGAGAAGAAGCTCGGCTACGCCGGGCTGTGCAAGCG
>RXIX01000065.1 GCA_003989075.1 Candidatus Competibacteraceae bacterium | reverse complement strand
AAATCGGTCAATGACGCCGGTTGGGCCACGTTTAAAAACCTGCTTTCCTATAAAGCGATTGCGCGGAAAGTGGTGTATCGAGAAGTCTCTGAGAGACTCTCAACCCAAACCTGTTCCGGTTGCGGTGCAATCGGCGGCCCAAAAGGTCGAGAAGGTCTTGGGGTCAGAGAATGGGTGTGCAGCGAATGTGGCGCGGTCCATGACCGTGATGTGAACGCAGCACTGAACATTCTCCGATTGGGGCATCAATCGCTGGCTCTGAAGTGAGCCAGGAATCCCCGTCCTTTAGGGCGGGGAGGATGTCAAAAGGCATTCCTGCTGATCGACGCCAAGACCCAGCCCAATGACGACTACCTGCGCGCCGCCATCGCCTGGGGCATCAGCCCACCGGTAATCGAACTCACCCACGCCCGCACCCGCTTCCTCTGCGACGGCTTCCCGGAAGCCTGCGCCGCACTGCTCCTGAACCACAATGGCGAAGCCGCCTTTAACAGCCTGTTCAATCTCGCCGAAATCCACCGTCCCCTGGCCGGACTGGTCATCAATCCCACCCACACCCTCTCCGCCGCAATTAAATCCTACGGCCTGCTGCACTACCTCGGTGAACGCCCCTCAGCCGAAAAAAGCCTCGCCGTACAAACCCTGCTGCGCGACGAAGACAGCGACGACGACGACCCCATCAGCGACATCGTCCGCCCCAGCAAGGAAAGCAAAGTCGTCCAACAGGTGCTCGACGACTACCTATCGCTCTATCCCTTCGCCGAAGACGGCCTGCGCATTATCGCCCTGCATGTTGAAGAACTCGGCACCCTGCTCGCCGGCATCCATCAATTCCTGCGCGCACATCTCCAGAACTCCACCCCGGAATGGCCCGCCTTTCACTGCGAATTAATGGTCTATTCCACCTCCTCATCACCCCTGATCATGGAAAATCGCCTCGCCGCCTGGCGCGAGACCCTGTATGAGGACTATCGCGAAAAAGGCCGACCGCTGACACTCTCCATCGGTCACCGCTTCGCCCCCGATCCAAAGCGCATGATCGAACTGCTCAACCAGGAACAGCGACTCTACGACATCGCCTTTCTATTCCATTTCCTGGCCGGTAATCTCTCCGGCGAAACCGAAGCAGCCCTGCCATTCCAATTCGGCTTCGACTGCAGCAGCGACGCCTACCACATCAGTCCATTCCCCATCAGCGAATACCCGCGCCCCATTCAACACAACGACGCTCAGCGCCGGCAAAGCCTGCTCAGCAATCGCCGCCTGCAAATGCAAACCCGCCATGCCGATCTTTCCGCCCGCCTATGCCATCCACACGGCAACAGTCAGGACAACATCATTGTGGGCCGCGCCGATTACCAACCCTGGCAAGCGCTGGTCGAAACCCTGCACAACAAGGCGCAATGGGTCGCCTGCATCGACCCCTTCATCGATAAGCGCCTGCTCGGCAACGATACATCCTGCGAATCCAACCCACGCCGCAAGATCGTCGGCTTTAGCTCCGGACTCGGCGCCTATGGCGAATTAAATCTCTCCATCTCCACCGAACAGGACACCCTCGATCAACTCAGTAATCTGGTGCAACATCACCTGATTGGCCTGTTGCCGTTTCAGAATCCAGCGCCCCTGCAGGCCATGGCAATCAAGGTCGTCAATGCAGCCGAAGCGATCATCGGCCTGTCCTCACTGCGCGCCGTGGTTGGGCACGGCGAGAAAATCCGCGAAGTCGTCGGTTTCGCCGCGATTCAGCGCGCCCTGCAACAACCACAGGCAGCGCGCATGACACAACTGCTGCCCATCGATGCCTTCCTGCACTGGTTCGACGGCAGCGACATCAGCGCCCGCCCCGATCTGCTGCAACTGGCGCTGACCGTGCGCGAAAATGACCTGCCGCTGATTCAGGCTGTGATCATTGAATGCAAGTTCGCCCAATACAATCCAGCCCATATCCTGAAAGCCAGCAATCAGGTGCAACAGGGCCTGAGTCACTTTGTGCCGCTGTTCGCGCCAAATATTCCCGATATACACCGCATCAGCTTCGACCGCCGCTACTGGTGGGCGCAATTGCATCGCGCCCTAACCTCGCGCTCAACAGTCTCTCTGTCTGATCAGGATTGGCGGCAACTGGATCACGCCCTGGAACAACTCAAGGAAGGCTATTACGAAATCGCCTGGCAAAGCGCCATTTTCACCTTCTGGACCAATGAACCCAGCCCGACTCCCGTCATCAACACCCTGCCACTTGAGGCAAACGTAATCGAATTACCGATCGCCATGGCCCTGCATCAGCCCTTGGCAATCGAACATATCGCGCTTGGTTATGAAGGAATCAGCGCACTGTTCAACGACACCCACACGCCGCCGCCCATTGTCCTGCACAGTCCCACCCTGCATATGCGCGCACAGATAGGATCGGGCTACAGGGATACATTGGACCAAACAGTTCAGCCTGAGCAAACCGTGCAGCCTGTACCAACAGTTCAGCCTGCACCAACAGTTCAGCCTGCACCAACAGTTCAGCCTGTACAAACCGCGCAACCGGATCAAACGATTCAGCCTGTTCAAACAGATCAACGGGACTTTCGCTTTTCGTCATTCCCGCGTATGCGGGAATCCAGTAGCTTGTTGGAAAGAATGGATACCCGCTTTCGCGGATATGACGGAAAAAGTCAGGCAAGCGAAAGCCCTGATCAAGTAATCGACCCAGAGCCCACCTCACCCATCATCCAGCTTATCGAACCGCTGCAAGCAGTTCCCACAAAACTCCTGCTCGGCACACGCAGCAATGGCGAACCGGTGTATTGGCATTACGGCCATGACAAACTCGATAATCGCCATATGCTGATCTTTGGCTCCTCGGGATCGGGCAAAACCTACAGCATTCAATGCCTGCTGGCAGAAATGGCTTGGCAGCGCTTGCGCTCAATCATCATCGACTATACCGATGGTTTCCTGCCGCAGCATATCGAACCGCTTTTCAGGCAAGCCGCCCAGCCCAGGAACTATTTCGTTATCAGCGATCAATTGCCGCTCAATCCATTCCGGCGACAAAAATACATCCTCGATCCCTCACAACCGCCTTTCGAGGAAAGACCTTTCAACGTCGCCACACGCATCGCCAGCATTTTCACATCGGTCTTCACCAGCATGGGCGATCAACAGCAATCAGCCCTGACCCGCGTTCTGGAAACTGGCATCACCGACAATCCGCAATTCTCACTGGAAGACCTGCTGGCCGGTTTGGGCAAGGAAAACTCATATGGCCAAACCCTGTCCAGCAAACTGGAACCGCTGATCAGAGCCAAACCCTTTCGCCAGGACAATGATTCGGCTTGGGACACCATCCTCAACTCACCCACGCATTGGGTGCATATCCTGCAACTCAAGGGAATGGCCAGAGACATCCAGCGCCTGGTGATCGAATTCGTCCTATGGGATCTTTATGACCATGCCTGCAACACCGGCAGCAAGCATCAACCCATTCCCGTGGTGCTCGACGAAGTCCAGAATCTGGACCACCGCAATGATTCACCACTGGATAAAATGCTGCGCGAAGGGCGCAAGTTTGGCCTGTCGCTGATTCTGGCCACGCAAACCGCCAGCAGGTTCAGCCAGGAAGAACGGGATCGCCTGTTTATGGCCGGCCATAAGCTCTTTTTCAAGCCCGCCGACACCGAAATCGCCAGCTTCGCCCAACTGCTCAGCCAGTCCACGGGCCTGCCAAAAAATGAATGGAGCGAAAAGCTGTCACGCCTGGAAAAAGGTCAGTGCTGGTCACTGGGACAGGTGCCAACCTCCAGTGGCTCGCTGCAACAGAAACCGGTTCTGATCACCATAACGCCGCTGGAAAAACGCAATCTGCATAACAGCGCCGCCCTGAACCCGGTGCAGCTCGCATGAGTCGTACAAAACCGCTTGCGCAAAAGACCATGGAACCACCGTCAATTAAAGCCCTGCCTGTCAATTTACCGCGCACTTTTCTGCCGGAGCGGCGCCTGCTCACGCAATTAATGCGCTTCGCTGCCGCAAATGGTCAGGGCAACAGGCAAGACATCAGCGATGCCACCGGCATTCCAACCGGAGCACAGAGCGGCAAGGTAGAACCGATGCTCGACTATGCCCAGGGCATGGGCATAATCAACGCCACAGTTCATCGGAGCCATTGGCAACTGAGCTTGACCACGCTCGGCACTGTCATCCTGCGCGAGGATCCCTTCCTCAGCGAGCCTTTGACTGCCTGGCTGCTGCATCTTATGCTGTGTCGTCGCAATGGCCTGAGCACTCCAGCCAGCGGCATTGCCGATGCATGGTTTACCCTGTTCGCCGAAAGCAGCTTTCGCCTCGGCCATAGCTTTACCCACGCTGATTATCTGGCGTTCCTGCGCGAACGGCATGGCGAAAAAAGCTATCTGCGCTCGTTATCCAGCATTGTCCTGCGCACTTATTTCGAGGAAGGCTGCCTGAATTGTTCGGCGCAAGCCGCTGCACCCCTGGCTTTCGCCGATCCGTCATGCCGATATACATCCCGATCCATTCAAAACCAGCGCATCATCCGTCAGGCCGCGCCGCTGGAGACTGCATTCTTTCCCGCCTACACCGCCTATTTCCATCTGGTTTGGGATGAATTATTTGCCACTGAAACCCAACTGGCACTGGATGAATTCTCCCAAGGCAGCCGCTTTTTCACCCTATTACACTGGGACGAGAGCAGCGCAGCGATCTGGCTGAACTGGATGAGCGATCATCGCCTGGTGCAACTGGATCGTCATACCGGAACCGCCATGCTGCTACGCCTGTGCAGCACGGAATCACTGCTGGAAGATATTTACAGTACATTGCTTTAACAACAGAAAATAAGTACGGCTTCACTGCAAAGGATGTCACGGCGATGGCAATGAAAATCGGTGATCTGGTTCGCTTCCACGAAGAGCATTTTTTTGAAGGCGCCGTGCAGTTGCGCTGGACTCAGGAACGCCCCGAACACTCGCAACAGGCCGCACGGGCCTTTGTGTTTCACGGTCCGCGCTATCACGGTGCCAGCGAAGCCCGCCAGGACGGCATCGAAGGTGGCTATCGCCTCAAGGACAGCGCCAGTCTGCTCAGGGATCTGCTCGATTCCATTCACGGTGGCTTGCAGGGCGAGGACCACAACCCCTATTGGCTGGTGGTGGCCGGCTATGGCGCGGGCAAATCCCATTTGGCCCTGACCTGTGCCACCCTGCTCGATCAGCCAGACGCCGCGATAGCCCAGGAGATCATGCAAAACATCGTGCGCGCCGATCAGGATATTGGCCAGCAGGTGAGTACTGCGGTCGCCGCGCTGAGCAAGCCGGTTCTGGTCCTGAGTCTGGACGGCATGGCCGGATTTCATCTTGGCAATGCCTTGAGTCAGGCCACCTTTGCCCAATTGCGCCGCCACGGGGTTGATACCGGCGCCATCCGTGCGCTTTCACCACGCTTTCAAACCGCTGAACAGTTCGTCGAACGTAATTTCGACTTTCGCGCCAATCGCTTTGCCGAGCGTCTGCCCGGATTAACTGCAGCGGATATTACTGAACGTCTGCGCAATAACGATGAAGCGGTATACAGTGAAGTTGATGCGCTTTTTAACGAGGCCAATGGCGCACCTATTCCGGTTATCGGTCAGGAATCGGCCCAGGAACTGCTCAATACCCTGTGCGAGGTTTATTGCGGTCCTGATGGTGATTTTTCCAGTGTCCTGATTCTGTTTGATGAGTTTGGGCGTTATCTTGAATATGCCGCTGAAAAGCCGCAACTGGCCGGTGATGCCGCACTACAGCAACTCTTTCAGGGTGTGCAGGACAATAGCAACAAGGTACGTTTCGTCGCCTTTATTCAATATGAATTGAAAGCCTACCTGAAACGATTTGGCAGCGCCGATCTGCGTCAATTGCAGCGCTATATCACCCGCTTCGACGCTGCGGAAAAGTGGTATCTTTCGACCAATCTGGAAACCCTCTTTGCCCATATGATCGGCAAGGAGAGTCAGGCGCTGGCCCAGCTCTGGAGCCAGACCGATGCCGCACACCAGGGTCAGTTAAGTTGGCAACGCATGCGCGACAGCCTGCCGGGTTTCAGTCATTTTCCGGTCTGGAACGAAACCGGGCGCTTTGCACAGGTGATTGTCGAGGGGTGCTGGCCACTGCATCCATTAGCCACCTGGTTCCTCACCCGGCAACGCGATATTGTGCAATCGCGTTCCGCATTGACCTTCATCAAGGATATCATTGTGCGCATTGCTGATGAGGATGCGCTCATCGACGGACGCCTGCGCCAGGTCAGTGCTGCTGAATTGACGCTGCACAGTCTATTACCGGAAATGATCGCCGCCGAGCGTGAAACCGGGGCTACGGTCGCGGAAACCCTGCAACTGCTATTGGAAAAATTTCATGCGCATCTGGATAGCGCGCAGCGTCGGGTACTGGCCGGTATTGCCGTTCTTGAAAAGACCCGGCTTGGCAAGCACACTCAGAACGCCATGCAGCATCTACTGAGCGAGGCCACCGCGCTTAGTGATGGGGTCCTGCACACGGCACTGACAGCCTTAAGTCAGGATCTGGGTGCTGTGGAATGGAATCCTGATCTTGGTCACTATGAGCTGATCGCCGATGCTTCGACGCGCGGTCAGTTTCAACAATGGCTGCGTACACGCCGCACCGGTTTTGGCATCGATGCAGTTCGCGATTTATTCATTCGCCGTGGCGCCAAGGATAGCGAACTCTCCGATATAGAAACCGATTTTGCCCACAGTCGGGAGGTTTCCAGTTCGCCGCAGGAATGGCGCTTTGAGGCCAGCTTTGCCCATGCGCAGAATATTGCGCCTGCGATTCACACTGCTTTCCAGGAATGGCAAAAGGCTACTTCGCACAAGGATGCCAAGGGCAAGCTGATTTATCTGTATCTGCATCCCGATGATGCCCTGGACAGTATCGATGAACGGCTGCGCACTTGCCTGGCGGAGGCACTGGTGCGCACTGGTTATGCACTGCTACCAATCTGGGTGATTGCCCTGGTCGATCGACAGGGCATCATGGCGGAACATCTCAGCCGCCTGCACCTGTTTGAGGAACAGGCATCGCCTGAGGAGCGTGATAAATTCCGCCGCTTTATCCCTGAGGAAAGCGCCCGCAGTCGCCAGGCCCTGCGGAATGCCGCCCAGGATTTAATCAGGGAGCGCATATACTGGGTCGCCGGTTGTCCGGATATCGCCGAGCAGCGTTTGAAAAGCTTTGGCAGTGCTCTATTCGCGCGCGTTTATCTACAAACTCTGCCCTTTCCATTCGATGGCTTCAATGCAATCAATGGTAATGGGCCTGCTGACTGTGCCCAGTTGACGCGCAGCCTGATTGCCCAGCAGATCGATGCTCAGTGGCTGCAGGCACAGCCCATTCGCTTGCGCAATCGCGCCCAGAAGCTGCTGGCCACGAGCTGGAAGGCCCTGCAGCCTTCTGGAAAACTCGGTGAACCGCAAGAACCCGCAGTGCGGGCGATTTATCAGATGCTGCAGGAACGGCATCAACAGCAACCCAAAACCCCGCTGGCGCATACCTATCGCAGCCTGCTCGCGCCTCCGTATGGCATGCACAGTGCTGCGGCGGGCGTATTGCTGGGCCTGCTGATTGGACTGCAAAATCCACCGCGCCGCCTTGAACAGAACGACGACATGATAGCGGCTGGCGATTGGCTCAATACGGCATTTCCAGCGCAAAGAGGACAACATGTTCTCAGTCTGGAGCTGCTGAAAAAAACCACGCTGCGCTTTTTGAGCGAGGATAGCGAGCAGCGCTGGCATGCCTTTATGGCGGCATGGGAAACCGAAAGGAATTATCAGAAAAAGGTCAACATGGCCGATGAGGCCGAGCGGCGCCGTAAAAGCGATCCCTTACCCGAATCTTTGGAGGGCAACTATAAATATCTGCGTGATAATGCCCAGAAAATTCGCACGGAATTGCATCATGTCAAGGAGAAGATAAGCCGCTGGCAGGACGACATCGAAAGAGCACAGAAATATAATGAAGTCGATAAAATGCTGAAAACAGCTTTCCAGCTATGGCAACAGTTGCAGATATTGCGTAATGAATCCTGCTGGCCCGATGCCTTTAGGCTGGATTGCGAGAATCTTTTGCAGGCGGTGCGCGATATGGTTTCCCAGCGCGCTGCAGACTGGATTGAATATCAATCTTGCAATAATGAATCCCAGGTCAGTGATTTTCGTCAGCGCATGGATAAAGCCATTGAAAGCCTAAAGCAGCTTGACCTGAAAAGCGAAGCACAACGGCTGGAGAAAAGAACCCAGGAAATCATCCTAAACGCCAAAAAGCGCCAGCAGTTTCAGAACACTCTGGATGAGAGCGATGACTATCCACGCCAGCCGCAACCGACTGAATCAACGCCGGTGCGTGATTTGCGTGATGGCATTAGAAAAGGTGATGATCTGATTCAGGCGCTGCGCGAAGCAGCGGCGAAGAATACCATCAGGCTTGATGAATTAAATATGCGCAGCAGGGCGATTGAACAGCGTCAGTTGGCCTTGCGGAATATGCTGAAACACCAGCAGCAGCAGTTGCAGAGCCTGTACACGCCACCGGTGCATTACGAGGGCGTGCGTGAAGCACTGGCCAGAGCGCAACGCCTGCGCGGCCTGTTCGTCGGTACTGCTGATGAAAGCGAGGTTGCGGGCCTGATTGTGCAACTGGAGCATATTCTGGCGGCGGTTGCGGATTGGGAGAGCGGCGCTGCTGTCAGCGTCGAGCGCCTGAGCGATCTGCTGCACCAGTCTCTTGAACGGCAGTCGCAGGCACTGGAGAGCCTGCTTGCCGGGCAGGATATCGAACCGGCGTGGACCATCCGCGCGCTGCTTGCAACACTGGTCGCCGAGCGTATTGCGCAGGCCCAGCGGCGCTCGGCGGATTGGCTGCGGATTCGGGAGCCTGCATTGCGCCTGATCGATACGCTGGACTATGCCAATTGTCGCGCTCTTGAGCAGGAATTAACTGCAGCACCGGCTTATCTGGCGCAGGCGGATCTGATGCAGGTCCAGCACTGGCTGGACGCGCTGCGCACCCGGCGCATGTACCTGGAGGAGCAGGCCCGGCACGCGCAGGTCATGGCCTGGATGCAGCGCCTGCCCACGCCGGATCTGATCGAGCAGCTTGATCAGAATGCCATCGCCCATTACCAGCAGATGCTGCATCAGCCACCGGCTGCATTGCGCGCTGAGGAACAGGCCATGCTAAGGCCCATCGCCGCGCATTTGACTGCGCGCCTTGATCAGCTCAGCATGGACGATATTATCCACCGCATTGAACGCTTGCCGGACACCCAGCAGCGGCAACTCCTGGCGCTGCTTTCCGCGCGACTCGGCGTTCATGCATGCCGACCCGCAGCGGATTTGCATGCCAATTGACACTGTGAGCACTACGCCCGGCAAAACTGTTGGTCCACGGCTTTATCTGCATATCACAGCGGCAATGGCGCTGGATGCGCGCTGGGCCGATGACTGGGCGCATGCTGAACACCTGGCCGGTGTGCAGCGCGATCAGCACTATAACCTGATCCGCATGGATGCCGATGGCCGCCAGATTGCCCTGCTGCATTACCCCGATTTCTTCGATGAACCCTTTCCGGCTCTGCGCGAAAGCTGGCTGGTTCATCTGGACAGTCAGCTTGTCAGCTATCGCAGTTATGCCGATTCGCTGAATCCGCCCATTCTGCACCGCAAGGAACTGCTGCTGGCGGCCGATCATCCACGCCGTGCTGAATATGCCGCATTGACCGCGACTGCCGAAGCGCTTGGTCTGTTTGATCATCCAACCCGGATTGGCTATCAGCGGCAATGGCTGGCGCTGGTGCGGGAAAAGGGTTATCGCATTGCCGGTCATGCCCTGTTGCCACTCGGCAATGAGGATGCGGAATATGCCGACACTGCAGACACCGCGTGCCATGCTGATTGGCAGGCGGCGCGGCATTTGACTGCCCTGGTGCGCGACAATTTTTCCGCGCCGATACAAAGCCTGGCCCGTTATGGACTGCTGGATGGACGGTTTTCCCTGTTCGATTACGGTTGCGGGCGCGGTGACGATCTGCGCGGCCTGCGCGAGAATGGTCTAAACGCTGCCGGCTGGGACCCGTATTACGCGCCCGAACAGACACTGCAGGCAGCCGATATCGTCAATCTCGGCTTTGTCATCAATGTCATTGAGGACCGTGACGCGCGGCTGGAAGCCCTGACCCGCGCCTGGAGTCTGGCCGAGCGGCTGCTGGTGGTCGCGGTGATGCTGGCCAATCCTCACGATCCACGCGGCCAGCCCTTCCGCGATGGCGTACGCACCCAGCGCGGCACCTTTCAGAAATACTACACAGCGGCCGAGATTCAGGCTTTTCTGCACACCACGCTTGATCAGGAGCCAATCCCGGTTGCGCCCGGTGTGCTGTATGTGTTCCGCGATGCCGATCTTGAACAGCACTTCCTGCTCAATCGCTACCGCAGCCGGCGCAGTCCCCTACGCAGCGCCTTGCCCCGGCACGAACGTCCGCCACGCACCCGCAGCAGCCCCATACCGCGCCCGCCGCGCGACCGTCTTGCCGAACGCTATGCTGCCTATCGGCAACCGCTGGAGCAGTTATGGAACCAGTGCCTGCGCCTGGGCCGCTATCCCGATAGCAGCGAAGTCCACGATGCCGCGCCCCTGTTGGCCGGTTTTGGCACACTCGGCAAGGCGCTGCGCTTTGTCGAAAGCCGCCAGAATCCCGCCGATCTGGCCCGGGCGCGCGCGGCCCGCAGCGCGGATCTGGAGGTTTATTTTGCCCTGGCGCACTTTGAACGCCGCCGCCCCTATACCCATCTGGACCCCGGCTTGCAGCGCGACATCAAGGCCTTTTTCGGCGATTACGCCAGCGCCCAGGCCATCGCCCAGCAGCGTCTGTTCCAGATTGCCGACACTGCTGCACTGGCCGCTGCCTGTCAAACCGCTACTCAACAGGGCCTTGGCTGGCTGGAAGAAGGGCGATCGCTGCAAGTGCATGTCAGTCTGGTTGAACAGCTTCCGGCCCTGCTGCGGATTTATATCGGCTGCGCCACAGTGCTGTATGGCGATTATCGCAATGCCGATCTGGTGAAAATCCACCTCAATTCCGGCAAGATCAGTCTGCTGCGTTTTGACGATTTCAGCCATCAACCACTGCCGCGCCTGCTTGAGCGGGTCAAAATCAAGCTGCGCGAACAGCATATCGACCTGTTCCAGTATGGCGAACGCTACGAACCGCCCTTCCTGTATCACAAGTCGCGCTATATCAACGAGGAATTTCCCCATTACCCGGAACAACTGGCTTTTGAAGCCGCGCTGGACAGTCTAGGGCTGTTCGATCTATCGGGTTATGGGCCGCCACCGGCAGTGCTGCGTGATACGCTGCAGCGCCAGCGCTGGTGCGTGGATGGTTTCACACTGCGGCGCGCGAACACGCTTCCTGATCTGGATGAACCCTGCGGTGCGTATTTCAGCTATCGGCATCTGATCGAGTGCGGTGCAACCCAGGCCCGCACCGGACTGGCCAATCGTCCACAACAGGCGGACAGTTACAATGCCCTGCTGGATCTGGCGCTCCAGATTCTGGATCCGGTGATTGATTACTTCGGCATGATCCGCCTGACCTATGGTTTTTGTTCAGCACCGCTGGCCCGACAGATTGCCGGGCGCATTGATCCGAAACGCGATCAGCACGCGGCCCATGAATGCAATCGCCACGGGCAGCCCATCTGTGCCCGGCTTGGCGCAGCGGTGGATTTCATCATCGATGATGAAAACATGCGCGAGGTTGCGCAGTGGATCGTGGCGCATACTCCCTTTGATCGCTTGTATTTCTATGGCGATGATTTGCCGATTCATGTCAGCTTTGGACCCCAGCACGATCGACAGATTGTGTGGATGAAACCTGCCGCAAATGGTCGCCTTGTGCCACGGGTCATGAGCCACAGCGACTTTTTAGCCGGGGCTTGATACCTTCGGGTAAGGTCACGCTCAGCACTTCCGCTACCCGCTTGCCCGAATCAGGGTAAGCCAGCATCGCAGCTAGACATAATACCTATTTCTCCATTCCCAGCGCTCTGCTAGTTTTCTCATAAAAGCACCTAAAGCCAAACCGATTGCAAAATCGGTGCGGAAAGTCACGGGTCTGAAAAAGACAGCCGGACTGCCGAAAGTGACCATCGTTATGGTCGCAAGCGGCAGTCCGGTTTTTTATTTGCATAAACTGGTCAATCAAGCCCGTTTTTATTCTCGTTCCCACGCTGGAGCGTGGAGCCAGCTACCAGGAAGCATGCCAATGAAAAATCCATTTTCCAGATTAGAAATTACGGAAAAAACATGGCTATGCTTACTATTGATTTGCATAATCAATATGCTTGTTTTTATAGGCAGGGTACTTTCTTCTGCGCCAGACCAGCAAGTTTTATATATTCCAGATGATGGTTTTTATTACTTGGTGCTCGCAAGAAATTTTGCAAGACTCTGGATGTGGACTTTTGATTCTGGCGTCAGTTTGACATCTGGATTTCATCCCATGCTGGCTTATTTACTGGCTATAATTCATTATTGCCTTAATCCAGGTAATCAGCTATTTATAACAGCAAGCATTTTGTTAACTGCGTTCATTACATTCGGCGCCTGCTTGGTTGCCCTGAAATCCTTTATTAGCAATGGTAACTGGCAAATACTGGCAGCATCCGCCTTGGTCATATCATCGCCAAATTTTACTTTCAACTCAGTTACGATCATGGAATGGCCTCTGGTCGTATTGTTTTCGGCACTCTATGCACGACAAATAGAGAAGATGGGCGCAGCCAACCCAGCTCCAGCTATCGCTGGTGCAGATCATCATGCCATCAATGCGGTATCTTTATTTTTTATTGCATTTTTAGGAAGCCTATCACGCACGGACTTTGGACTTATTCCGCTTGCGTTCTTCCTGGCTTCTTTTATCATTTACTTGCTCAACAGATTTGTTCAAGCAAAAAGAACAAGAACCTTTCTGCTTCTTCTTCTAAGCGGCTTAGCCGGATCCATTGTTGCAACTCTTCTGATTTTTCTACATAACTATATATTTTCAGGCAGTTATATCCAGTATAGCGCAAAAATGAAATTGCTTTGGTCTCAAAATACCGGTCCCATGCTGGCGCCCATTCAGAATCTCATCTGGTCAGTAGTACCCGGTTTTCCAGTATATGCTGGTTTTGGCCTACACCCAGTCCTTAAATTAGCCGTGATATTGACTCTAATAGCTTTATCTTTCTGGATTCTGGTTTGGGCTGTTGGCATGAAGAGAATAAGAGAGATTCCGTATTTAAACCAATACAGTGACGCGCGACTTATTCTTTTCATCGGCAGCAACCTGGCGATACTTGGATATTCAATCCTATACTACATGCATCCTGCCGCAATACAACCCTGGTATTCTGCCAACTTAATTGCTCCCATAGTCATCGGGATTTCTGGAATTCTCATTGTGCTGGATTCAACGAAAATCAGGATAATAAGTCTCGCGATACTAAGCGGTCTTATCATTCGAAACATAACAACCGTAGATATAATGAAGCCCCGATGGCCAAATCAATATGCATTATACCAAACGGGAATTTATCTGGCAGAAAATATGCCCAACACACGAATTGGATCATGGAACTCCGGCATCATTAATTTTTATCAGGGCGGCAAGGTAGTCAATCTTGATGGGTTAGTTAACAATGATATCTATCAATACGCAATCACAGATTCATTGCCCTGTTATTTAATTGACAAAAGAATTATTTACCTGGCTGATCATGAAATACAGTTTGAACGTTATCTTGGTGGAACTAGCGGCAGCCTAATCCGCGAAAACATTACCCTCGTTCATCGCTTTAACATGCAATTACCACCACACAATACTTCATTGTACAAAATCAATCTGGCAACACTAGAAAGCCAAGCAAGATGCGGCCAAATTGAAAAATCCACACAGGAACAACATGCTGGATTGTGAAGTTGGAGTTTCACCGTGATTGATTTCGTCTTGATCCACTCTCGACTCATCAATCCGATCAATTCGCGCTTCAACATGGCCCCGCCGAAACATCGACAGGAGGCTTTGTCACTCCACGTTCGCCTTGGGCTGTGAGCTTGTCGAACAGTCGAAGGGTTCGCCCTGAGACTTCGCGGGTAGGGTGGATAAGGTGCTTGCGCCGCATCCACCCACCATTGCCCGAGAAGGTGGATGCGCTCCGCTTATCCACCCTACTCCATCCGTCCATTTAATCGGGTTGAAGCGGGTAGGGTGGATAAGGCGCTTGCGCCGCATCCACCCACCATTGCCCGAGAAGGTGGATGCGCTCCGCTTATCCACCCTACTCCATCCGTCCATTTAATCGGGTTGAAGCGGGTAGGGTGGATAAGGCGCTTGCGCCGCATCCACCCACCATTGCCCGAGAAGGTGGATGCGCTCCGCTTATCCACCCTACTCCATCCGTCCATTTAATCGGGTTGAAGCACTAGGGGGTCGTCCTCCTTGCATGGAGTCCTTCGATGAAAACATGCGCGAGGCCGCACAATGGATCGTGGCTAATACATCCTTTGATCGCTTGTATTTTTAAAATGACAATTTACTGCTTCATATCCGCTTTGCACCCCATCGCGATTGACAGATTGTGTGGATGAAACCTGCCGCCCGTGGTCGCCTTATGCTATGGGTGATCGTGCAGAAGACATTTTGAGCGGTTTTCTGAAGTACAGGCATGGCCTGTTGGATATATCAGCCTTGTACATGATGCTGCTATTTTCATTTCACATTATCTGCCGTTCTCAGGAAAAACCACTAATTGGGCAATCAAAATACCTATTTCAGCAATGGTTTATTTTGCTAGCATTTTCCATACGAATTGAAGGTTTTATGGATTAAAGCCAAACCGGTCAAAAGGCCGGAGCGGAAAGTTACGGGTCTAAACTAGACAGCTTGACTACCGAAAGTGGCGGTCGTTATGGTCACAAACTGCAGGCCGGTTTTTTATTGAATTCGATTATTTCATCTATCCTATCTGGATAGAAAGATTGGCAAAAAACAACAATCATGACTTATATTTATCTTGTTGGCATAAAAAGGGATGCGGAGCCATGTAAAAAATCCATATTTCTTTGGAGAATAACATGAAAACACTGGGCACTTATTCACTGATTTCCAGCCTTATATTAATCAGTTCACCACTGATTTTCAGCAATGCCCATGCCATTGATGGCGTGGTGTGCCAGGAACATACTCTGTCCATTTATCAGTCGCTACCCGCTGGTAATACACAATGCAAAAGAGTTCTGCCGGCGACGCTGGAGCGCTCGTATACGCTGTGCGTGCCCTCAAAACTCACCATCGCTCCCGAACCTGTTGCTCTGCTGCTCGCTTTCCATGGCGGCGGTGACAACTCCAATGCCATCGCTTTTCAAAACCGGACCCAGTGGGAAGTCAGCGGACTGAAAAACGAATTTATTGTCGCCTATCCGAACGGTTGCGGAACGGACACACTCGAACCCGGAAAAGCAAGAGCGCTGATCTGCAATAGCGGCGGTTATAACAAGAGCTGGAACACACAAGGCGACATACCGCGCGGCGTTCCAGAATTATGCGGCATTAATGACCAAGCTTTCATTGAACAGATGATCCTTGATATCCAAAACCAATACCCGATCAAGCCGGACAGGATCTTTGCCGTAGGTCATTCCAAAGGCGCCATGATGGCGTATAGTCTGGCCTGCGATTTATCCAGCAACTTCGCGGCGATTGGCGTGACTGCGGGCACCTTAACCGATGCGACTTGTCTGCCCCAGAAACCGGTTTCGATCTTCCATGTCCACAATCTGCAGGATCCCGTAGTGCCCTTTGAGGGTGGAGGTATCGATGGCGGTTTTTCATGGCCCTCCGCCCGGGAAGGTCTGCAATTCTGGGCCAATAAAAATGGCTGCACCTTGACCATCGCTCAAGATAACCCAAGCGCTCCACTCTGCACCAAGGCAAGCTGTCCCACGGGCGTACTGCTTGAAGTATGTCTGGTTGACGAAAGCGGCGATACCAGCAGCGGCGATGTTGCTGCTGCGCATCGCTATGATACCTACGATCAGGCATTCAGCGCCTTTAACTACAA
>RXIX01000064.1 GCA_003989075.1 Candidatus Competibacteraceae bacterium | reverse complement strand
TGGACGAGTCTCCGATTCCCCACCCAGAGCTTCATGCGCGGCTTGCGTCAAGGCGCGAGCCGTTTCCAAGTAATCCTTGTCCGTCGAGTTGTCCCAATTGGCAAAATCGGCGATGAAATCCAGCAGCCCACGCTGTAAATCCAGCGGATCGGCCAGCGTCTTTGCCCCGTTCTGAATGGCGACAAAGCGGGAATAGGATTCCTTGCTCACTTTCCCGAGATGCTGATTCGCCCAAGCCGTCATCCGCTCCCGCGCGGTATCCAGAAACCGCCGAGGCCGAACGATGACCGAACCATCCCCCACTGGAATTGCTTCCCCTCGTTCCGCCCAGGCCGTCAAATCCACCGGATCGGGCCAGAGCGAGGCGCAGATCACCGCCCGACAGGCGGCCAGCGGTCGTCTTGCCCACCAGATATGCAAGGTCGAGATATGCCCGTGCCGGATCGACTTTTCCCGCCGCGCATGAGCCGAAATCCGAGCTATCGGCAAATCGACTTCAATCAGGCGCTTGGGGTATTCGTTATGCGTTGTAATGGTCATGATCCGAGGACAGCTTTAGGGTGAATCTTGTACTGCTCAACCTTGGTAACCGGTTGCCAGTCGAGTTGCGCCGGGTTTTGATACGGGTGAAGTTCCGGCTTAGAGGCGCAGTTAAAGACGGCATAGAGCCAGTAATCCCCCTTCAAGCGTTCCGCCGCCCGGTATTCATTGGCGCTGAGGAAAATCTCCCCGACCCCCGCGCGGCCCTTCACTTCGATGAAGCGCACGTCGATAAAGCTCTTGGGGTCTTCCGGGTGAGGTTTGCGCGCGATCAGGTCAAAGCCCCGATTGTCCGCTTCCACGCTTTCCACCACGCAGCCCCGCGCTTCCTCATAGGCCCGTGCGGTATCCACGGCGATCCGCTCCACTTCATCATCCCGCACCATCGGCGCGATCTGCGGGCTTTGCCGTTCCGGGTGAGGCAACACCCGCGCCCGCCCGAGGTGAACCAGATCGGCCACCGTGCAGTGGCGTTCCATGTCCAGTTCCTTGCGCCGCGATTCCAAGCGGTTGTTCAGCTCATCCAAGTGCTGTTCCGCTTGGGCGATGATCCCATCCAGGCCGGGGAGGGTTTGCCCTTCTACTTGCCGGTTCAGGTAATCGGCCAGTTGTTCGTTCTGGCGGTCAATCAAGGCGTGTAGGCTGATTTCCACATGTTTCGAGACCCGCTCAATCTCGCGCGCCCGCTCCTTGGCGTTCTCTTCCAACCAGGGCATCAGCGCTTGCTCGTAGAGGAATCGTTCGGCGAGCGCACGGGCCGGCAGTGCTTCCACTTCCAGCGGCGGCGTTCCAGGGGGAGCCGGGTTAATATCCAAAAACAACGTGGGTTGCCGGACGGTCATTTCACCCGTGGTCTCCGTTTCCACCACAAACAGCCGACGATGAAGCGTATTGCCGCGCCCATCCTTGATCGAGGCGGCAAACAGATCGAGGAG
Source organism: Candidatus Competibacteraceae bacterium (assembly GCA_003989075.1). Lineage (GTDB taxonomy): Bacteria > Pseudomonadota > Gammaproteobacteria > Competibacterales > Competibacteraceae > RXIX01. The sequence goes on along the minus strand of RXIX01000064.1, from coordinate 14,917 downwards.
GTAGGGTTCCGCGCGTTGAATGTCGAAAAACACCGCGCCGCGCCGCAAGTGCTCCTGGACCTGCTCCAAGGAAGCGTCGCGCACCACCTCAAACAGCGGGTGACCCGGCGTGACCCATTCCATCGTGGGATCGCGCTTGAGCAGGTCCTTATCGAAGACAATGCGGTTGTATTCCCGCCCCAGCCGGCCAAAGCGCGGTTCCAGGGCATCGCCGCGCTGAACCAGCAGCCGGGGAACCTTGCCGACCCGGTAGGCATGGCTTTCCGCGCCCGTGGCCTTGGGCCGAATGCCCACCACCGGACCGGCTTGCACGAAGAACTTTTCAATGGCTTCCGGGACCAGACGGCGTTCGCGGGCTTCCACCGAGCGCCCCACAATCGCCGAGAGGTTCAGTTCCTTCTTGGCGAGGCCCTCCAAGGCGGACTCGGTAATGGCGCGAAAGCGCTTGGGGTCCACGTCCCGGACAATCCGATCCTTGACGGCGTTTTCATCGGTGCGCCGGGCATACAAATCCCGAAACAGTTTTTCCAGGAGATTCGCCGGAAACACTTCCCCGACCACATCGAACACTTGATCGGTTCCCAACTCCTTGCGGATTTCCCGTAGCCGGTCCAGGAGCTTTTGCAGCACCCGGCCTTCACGGGTATTTTTGGCGACGAAGTTGAAGATGAGGCAGTCGTGCTCTTGGCCGTAGCGGTGAATTCGCCCCACCCGTTGTTCCAGGCGAATCGGGTTCCAGGGAATGTCATAGTTGATCATCCGCGAGCAGAATTGCAGGTTGATCCCTTCCCCCGCCGCTTCCGTAGCGACCAGAATTTGGGCGCTTTCGCGAAACTCCCGTTCCGCGTAAATCCGCGTTCCGGGCGTATCGCGGTCCCCGATCTTCATCCCGCCGTGAATCTGCGTGACGGTCAACCCCCATTCCAGCAGCTTGCCGTAGGGCCGACCATCCTTGCCATTGCCGGCCAGGTAATCCAGGGAATCCTTGTGTTCGGTAAAGATGAGGAGCTTCTTCCGAGGATCGGAAAAGAAGCCCTGTTCGTTCAAAACGCGCTTCAGCTTGGTCAGCTTGGATTCGACTTCCCGTTGCTCCAACTGGCGGGCCTGGTCAATGAGCAGTGTCAAGCGGGCGATCTCTTCCCGGAGGCTAGCCGGATCGACCGAGGCCACCACGTCTTCCAGTTCAACTACGATGTCCTGTTGCTCTTCTTCCGTGAGATCCTCGAAGTCTTCCGGCAACCGTTTGGTAATTTGATCCTTGCGGTAGGCTTCCGGGTTCGCAAGAATCTTTTCCCGCCGTTCCTTCATCCGTTCCAAGGTTTGCCGCACTGCATAAATGGTTGAGGCCATCCGACGTTGCAGCATCGCCATGGTGAAACCCACCGCCCGGCCCCGTGCCGAGTCATCCTGAGCGGCGCGGATGGATTGATCTTCCACGTAGTGCGTCAACTGGTCATAGAAATCCAGTTCCTCACCGTCCAATTCAAACGCGGCGGTATGCACTTGGCGTTGGGTAAACAACTTTTGCACCGTCCCGCTTTCCAGGTCCGGGAAGCTCACCAAGGCTTCCTTGATTCGCCGCAGATAAAATGGCGCTTCGTTTTGCCGCATTGCCTGTTCCAGGCTCTTGATATTGCCGTAGACATCTCTATCCAGCAGGGCCAGGAAGCGGCAGAAATGTTCCGGGTCCCCCTTGTGCGGCGTCGCCGTCATCAGCAGGTAGTGATCGGTCATCTCGGAGAGATTTTCGCCTAACTGGTAAGCCAGGGTCTTCCTGTCATTGGCGTAGGCGCTCATCTTGTGGGCCTCATCCACGATGATGAGGTCCCAGCGGGATCGGAGCAGACTGGCTTTAGCGTCCTCTCGGGTCGAGACCCAAGAGATTGATGTCACTACTTGCGACTTGTCTTGCCAGGGATTTTGGCCATAGTTCGCCCGGAGCACATCGCCCCGCACGATCTCGAAATTCTCGCGGAACTTGTCATTGAGTTCGCGTTGCCACTGAAACGTCAGATTGGCCGGGGTGACGATGAGGGTGCGCCGAACCAGGCCACGGGCCTTCAGTTCCTTGAGGAGCAGGCCAGCCATGATGGTTTTGCCCGCGCCGGGGTCATCGGCCAACAGGAAGCGAATGCGCGGCAGCTTGAGGAAGTAGTCATAGACCGCTTCCAACTGATGCGGGAGGGGATCGACCCGCGCGATGGAGAGGGAGAAGTAGGGATCGTATTCATAGGCGAGGCCGAGACGATGCGCTTCCACCCCCAGCCGAAACAGCGCGGCATCGCCGTCAAAAGTTTCCTGTTCCGCCGAGACCGTCAATTGGGCCAGTTGCTCACGGCTGAAAATCGATTCCCGGGTCATGTTCGTTTGAAGTCCACGCCCGGTCACCTTGAGCGAAGACCCCATAGGCACGACGACCAAAACCTCGATAGGCTCAGGGAGTAGCGGGCCGCTGACGGTCACCCCTGGCTTGATCGTGTTCTCAGTCATCGCTGACAACATCCTTGCTGCATAACTGAATGCACCGCCGCCCGATCACGATCTCATCAGTGATGCCGTCATCGGTGAAGCGAAAATACCGTTTCGGTTCTTCAAATGGCGAATTGATAATCGGGTTTTCGATCAAGTCGGCCATGCAGGCGTCCTAATTTGATGGTAGATCGCCTTGAGCTGTCTCATGGCATCCCCCCCGCTGCGGGCTTGACAACGCTGTACAAGCCCGCATGCAGCTTTAACTCAGCACCCTGATCAGTTCCTGTACCTGTTGGTTCAGGGAATCGAGGTGGCTACGCATGGTGTGCAGGCGCAGGCTCAGTTCATTGCGGTATTCAGCAGCAGCAGGGTTACGGCACTTGATGTCATGCAGCATCCCGCTGGCGCCGTGCAGCAGGAAACGGGCATCGCGCACGTTTTCGGCAATGGATCCCATGTAGCGGACGAGGCTGTCATTGATCATGACAGGCAGGCGCGGATCGCCGCCCTGAAGGGTATCGCTGTCAAGCCGCTTAGCCATGGTGTGCACCTGGAGGATGCCTGTGGTTTCCCCTTCATCCTATACCCAAAAAGCTGTTACATAAAGGAGCAGCCGTATCATGAAAGGCGGTACAGGGTGCTCAACAGGACGGCTACCGGCTGCACAACCCGGTCATGCCGATCACCTCGCACCTATAACACCCCGCGCTCGGCCAGCGACACCGTTTGTCCATCACCAACCACAACGTGATCCAGCAGACGCACATCAATCAGGGCCAACGCCTCTTTCAGCCGCAGAGTAATCGCTTCATCGGCGCGGCTTGGTTCCGCCACTCCCGAAGGGTGATTGTGGGCGATGATCAGAGCGGCGGCGTTGTGATGCAGCGCCCGCTTCACCACCTGGCGCGGATGCACCGCTGAGCTATCAATCGTCCCTTGAAACAGCTCTTCGTACTGAATCACCCGATGCTTATTGTCCAGAAACAGGCAGGCAAACACCTCGTGGGCATAGCCCCGCATCCGCGCGCTTAAATAGCGGCGCACATCAGCCGCACTCTGAATCACATCGGTACGCTGCAGGGTTTCCGCCAGATGGCGCCGCGCCAGTTCCAGCACCGCCTGCAACTGCACATACTTGGCTGGCCCAAGGCCATGCGTCGCGCAGAAGGCCGCCTGATCGAGATCAAGCAGTATGCGCAGACTGCCATGCTGCTTGAGCATGTCACGGGCCAGATCGACCGCACTACGCCCCGGCACACCCACGCGCAGAAAAATCGCCAGCAGTTCAGCATCGGACAAGGCCGCAGCACCGCGCTGCAGCAGCTTTTCCCGGGGTCGCTCCTCATTGGGCCAATCACGAATTGACATGTGCTGTTGTCCTGAATCACTGAATTGAATCCAGACAGCATGGTCATACAAAAAGGACAGAGCAAGTCCCACCCTCATTTATTGCCACAACTGCGCGCCACCGGCTTTGGCCGTCATGTTTATTTTCGCGCTGCAGCGACCGGCTGTGCCTTGCACGTCCGCGTCGTGCTCCATAGTGGGGCAATACCGCCCTGCCGGGCACCAATGCAAAGCACACCAACGCGGGCTTTTACAGGCAAATACACTGACCCATTGCACACAAAAAATAAAAAATAATTTAAAAACAGATAAATAAAAAACATGGCAAGCGTATTGCTCTTATCACTCGCAAGGATTCGCGCTCAGGGGCCCGTGGTGGCCCAGCGGTAGCGCGGATCCGGGCGGCTAACGGGGGCCGCCGTCGCGGACTATGACGTCCGATCTCGTATCACCACGATGCGTGCTCGGACGTCCTTTTTTTTGCCCGTGTTTCTCCCATCCCGATGCTGATCCGCGCTTGGGCACCGCTGCCGGCTACGCTAAGCTTGTCTGCTGCACTCGTCCCTTCTCTTCGCGGAGCCCCGCCATGCTGCAACCTCTGGCCCAGATACGCATCCTGCTTGGCATCACCGGCGGTATCGCCGCCTACAAGAGCGCCGACCTGACCCGGCGGCTGATTGAGGCCGGCGCCGAGGTGCAGGTTGTGATGACTGCAGCCGCTACCGCCTTCGTCACGCCGCTTACCTTCCAGGCCCTGTCCGGCCGGCCGGCACGCAGCGCACTGCTCGATGAACAGGCCGAAGCCGGCATGGGCCATATCGAACTGGCGCGCTGGCCGCACCTGATCCTGATCGCCCCAGCCAGCGCCGATTTTCTCGCCCGGCTGGCGCATGGCATGGCCAATGACCTGCTGAGCACCCTGTGCCTAGCCAGCGACCGACCGATCGCGGTTGCGCCGGCGATGAACCGCCTGATGTGGCAGAACGCTGCCACCCAGGACAATTGCCGCCTGCTGGCGCGGCGCGGCGTGCACCTGTGGGGGCCGGGCGTCGGCGAGCAGGCCTGTGGTGAAATCGGTGCCGGGCGCATGCTGGAACCGCTGGAACTGCGCAATCAGGTGGTCGAACTGCTCGGCAGGCGCGAAGCCGGCATGCCGCCCGCCGAACCAACGCCCCAGCCCGCCATTGCGCTACCAACGCCACAGGATTTGCAGGGCCTGACCGTGCTGCTCACCGCCGGACCGACCCGCGAGGCGCTTGATCCGGTGCGTTTCATCAGCAATCGCAGCACCGGCCAGATGGGCTTTGCCGTAGCGGCGGCGGCGGCACAGGCCGGCGCGCGGGTGATCCTGGTCAGCGGCCCGGTGCACTTGCCGACCCCGCCCGGCGTGGAGCGTATCGACGTGGAAAGCGCTCTGGACATGCACGCGGCCGTGATGCGCCAGATTCACCAGGCCGATATCTTCATCGCCACCGCTGCGGTCGCCGATTACCGCGCCGCAGAACCGGCGCAACGGAAAATCAAGAAAACCGGCGCAACGCTGAGCCTGGAACTGGTACGCAACCCGGATATTCTGTCCGAGGTGGCCGCGTTGCGCACACACCGGCCCTTCACGGTCGGTTTCGCCGCCGAGACCCACGATGTGCTGCACTACGCCGATGACAAGCGGCGGCGCAAGCATCTGGATCTGATCGCCGCCAATCAGGTGGGCCAGCCTGGCAGCGGCTTCGAAAGCGCGCAAAATGCCCTGCATGTCCTCTGGGAAGGCGGTGAACGGGAACTGCCCCTGGCCGATAAGTCGTTGCTGGGGCAGCACCTGGTGGCGCTGATCGCGGAGCGCTATCAGACCAGGCGTGCCACGCAATGAAGATTGTCGCCGATCTCAAGGCGCAACTTCGAGAACTTGCCCAACAAGACAACCGAACGCTCGCCAATTATGTTGAAACCGTTCTTCGTGAACACGTCCGGCAAAAACAAGGCGAACTGCGTTCGCCGCGCGATCCATCCCCGCCCTGACCTGTACTGAGCGAAGCCGAAGTAAGGACGGGGCCTTTCACGCAATTGGGGTAAGATGGCGCGCCCGATGCTACCGCTACCACGATGACCACAGCCGTGACTGCCCACACCTTTGAACTGAAAATCCTCGATCCGCGCCTCGGCCAGGACATTCCGCTACCGGAACATGCCACCGCCGGCTCGGCCGGGCTGGACCTGCGCGCCTGCCTGCCGGAACCGCTGACCGTACAGCCTGGCGAAACCCGCTTGATTCCCACCGGCATGGCGCTGCATATCGCTGATCCGGGCCTGGCAGCGCTGATCCTGCCGCGCTCGGGGCTGGGGCACAAACACGGCATCGTGCTGGGCAATCTGGTCGGGCTGATCGACAGCGATTACCAGGGTGAACTGCTGGTGTCGTGCTGGAATCGCGGCCATGCACCCTTCACCATCGCCGTCGGCGAGCGCATCGCCCAGTTGATCATCGTGCCAGTGATTCAGGCGCGCTTCGACATCGTCAGCGAGTTCACGCCCAGCGGGCGCGGCAGCGGCGGTTTCGGACATTCCGGGCGGCACTGACCGCTACCCGCTACGCAACTGCGCAACCATGATCGGCACGATTTTTCGCGAATACGACATCCGCGGCCTGGTCGAACGCGACCTGACCCCGGCGGTGGTGCGTGCTATTGGCCAGGCGATCGGCAGTCTGGCCGCCGAGCAGGGCGAACACTGCATCGCCGTCGGCCGCGATGGCCGCCTGTCCAGTCCACTGCTGTGCGCCGCGCTCAAAAGCGGTATTCGCGCCACCGGCCTGGATGTGCTCGACCTGGGCATGGTCTCCACGCCGCTGCTCTACTACGCCACCCATGTGCTCGCCAACACCCGCGCTGGCGTAATGGTCACCGGCAGCCATAACCCACCGCAGTACAACGGTCTGAAAATCGTCATCGACCGCATCGCCCTGCATGGCGCGGTGATTCGCGACCTGCGGCGGCGGATCGAAACCGGCGACCTGCGCCACGCGCGGCAGGGCAGCGAATACAGCACCTGCATGCGCCAGACCTATATCCGCGCGGTGAGCGAGCCGCTGCGCCTGCCCCGGCCATTCAAGGTGGTGGTCGATTGTGGCAATGCCATCGCGGCCCATACCGCGCCGCCCCTGCTGCGGGATCTGGGCTGTGAGGTGGTGGAACTGTATTGCGAGGTCGATGGGCGCTTTCCCAACCATCATCCCGATCCGAGCGTGCCGGAAAACCTGGCTGATCTACAGGCGGCGGTGCGCGAACACGGCGCCGATCTCGGTCTGGCCTTCGATGGTGATGCCGACCGGCTCGGTGTGGTCACCGACCAGGGCGCGATCATCTGGCCGGATCGGGTGCTGATGCCGCTGGCCGAGGAGGTATTGGCCGGGCATCCTGGCGCGGCCGTAGTCTACGACGTCAAGTGCTCCTGGCACCTGACCCGGCTGATCGAGCACCTTGGTGGCCAGGCAATCCTGTGGAAAACCGGACATTCGCTGATCAAGGCCAAGATGCGCGAGACCGGCGCCCTGCTCGGCGGCGAGATGACCGGCCACTTCGCCCATGCCGATGCCTGGTTCGGCTTCGATGATGCCTTCTACGCTGCGGCGCGCCTGCTGCGCCTGCTGGCCAGCAGTGGCGTATCCAGCCATGACTTCTTCGCCGCCTACCCAAGCGGTCTGAACACGCCGGAACTGCGTCTGGACATGGCCGAGGGTGAGCCGTTCGCGCTGATGGCGCAGTTGAGCGCACAGGCGGTATTTGGCGCCGAGGCGCGGGTCATAACCCTCGATGGCCTGCGGGTGGAATTTCCGCATGGCTGGGGCCTGGTGCGTGCCTCCAACACCACGCCCAGCCTGGTGCTGCGCTTCGAGGCCGACAACGCCGCTGCCCTGGCCGATATCCAGGCGCGCTTTCGCCAACCGCTGCACGCGCTGCGCCCGGATCTGGCCTTGCCGTTCTAGGTGCGACCCGGCATCCTGCCCTTTTCCCATCCCAACCCGAGGTTGATCGACGCATGCCTCTCGACGCCCAGGCTGCCACTCAGGTAGCCCACGTTCTCACCGAATCGCTGCCCTATATCCGCCGCTTTTCCGGCAAGACCATCGTGGTCAAGTACGGCGGCAACGCCATGGAAAACGAGCACCTGAAAAACAGTTTCGCCCGCGACATCGTGCTGATGAAGCTGGTCGGCTTTAATCCGGTGGTGGTGCATGGCGGCGGCCCGCAAATCAGCAGCCTGCTCAAACGCATCGGCAAGGAAAGCCGCTTCGTCGAGGGCATGCGCGTTACCGATAGCGAGACCATGGACGTGGTCGAAATGGTGCTCGGCGGGCTGGTCAACAAGGAAATCGTCAACAACATCAATCGTCATGGCGGCTGTGCAGTCGGTCTGACCGGCAAGGATGGCGATCTGATCCACGCCCGCAAGCTGACCATCACCCGCAAGAGTCCCGATCTGGAAGAGCCGGAAATCATCGATATCGGCCATGTCGGCGAAGTGGCGAGCATCGACCGTTCGATCGTCGAGGCGCTGATTCGCGGCAACTTCATCCCGGTCATCGCGCCGATCGGGGTCGGCCCGGACGGCCAGTCCTACAACATCAATGCCGATCTGGTCGCTGGCAAGATCGCGGAGGTGCTGCACGCCGAAAAGCTGATCCTGCTCACCGACACCACCGGCGTGCTCGGCAAGGACGGTACCTTGCTCACCGGACTGGATGCCCGCCAGGTACAGACGCTGATCGACGACGGCACCATCCACGGCGGCATGCTGCCCAAGATCGCCTGCGCGCTCGACGCAGTGCGCGGCGGGGTCAAGGCTTCACACATCATCGACGGGCGCATTCAACACGCGGTGCTGGTGGAACTGTTCACCGACGCCGGTATCGGCACCTTGATTCGCGGCTAGCGCTCAGCCCAGCAACCGATACAGCAGCCAGGGCGCGGCTGCGAGCCACAGCAGCAGCAGGCTCCAGACGCGCCCGGCACGCAGATCATAATCATGCAGCAGCCGCGACCAGGCATGCCCGGCAGCGCGCCCAAAACCGAATTCGAACAGCACCGTCAGCAGCAGCCAGATCAGACCCCGGCTCAGCGCCTGCGCATCCGACTGCAGCGGCCAGAATGCCTGCAACGCGCCGGTGTAGCCAGCAAACAGCAGCGCCGCACTCAGGGTAGATACCTGGTGGGCGCGCAGTTCGCCGATCCTTTGACCATAGGTCTTCTCGCGCACCACACCATTGAGAATCGCCAGCGGCAGCATCGGCAGCCAGGTCAAAAAAGATTCGAGCACCATGGTCCCTTCCCGTGATCAGCGTGTCCGGAGCGGCGGCGACACCTCGACGCCCCGGTTTGACTTCACTACACTTTTTGCCATCAACCCTAACAAAATCGTGGATACCACCATGCGCCGAGTCGTCTTCAACCAGAAAGGGGGAGTAGGCAAATCCACCATCGCCTGCAACCTGGCCGCCATCAGCGCCGCACGCGGCCGGCGCACCCTGCTAGTAGACCTCGACCCACAGGCCAATGCCTCGCGCTACCTGCTCGGCCCAGCTCTGGACACGCAAAAAAAAACCCTCGCCCACTTCTTCGACGACATCCTGGCCTACAAGCTATTTCCCGACAAACCGGATGCCTATCTGGTCACCACCCGCTTTCCGAACTTGAGCGTACTGCCCTCCGATCCACGCCTGGAGGACCTGCAGATCAAGCTTGAATCGCGCTACAAGATGTACAAGCTGCGCGAGGCACTCGACAGCCTGAAGACTTTCGACGAAATCTTCATCGACACCCCGCCGGCGCTGAACTTCTTCACCCGCTCGGCACTGATCGCCGCCGATACCTGCCTGATTCCCTTCGATTGCGACGATTTCTCGCGCCGCGCCCTGGTCACACTGATGGACAGCGTCCGCGAGATCCAGGCCGACCACAACCGCGCTCTGCGCGTCGAAGGCATCGTGGTCAACCACTATCAGGCCCGCGCCAACCTGCCGGTGCGCCTGGTCGAGGAACTGCGCAGCGAGGGGCTGCCGGTGCTCGATGCCTTTCTATCGGCTTCGATCAAGATTCGCGAGTCACATGCCCAGGCTCTGCCGATGATCCACCTTGATCCCCGGCACAAGCTCAGCCGCGAATTCGAAGCCCTCTACGCCCTGCTCGCCGCCTGAGCAGCGCGTTCCATCCAACCCGTACTACTCATCACCATCCACCGCAGTCTGTCCAGCCAGCAGCGCCGCGTAGAACGCCAGCAGCGCCTGCGCCGGACCGGCGGCGGTCCACTGCCGAGCATAGGTCCGGCCCTCGGCACCTAGGCGCGCGCGCAATTGCGGATCAGCCAGCAGACGGCGCACCTGGGCAGCAAACGCCGCCACGTCATCCTCAGCCACCAGCGCACCCTGACCGGCCGCGAGAATATCGCGGGTGCCCATGTAGGCGGTTGACACCACCGGCACACCCAGGCTCATTGCCTCCAGCAGCACCAGGCCCTGGGTCTCGGTGCGCGAAGCAAATACGAAAGCATCGCCGGCCTGATAGCAGCTAGCCAACTCGGCGCCGCGCGCCAGATAGCCAACAAAGCGCAGATTCTCCGTCAGCCCCAATGCAACACCCAGCCTGCGCAGCGCTTCCTGCGCCGGACCCTCGCCGGCCACGATCAGCACCAATTCGGGATAGCCGCCCTGGCGTAACTCGGCGACCACCCGCAGCAGGAATTCAATATTCTTTTCAAACGCCACCCGGCCGACAAACACCAGCGTCGGCTGGTCAGGCGCGATACCATGGCGAGCGCGAAAGGCGGCACCGTCACCTTCCTGAAAGGCATCGCTGGGCATCCCGGTCGGAATCACCCGCATCGACACGCACACGCCATAGCGCCGCAGTACCTCACGCATCGCCTGTGACGGCACCACCAGACCATCGAGTTGATTGCACTGGCGGCGTGAAAACAGCCGCGCCACCGCCCGCCAAGCGGCGCGCGGCAGAATCGGCAGGTAATGAAACAGATATTCCTCAAAGAAGGTGTGATAGGTCTCGACGCAGGGCACACCCAGACGCCGCGCCAGCCGCAGACCGGCATAGTGGGCAACAAACGGAGTCTGTACATGTACCAGATCGATATCGCCGGGACGCAGCGTTGCCAGATGCCGCACCAACGGGCGCCAGCGCAGCATGCGATCCTCGGGATCGAACAGTACCTGACGCGCCACCACCCGCTCGATGCCGCTTGCGTCCGTACCCGGCGCGCCATCATAAACCGGCGCCACCACCCGCACCGTGTGGCCAAGGCGCTGCAACTCGCACCGAAACGTCTGCATCGAAGTCGACACGCCATTCACACGCGGAAAATACACATCCGAAAGCATTAGAATTTTCACTGGATCCCCATTCGCCAATCTTCGCAGCGAGGCCGCGCCATGAACGCTCCCGACTCTACCCTCGTCACCCGCATCGCCGCTGAATTGCAGCGCGCGCGCCGGCTGCTGTTTATCACCGGCGCCGGCATTTCCGCCGATTCTGGCCTGCCGACCTATCGCGGCATCGGTGGGCTGTACAACGACAGGACCACCGAGGACCAGTTCCCGATCGAAACCGCCCTGTCCGGGGCAATGCTGGACGCTAATCCGGCCATCACCTGGAAATATCTGCACCAGATTGAGCATTCCTGCCGCGGCGCACACTTCAACGATGCCCACGCCATCATCGCCGAATGGCAGGAGCGCTTCGAGGTCTGTGTGCTGACTCAGAACATCGATGGCTTCCACCGCGACGCCGGCAGCCGCAACCTGATCGAGATTCACGGCGATATTCACGACCTGCTCTGTACCCGCTGCGACTACGCGACCACCGTACCCGACTACAGCGAGCTGCGCCTGCCGCCGCTGTGCCCGCGCTGCAGCGCGCCGATACGGCCACGGGTGGTGCTGTTTGGCGAAGTGCTGCCCGTGCATGCCATCCAACACCTGTACGCCGAACTCGATCGCGGCTTCGATCTGGTGTTCAGCATCGGCACCACCAGCATCTTTCCCTATATCGCCGGGCCGGTGGTGCAAGCCAGCCAGATGGGCATTCCCACCATCGAGATCAACCCCAGCGATACCCACGTCAGCCGCTTCGTCGACTACAAACTGACCGCGGGCGCCGCTGCCAGCCTGCGCGCCCTGCGCCGGGCGCTGCATGAACTGGCCGACTGACCGGCCAACCGCTAACCGCTAACCGCTAACCGCTAACCGCTAACCGCTAACCGCTAACCGCTAACCGCTAACCGCTAACCGCTAACCGAGCAGACGTTCCAGCCAGTCGGCAGCCTCGGCGATACCGGTCGGCGCCAGTGCAGGCCGCAGCGGTTGCGCGAGCAATGCCCGTAGTGGCTCAGCCAGCGCACCCTGCTCCAGGGCCGCGCGTTCAATGCACAGTCCATTGCCGTGGCCCGTCAGCCACTCGCACAGCCACGGCGTTTCCGGCCAATCAGGCCGCTCCACATACAGCACCGGCGTACCGTTGCAAACCGCTTCGGTGAACGCGCCATAACCGGGCTTGGTGAACAGCACATCGCAGGAACGGATCAGATCGGGCATGGACAAGCCCTCCAGCGGCGCCCAGCTCAGCAGGTCCGCACGCGGCGCCGCCCAATCCGGCGGCACCAGCCAGCGCACACCCGGCAACACCGGCCAAGTATCCAATTGCGGCCGCAGGCTGACCCCGCCCAGACCGACCAGCACCAGGGTTTCGTCACCGCACAGCCCCAGACGCTGATCGATCTCGGCGCGGCACGCCTCACCCAGCGCCGCAATCGGGCCTATCGGTCGCGCATTGCACAGATCCGGCATCGGCATGCTCGGCGCCGGCTGCAGAAACGCCACCGCGCTGTTATAGGCAGCCAGCATCGGTGCGCATAACTCTTCCAGGTCCGGCTCATCCGGACCATAGCCGCGCAGGATATCGGCCCAGTGCAGCGAGCACAGCGCCAGCGCCGGAATACGCAGCCGCGCCGCAGCCGCCAGGCTCAGATAGGGCACATCGGCCAATAGCAGGTCCGGTGCCGCTATCTGCAATTGCGCCTCCTGCCAAGCCAGCCGCACAGCCCAGTCACGGTGAAAATCGCGGTAGGCCGTCAGACTCTCGGCAGCGCGCACTGTCAGCGCATCGACCATCAGCATGCCAAAATCGGCACCACCCGCGACCACAGTAAAATCAGCAGCGATGCGCCCGCGCAGCACCTCGGCTGGAATCAGGGTCTGCAGCGTCAGCCGCAGCGGCCGACCCCGGCGATGCAGTTCGTTCAAAACCGGCGCGACCTGCGCCAGATGGCCAAAACCATGCCCGGACAGGGCTACGTACAGGTGAGGAAGGCGTGCCATTCAGCGGGACTCCCGGAAGAAATGGAAACGGGCTGGTAGACGGTAGCGCGGCTCTTGAAAGAGGTTCCACGGGCGTGCAACTGCGATTGGCATCATAGCATCGCCCCTTCAACAGAACCGGCATGATGCACCCCGACTTGCAATCGCCCACAGTACCGGTATTGTTGTGTATTAATGTCCGTACCCAGCAGCGGGCGGTCAGCCGCTAGCCTCGGATTTCGCGCGCGTATCGACCACCGGTCTATGCGCGCGTCGCCTTACCGGGTGTTTCCGACTCTTCCAGCATATGCAACGGATCCCACCGCCATGACCATTAAAATCCTGGAAAAAAGCACGCCAGCGCCGTGGCTTACGGAGTTACCGCCCTTGGGCATGGATGCCAAGAGCATTGCCGCCGATTTTCGTCACTACTTCAGCCATACCCTGGGGCGTGATCGCCACACCCGCCATGCCTACTACCTGTACGAAGCGCTGGTCCTGACCCTGCGCGACCGGCTGTGGGAGCGCTGGAAGAACACCCGCTATGCCTGCGAGGAAAACGGTGGTGTGCGCCGCGCCTATTACCTGTCGATGGAATTCCTGATGGGCCGGGCGCTGAGCAACGCCATGCTCAACCTGGGCATCACCGAACCGGTCAGCCAGGCGCTGTATGAGCTGGGCCTGACCCTGGAAGAATTGAGCGAGTGCGAGAACGATGCCGGCCTCGGCAACGGTGGCCTCGGGCGGCTGGCAGCCTGCTTCATGGACAGTTGCGCCACTTTGCGCCTGCCCGTGGCTGGCTATGGCATCCGCTATGCCTATGGCATGTTCCGCCAGCGCATCGAGAACGGCTATCAGGTTGAGGAGCCGGATCACTGGCTGCGCAGCGGCAACCTCTGGGAGCTGGAGCGCCCCGAATACACCCAGCGCATCAAGTTCGGCGGCCGCACCGAGGCCTATCTGAAAGCCGATGGTGATATGGGCTGGCGCTGGCTGGACACCCATGACGTGCTGGCGGTGCCCTACGATGTGCCGATTCCCGGCTACCAGAACGGCACGGTCAACACGCTGCGCCTATGGTCGGCGGCCGCTACCGACGAGTTCGATTTCGAGGATTTCAACTCGGGAAGCTACACCGAGGCGGTGGGCGCCAAGAATATGGCGGAAAACATCACCATGGTGCTCTATCCCAACGATGCCACCGAGAGCGGCAAGGAACTGCGCCTGCGCCAGCAGTATTTCCTGGCTTCGGCCAGCCTGCAGGATGTGATTCGCCAGTGGGTGCGCGCCAATGGCGAGGATTTCAGCCAATTCGCCGCCAAGAACATTTTCCAGCTCAACGACACCCATCCGAGCATTTCCGTGGCGGAAATGATGCGGCTGCTGATGGACGAACATGATCTGAGCTGGGATCGGGCCTGGGCAATCACCAGCAAGGTGATGGCCTACACCAACCACACCCTGCTCCCGGAAGCGCTGGAGCGCTGGCCGGTGCGCCTGTTCCGGCAACTGCTGCCGCGTATTCTCGACATCATCTACGAAATCAACGCCCGCTTCCTGGCCGAAGTCGCGCGACGCTGGCCGGGCGATATCGACCGCCAGCGCAACATGTCGCTGATCGAGGAAGGCTACGAGCAGCAGGTGCGCATGGCCTATCTGGCCATCGTCGGCAGCATCTCGGTGAACGGCGTGGCTGCGCTGCATTCGGAACTGCTCAAGCAGGGCCTGTTCCGCGACTTCTAC
>RXIX01000063.1 GCA_003989075.1 Candidatus Competibacteraceae bacterium | reverse complement strand
GATGCGCCGTTTTTAACCCAGCATGGCTTCTATCTTAAATGGCCCGGCCCCTGGCCTTGACTGAGGGGTCCACTTTAAGAGCCTGAGAATTTGAACGCCTGGAGCCGATTCACTCACTGCGCGCCCTGCAAGCTATCGCGTCAACTAAGCCGAAAACCGGCGTGGGGAATCGATTAAAAGCTGCCGGTCACTCTGCTCCGCCACATGGAGAGCTATCACAAGGTGCTCCCGGCAGCCCAACATCAGGCTACTAACCGAGAGTTTGTCTTGGAGCTCGCATCCCGACTCTCCGATCCGGACGACGCACCTCTTTGTTCAGTAGAAACTGAAAGAGATCTTCTCAATTTCTTCTTGATAGTCTTAAAGAAACCAGAAAATCTATTGAGCGGAGTTATAATAAACATTGCCAGTGTTACATATCCAGGAAATACTATTCTCCCTATATCCTGATTAATTTGCACGACACGTGACTTCCACAGCAAGTGTAAACTCACGTAATCGCTGAACTTGACGAGGAAGAATAGTGGGTTGCGTATCTGACAACATGTCTCGAAGTCTATTAAAACAGGCTCGCCCCTATCTGTAATAATTATATTGTTAGGGCGAAGATTACCATGAGCAAATCCAAGGACATGAAGTTCACGAACAACATTCATGATGCGAAGAAAAAGATCCTCGTCGAGGAATTGACGGTCGCCTAGGGATGTCCCCTCAATCTTCTCCATTGTAAAACTATTGCTCGTTGAGCTGATAAGTTTCGGGGCGTTTGCAAAACCCAGTTCAGCCAACCTCAAAAGACATTCCGCTTCATGTCTGCACCATATCCCTGTAAGTAGTTTGAATGGAGTTCCAACTACTTTAATGACCTCGTTTTTACCGTCAGTCAGGGCAATAGAGTTCTTTTTAAGAAGATTTTTAATTTGCATTCGTCAGACTTTCCTGTAAACCAATACATCTCTATAGTCTATCTTTAGCCATTTCATGATTCCATTATAGGAAGTTTTGGATTCGACCTTCTCTAAATTTCTATCACAAATGGCTAACACATCAAGATTTCTCTTTGTGTTATTTGTCTCAATAATCAGGAAGCCATCTTTATTTAACAAAGAGTCAATTTTGCTGTATATTTTTTGCGAATCCAATTTTATATGGGATATCACAGCCATCATTACTATGGTATCGAACGTCTCGTTAGCATTGAAAGCTTCGAAGTCGTTAAACTCGTAATATAGATTAGAATGTCTCTTCTGAAGTTTTATATAGTTTTTTTCAAAATGCTTGTTGGGCTCAACCAAGGTGTATTTATTTGAAATCGGATAGTACTTCTCAAATAGAGCGCCTTTATTTGGTCCGAACTCCAGGACATTTTTTCCATAAAAATACTTCTGAAAATCGTACATATAGTTACGATAAACGCAGAACAAATAGCTCTGCCTTATATAGTGAGTATGTTTCATATCCGACTATTTCGCCTCGCCTCTAGGCTTGTGTTGATGCAACATATTTAACATTATACATAACACAAAAAAAAGAATAAAACAAGATATGTATGAATTGCGCAGTTGTCTTTTCGGGAGGTAAACTCCTTAAAAGGCATTCCAGATAGTGATTCAAACAATCACACCAATCACGCCATTTGAGTTTCTAGGCGTCGCGAACGGCCTCCGAAGCGTAGCGTTCAGCCCCCAAACCGTTTTGAGTAGCAGATGGCCCAGTTCGGTATTGGGTAGCAGATGACCGTCGCTGAACAGGGCCGTTCCCAGACCGGTGTCGATGGTGACGACCAGCACCACGCCAGAAACACCCTAGCCAGCGCCGAACCGAATTTCGGCCAGACCGGCGACATCTCACAAGGTGTTCTCGGCAGCCGCCTATGCTAGTGCGGCCCGACAAACGCCATCGAACGCTTCAACAACACCCTGCGCCAGAGCCTCGGGCGTCTAGCGCGCAAAACCGAAAATGCCGCTATCGGCACGCATGTGTGAAGTGGACCTGCACTGAGTGCGGGACCATCCATGACCGCGATGTGAACGCGGCCAAGAATATTTTGAAGTTCAGTACCGCCGGGATTGACGGGAATTCAAGCGCGTGGAGCGGGCAAGAACTTGAGCGGTCATGTATCGCTCACCTGCGATGAAGCGCGAACCGAGCCTGAAAAATTCACCGAAGCGGCCTGTCTGGAACAGGTCAAGTAGGTGAAAGACGCGGATTCCAACACCCGTGGTCCGTCCGCATTGTGCCGTTACCGACAATGGCCGCTTCCGGGTTGTGACAAACAACACGGCATCGCAAGGCTCTCCAAAAAAAACAATAATATACAAATGGTTATGAAAATTCCTGTTCGGCACGACTGTTGCTAGAAACTTCCCCGTCATCCGCGTCCGCCCACGGCCGGCCGCACTCCATCTTGATCATTGTTCGGGGAAAGCCCATGGAACCGACCCGCCAGCCGACCGCCGCCGGTACTTCGCCAGCGCTCCATCCCTGCTATTCCTCGAAAGCGCATCGGCATTTTGCCCGCTTGCATCTGGCGGTGGCGCCGAAGTGCAACATCCAATGCCACTACTGCAACCGCAAATACCATTGCAGCAATGAATCGCGGCCCGGCGTGGTTGCGGAATTGCTGACGCCTGAACAGGCAGTCAGAAAGGCGTTAGCGGTGGGCGCGGTGATTCCGCACTTGGCGGTAGTCGGCATTGCCGGTCCCGGAGATCCACTGGCCAATCCCGCGCCGGTGTTTGCCACCTTGCGGGAACTGCGGGACCAGGCCCCGGATTTGTTGCTCTGCCTGTCTACCAACGGCCTGGCCTTGCCCGAGCAGGCCGAAAATCTGGTGGCGCACAACATCCACCACGTCACCATCACCATCAACTGTGTCGATCCGGACATCGGCGCGCGGATTTATCCCTGGATCGTCCATCAAAACCGTCGCTTACGGGGACGCGAAGCGGCGGCGACGCTGATCGCGCAGCAATTGAAGGGGCTGGACCTGCTGGTGGCGCGTGGCGTGCAGGTCAAGATCAATTCGGTGCTGATCCCCGGCATCAACGATGCGCATCTGCCGGAAGTGAACCGCGTGGTGCGGGAAAAAGGCGCGATCCTGCATAACATCATGCCGTTGATCGCCCGGCCAGAGCATGGCACGCATTACGGCGTGACCAGACAACGCGAACCAACCGCTGAGGAACTGGCGGCGGTGCACGCCGCGTGCGAAAGCAGTGCCGGGATGATGAGCCACTGCCAGCAGTGCCGCGCCGACGCGGCTGGAATGCTGGGCGAGGATCGCGGCGCCGAATTCAGTATCGAAAAAGTCGCGGCCATGCAAATCGACCTCCAGGGGGCCATGGCCAAGCGGGCGGAAGTGCGCGCGGCCATCGTCTCGCGCCTGACCCGGCTTTCCCAGCCAGCGTCGCTGGCGGAGCGGCAACCGCGTGGAGCTTCCCGTCGCTCCGCCACTGCCGAAAACGCGCTGCGGATCGCGGTAGGCAGCACCGATGGCCAGCGCATCGACGCCCATTTCGGACATCTGCGGGAGCTGCTGATTTTCGATGTCACCGCCAGCGGTGCGCGTCTGAGCGAACGGCGGGAAATTGCCCGCTATTGCCATGGC
This sequence comes from Candidatus Competibacteraceae bacterium, assembly GCA_003989075.1. Lineage (GTDB taxonomy): Bacteria > Pseudomonadota > Gammaproteobacteria > Competibacterales > Competibacteraceae > RXIX01. The sequence continues at coordinate 12,783 of RXIX01000063.1, read as the reverse complement.
GCCACGACCTGTGGCGATGGCGAAACGGCACTGGCCGGCGCGATTCGCGCCCTGCACGATTGCACACTGCTGCTGTGCGCCCGCATCGGCTTTACCCCCTGGCGGGCGCTACAGGACGCCAGGATCCAGCCTGACAGCGAACACGCGGGAGAGGAAATCTCCACAGCGCTGCAAGCCGTTCACGCCCAATGGCAGGGTCGCAGGGGGATAACGCAACTGTCGCAGGCTATCTCCACCCACACCGGATTCCAATGATGGGGCTGGCAGCCGCCAACACCAGGCCGCATCCACGGCCTTTCAATCCACCAACCTCAACGCGTGCGAGCAACTGAAACCATGGCCAGGGCAAAACTTACTTTTGCGGATGTCAACATCACCGCGACCGTGCCGGCAGGCACCCGAGTGATCGAAATTTCAGACAAGATCAGTTCCGGTATCGTGTACGGTTGCCGTGAAGGCGATTGCGGCACCTGCCTGATGAAAGTGGTCGAGGGCATGGAAAACCTGAGCCAACCGTCGGTGCTGGAGGCCCGGATACTCAAGGAACATCTCGCTACACGCGATATGCGCCTGGCCTGTCAGGCGCAGGTACTGGGCGACGTGACCGTGCGCCCCGCTTGACCGTCCACCACACCCTGTCCGGGTTTATCAGGAGATCCTCTTATGCCATTAGTCACGTTTTCGCACCCCGAGCACAAAACCAGGACCGTTTACGCTACGGCCGGCAGCCATATCGAGACCGTCCTGAAAATCGCCAAGGCCAATAAGATTCCGATCAGCTTCGATTGTCAGGACGGCGAGTGCGGGACCTGTCTGGTAAAGGTGTCGAGTCTGGATAAAAAATCCCGGATGGGCGGTCCACCGACCGAAAAGGAAAGGAACCTGCTCAAGCAGTTGGGCAAGCTGACCGACGAGGATATTAACCGCATTCTGGTGGACGATATCCCGCCGCCCTGGCGGCTGGCCTGTCAGATGATCGTGCGCGACGAAGATATTCTAGTGGAATACTGACGGGTTCACGCCCATGTCGCCCAATCCGCGCATGAACTCTCCAGCGCCTTCCGGCACTAGCGCCGCGCATTGGCAAACCTACGGCCTGTTGATGAGCCATGGCCGTGGTTTGCCTAACGACGACGCGTTGGCGCGGATGCTGGCAACTCAGGCCGGCGGCGGTGGTTCGTTGCCGGTCGGCCTGGGGCTGAGGCCCGCTGAGTTCGCGGCACTGCTGAAGCGGCATTTTCCGGGCGCTGCCTTGCCGGTCGTGTCGGATCGGCCAGCGCCCGGTCGGGATCCGAGGCTGTCGGAGGAACAGGAGGAATTAACCGGTCTGCTCGACCTGCACCGGGCGGGGCAGGACGTTTCGGAACACTGGATGAGCGTGATCGTAGCCACCGGCTGCATGGCCAACGATCATCTCTGGCAGGATCTGGGTCTGTGGTCACGGCAGGATTTAAGCGAATTGATGGCGCGGAATTTTCCGACGCTAGCGGCCAGGAACAATCGTGACATGAAGTGGAAGAAGTTTCTCTACAAGCAGCTTTGCGAGCAGGAAGGCATCTATCTGTGCCGCGCCCCCTCCTGCGCGGTCTGCCGCGATTATGCGCTTTGCTTTGGGCCGGAAGACTCATTGAGCCGGCGGTAAATCACGCCAAACGCTCCACCTCGTAAATCCCCCCGATCACTACGTACTCGTCCTCGCCCTTCAGCATCCCCGGCAAAATCCGGTTATAGAAAAAGACCTTGGACGCAGGAACCTGGGTTCGCAGCAGGTGATCGCCAAACTCCTCGGCCCGCTCGCGGCGCACGCTGAAGGAACTGAGGTTGTTGAGCAGCACAATCCAGCGGCGACGGGCGGGCTTGGTCAACACCTGATCGTCGCTGAAGCGGTTGAACCCCCGATACAGGGTCAGGTGGGTCAGATCCGGCTGCTGGCGATGCAATTCGTACTGGCAATAGGTGTACAGCAGGTCCAGTTGCGCTTCCAGGGCGTTGGTGTTGTACAAACCCCGGCTGCACACCTCCAGAAAATGCTCGTAGGCGTCCTCGCTCCGATCATCGAGCAGGACACCGTGAAAGCGGGTCAACAACCCAAAGCGCGATTCCACCCACGCCTTCAACACGGCGCCTTCCCGGCTGTTTGGATCGAAGGCCCAGCCACGCACCATGCGCAGATAATCGGCCCGCCCGCGCAACCTGGGGCGACCCTGCCGCGAATCCGTCAAGCGGTCCGGCATCAGACCCGCCTCCTCCAGCGCCTCCAGCCGGAAATGCACGGTCATGTAATCCATGAAACGCCGCGCCCGTTCTGCAGGGTCCGTCAACGGATTCAGCAAGGGAAACAGATCGGCGTGCAGTTCCGCCACACCATCGAGCAGCAACGGTGCCGGATGACGCTGGAAGGTCAGCCCCCCCAGAATCGCCGCAGGCAGATTGCAGCGGTTGATGGGCAGACAGGCGCTTTTAGGCAGGCGCGGCCTCCATTCAGGCACTGTGGCGGAATTGTTATCAACCTGACAAGCGGCCGCGTTTGTCATTTATGCAACCTGTCTCTCGGGCTATCCACAGAAAAACTCGCAATAAAAACAGTTTATTGCCGAATATCTCTCCTTGGCACGGCGCTTGAACAGGTCTGGACGTACAAAAGCGGGCTTCATCATTCAGTGATCGGGAGAGCAATTTCATGGCAATGATACGTCAATGCGCGATTTACGGGAAAGGCGGCATCGGCAAATCCACCACCACGCAGAATCTGGTCGCTGGCCTCGCTGCCGAAGGCAAGAAAGTCATGATCGTGGGTTGTGATCCCAAGGCCGATTCCACCCGCTTGATCCTGCACGCCAAGGCCCAGAGCACCATCATGCAAATGGCGGCGGACGCGGGCACTGTCGAGGATCTGGAATTGGAAGACGTGCTGAAAGTCGGCTACGGCGGTATCCGCTGCGTCGAATCCGGCGGCCCCGAGCCGGGCGTCGGCTGTGCCGGGCGCGGCGTCATCACCGCCATCAACTTTCTGGAAGAAGAAGGCGCCTACGAGGAAGACCTCGACTTCGTGTTCTACGACGTGCTCGGCGACGTGGTGTGCGGCGGTTTCGCCATGCCGATCCGCGAGAACAAGGCCCAGGAAATCTACATCGTGGTGTCCGGCGAGATGATGGCCATGTACGCGGCCAACAACATCGCTAAGGGCATCTGCAAGTACGCCACGTCCGGCAAGGTGCGCTTGGCCGGGCTGATCTGCAACTCACGCAAGACCGACCGCGAGGCCGAACTGATCGAGGCGCTGGCCGCAAAAATGGGCACCCAGATGATCCATTTCGTGCCGCGCGACAACGTGGTGCAACGGGCCGAGATTCGCCGGATGACGGTTATCGAGTACGACCCCACCTGCAAGCAGGCCGATGAATATCGCGATCTGGCGCGCAAGATCGTCGAGAACAAGAAGCTGGTCATCCCCAAGCCGCTCACCATGGACGAACTGGAAGATTTGCTTATGGAATTCGGCATTCTCGATGAGGAAGACGAATCCATCGTCGGCAAAACCGCCGCTGCCGAAGCCACGCTGGCCACTGCCTGAATCCGATCGGAGACCGTCCCATGACCATGAACCGCCAGGAAACCGAACAACTGATCCAGGAAGTGCTGGAAGTCTATCCGGAAGCGACCGGCAAGCAACGCGCCAAGCACTTGATGGCCAACGACCCCAGCCTGGAGAAATCTAATAAGTGCATCGTCGCCAACAAGAAGGCCCTGCCCGGCGTGATGACCGCCCGCGGCTGCGCCTATGCCGGCGCCAAGGGCGTGGTCTGGGGACCGGTCAAGGACGTGCTCAACATCTCGCACGGTCCGGTCGGCTGCGGCCAGTTTTCCCGCGCCGGTCGACGCAACTACGTGACCGGACACAGCGGGGTCAACGTCTTCAACGATATTAATTTCACCTCCGACTTTCAGGAAAAGGATGTGGTGTTCGGCGGCGATAAAAAGCTGGCCAAGATCATCAGCGAGCTTGACACCCTGTTCCCGCTGGCCAAGGGCGTCACGATCCAGTCAGAGTGCCCCATCGGCCTGATCGGCGACGATATCGAGGCGGTGGCCAAGAAATCCGCCAGGGACATCGGCAAGGTGGTGGTACCGGTGCGCTGCGAGGGTTTCCGGGGCGTCTCTCAATCCCTCGGTCACCATGTCGCCAACGACTCGCTGCGCGACTGGGTGCTGCACGGCCGTGACGACGACCCAGGCTTTGAAGCGACGCCTTACGACGTGGCGATCACCGGCGACTACAACATTGGCGGCGATGCCTGGAGTTCGCGGGTGCTGCTGGAAGAAATGGGCCTGCGGGTCATCGCGCAATGGTCGGGCGATGGTTCGATTCCGGAAATGCAAATCACCCGCCATGCCAAACTGAATCTGCTGCACTGCTACCGCTCGATGAACTACATCAGCCGGCACATGGAAGAGAAGTACGGTATGCCGTGGATGGAATACAACTTCTTCGGCCCGACCAAGATTGCCGAGAGCCTGCGCAAGATTGCGGCGTTCTTCGACGGCGCCATCCAGGAAAATGCCGAGCGGGTCATCGCCAAATATCAACCGATCATGGACGCCATCATCGCCAAATACCGGCCCCGCCTGGAAGGCAAGCGGGTGATGCTGTTCGTCGGCGGGCTGCGCCCCCGCCACGTCATCGGCGCTTACGAAGACCTCGGCATGGAAGTGATCGGCGCCGGCTACGAGTTCGCCCACAACGATGACTATGACCGCACCTTCAAGGAATTGCAGGACGGCGCGCTGATCTACGACGACGCTACCAGCTTCGAACTGGAATCCTTCGTCGAGCGGCTGAAGCCCGACCTGATCGGCTCCGGCATCAAGGAAAAGTACGTGTTCCACAAGATGGGCATTCCGTTCCGGCAAATGCATTCCTGGGATTATTCCGGTCCCTATCACGGTTATGACGGTTTCGCGATCTTCGCCCGCGACATGGACATGACCCTTAACAACCCGTGCTGGCAAAAGCTGAAAGCACCTTGGCAGCGCGCCAGTGCGGAAACCATCCAAGCCGCCGCCTAGCCCCGGAAGAGGAATCTGTCATGCAAAACGCCGACGCCATCAATCCCGGTTATCCGCTGTTCACCGGCGAGGACTATCAAGCCACCTTCGCCCGCAAACGCGTGTTCGAGGAAGCGCCCGCCGAGGAAAAGCTGGAGCAGGTGTTCCAGTGGACCACCACCGAGGAATACAAACAGCTCAATTTCCAGCGCGAGGCGCTGACCATCAATCCGGCCAAGGCCTGCCAGCCGCTAGGCGCGGTGCTGTGCGCGCTGGGCTTCTACAAAACTTTGCCCTACGTCCACGGCTCGCAGGGTTGTGTGGCCTATTTCCGCACCTATTTCAACCGGCATTTCCGAGAGCCAATCGCGGCCGTCTCCGACTCGATGACCGAGGATGCGGCAGTGTTCGGCGGCCAGAAGAACATGTTCGAGGGGCTGGAAAACTCGCTGAAGCTCTACCAGCCGGACATGATGGCGGTATCCACCACTTGCATGGCCGAAGTGATCGGTGACGACCTCAACGCCTTCATTGCCAATGCCAAGAAGGACGGGCGGGTGCCGATGGATTTCCCCATCCCCTTCGCCCACACCCCCAGCTTCGTCGGCAGTCACGTCACCGGCTGGGACAACATGCTGGAAGGCATCCTGCGCTACTTCACTCTCAATGACATGGAGGGTAAAGCGCCGGGCAGCAACGGCAAGCTCAACATCGTGACCGGCTTCGAGAGCTATCTGGGCAATTTCCGGGTGATCAAGCGGATGCTCAAGGAGATGGGCGTCGAATACACCTTCCTGTCCGATCCGGAGGAGGTTCTCGACACGCCCGCCGACGGCGAATTCCGCATGTACGCCGGCGGCACCCGGATTGAGGACGTTCAGGACGCACCCAACGCCATCGACACCCTGCTGCTGCAGCCCTGGCAGTTGCCCAAGACCAAGAAATACGCGCAGGAAACCTGGAACCACAAGGTCAGCGCTATCAGCATCCCGATGGGACTGGGCGGGACCGACGAGTTTCTGATGATGGTTTCGGAGCTGACCGGCAAGCCGATTCCCGATTCGCTGACTCAGGAGCGGGGCCGGCTGGTGGACATGATGACCGACTCGCATTCCTGGCTGCACGGCAAGCGCTTCTCACTGTTTGGCGATCCCGATTTCGTGACCGGCATGTGCCAGTTCCTGCTGGAGCTGGGCGCGGAGCCGCTGCACGTTCTCTGCCACAACGGCAGCAAGCGCTGGGCCAAGGACATCACCAGGCTGCTCAAGGATTCGCCCTACGGCCAGAGTGCAGAAGTTCATGTCGGCAAGGATCTCTGGCACCTGCGCTCGCTGGTGTTCGCCGACAAGCCGGATTTCCTGATCGGCAATTCCTACGGCAAGTTCATCCAGCGCGACACCTTGCACAAGGGTAAGGCGTTCGAGGTACCGCTGATCCGGTTCGGTTTCCCGCTGTTCGATCGCCACCACCTGCACCGCGACACCACGCTTGGCTACGAGGGCGCCATGCACATCCTCAAGGCCCTGGTGAACGCGGTCATGGAACGGCTGGACGAGGAAACCATGAAGATGGGCGAAACCGATTACGCCTTCGATCTGATTCGGTGATGGAAGCGGGGGAATCCAGCCATGCCCAACGTCATGCTGCGCAATAATGCGGCCGGTCAATTGGTGTTCTACGTGACCAAGAAGGATCATGAGGAAACCGTAGTCGCGCTGGAACATGCCGGTCCTGGCGCCTGGGGCGGCGAGATGGAACTGGCGGACGGTTCGCGCTTTTACCTCGAACCGTTCGACCAGCCACCCAAACTGCCCTTGACCGTGCGGGTGAAGCGGTTATGAGCGCCAACCAGCCGCTTCCCGACTGCATCGCGCTCAGAATCGGCCTGGCGGCGCGGTGCTTGCCGGACACTGATTCGCGCCAGTTGCTACAGGTACTGCTCGCGGCCTTGGGCGAGCCGCTGACCGAAGACAGGCTGGCTGGCCTCACCGTCAAGGATCTCAAGACCGCCGCCGACGGCACCTTGAGCGCAATCGACAGTCCTGCGCTGCGCCAAGCCCTTTACTGTTTACAAGGCGAGGACGGGATCAACGCGGCCGCCACGATCCCCGAACCCCGGCCCTACTGCGAAGGCGATTTGCCGAATTCCATCCGCGTCGCCTGCGCCTCGAACCGGGGCGAGCGGCTGGACGGCCATTTCGGCTCCTGCACCCGTTTTCTGATTTATCAGGTCTCGGCGCCGGAAGCCCGGCTGATCGCGGTACGGCCGGCGCCGGCTATGGTCCACCTCACTATAGATCACAGCGCAGAACGGGTGGCCCTGATCGACGATTGTCATCTGCTCTGCGTGCTGTCCATCGGCGGCCCCGCCGCCGCCCGCGTCGTGAACGCCGGCATCCATCCCCTCAAGCGCCCCCAGGCCGGGGACATCCCGGTTCTACTGCGCGAACTGCAACAGGTGCTGGGCGGCGAGCCGCCGCCCTGGCTGGCCCGGATCATCGGCCGCGCCCCGGCCATTTCCGCTGCACCAGCGGTTCCAGTGGGCACTGCGTTCCTGGCCGAAGCGGGAGAAGCGCCATGATCACGCCGCGCCAACTCGACGACATCGCCCGCCGGGCGGAAACCCGGGGCGTGGACTACGCCGCGCTGAGCCATTTGCGCCAGGTATACCCCGGCCTCTACTTCACCCATTGCCTGGACGATGACATCAACGATGTCGAGCCGGTGCTGCGCGGTGCCGGCATCAATCTTTATCTCGTGGACGGTCGGCAGCATTGCCTGCGCTTGACCGAGGATTTCCAGGCGGCAACCGGCGTGGTGCTCGCGGTCGTAGCCGAATGCGTGGATTCCTGATCGAAACAGTTCTCTATTCAACGAGGCAATCACCATGGCCAAGATTGGTTTGTTCTACGCCACCGACACCGGCAACACCCGCAAGGTAGCCAGGATGATCAAGAAGCAGTTCGACGAGGGCGAAGTCGAGCTGTTCAACATCAAGAGTGCCAAGGCCGAGGATCTGACCGCTTGCGATGCCCTGCTCTTCGGAACCCCGACCCTGGGCGACGGCGAACTGCCGGAACCCTTGATCGAGTTTCTCCCGACCCTGGAAAGCGTGGATTTGAGCGGCAAGACCGTCGCTCTGTTCGGTCTGGGCGATCAGGTCGGTTATCCCGATGAATTCGTCGATGCACTGGGGATTCTGTACAAGAAGTTTAAGAAACTCGGTGCGCGGCTGGTCGGAAGCTGGTCGGCGCAGGGTTACGAGTTCAACAAATCCAAGGCGTTTCGCGACGGCGAGTTCGTCGGCTTGGTGCTCGATCAGGACAATCAGGCCGATTTAACGGAGGAGCGCCTGGAAGAATGGCTCGAACGGGTCAAGCCCGAACTGCTGGGCGAGACGGTGGCGGGTTAATCACGCCCGTCCGGTCCGCCGACGCTGTTTTTGCCATAAGCAAACCGCACCCCCCGACCTCCGCGCCCCGGTAAGGCGGGGGGAAAATTCAAGGAATTTGCGATGAAAACCAGCGAACTCGCCGCATTACTGAACGAGCCGGCCTGCACGCATAACCTGAAGAGCAAATCCGGTTGTGCGCGGCCGACGCCCGGTGCCACCGCTGGGGGTTGTACTTTCGACGGCGCGCAAATCGCCCTGCTGCCCATCGCCGATGTCGCCCACATCGTGCACGGCCCGAGCGGTTGCGCCGGCAGTTCCTGGGACAATCGCGGCACCCGTTCCAGCGGTCCGACCCTGTTCAAGATCGGCATGACCACCGATTTGAGCGAGCAGGACGTGATCATGGGGCGCGGCGAGAAACGTCTGTTCCACGCTGTCAAACAGGCCATCGACCGCTACTCCCCGGCGGCGGTTTTCGTCTACAGCACCTGCGTCACCGCCCTGATCGGCGACGATCTGGAAGCGGTGTGCAAGGCAGCGACCGAACGCTGGGGTGTGCCGGTCATTCCGGTGGATGCGGCTGGCTTCTACGGCAACAAGAATCTCGGCAACCGGCTGGCCGGGGAGGCCATGGTCAACTATGTGGTTGGCGGGCGTGAACCGGGGCCGGCCCCGGTCGATCCCGCCCGTCCCGGCCTGCGGGTCCACGACATCAATCTGATCGGCGAATACAACATCGCCGGCGAACTGTGGCACACCCTGCCGCTGTTCGATGAGCTGGGCCTGCGCGTGCTGTGCGCCCTGTCGGGCGATGCCCGTTTTCGGGAAGTGCAGACCATGCACCGCGCCGAAGCCACCATGGTGGTCTGCTCCCGCGCCATGCTCAACGTCGCGCGCAAACTCCACGAGCAATTCGGCATCCCCTGGTTCGAAGGCAGTTTCTACGGCATCGGCGACGTCTCCAGCGCTCTGCGGGATTTCGCCCGTTTGCTCGGCGATGCCGAACTCAACGCGCGCACCGAAGCAGTAATAGCCCACGAGGAAGCCCGGCTTGCCGTGGAATTGACCCCTTGGCGCGAGCGGCTGCGCGGCAAGCGGGCGCTGCTCTACACCGGCGGGGTCAAGTCCTGGTCCATCGTCGCCGCCTTGCAGGATTTGGGCATCCACGTCGTCGCCACCGGCACCAAGAAATCCACCGAGGAAGACAAGGAACGGATTCGCGCGCTGATGGGCGAGGACGCCCGGATGATCGAAGACGGCAACGCGCGCCAATTGCTGAATATGGCCCGCGAGTATCAAGCCGACATCCTGATCGCCGGCGGACGCAACCAGTACACCGCGCTCAAGGCACGGTTGCCGTTCCTGGACGTGAATCAGGAGCGTGAACACGGTTACGCCGGCTATCAGGGCATGCTGACCCTCGCCCGGCAGTTGGCCCGCGCCCTGGAAAATCCGGTCTGGGGAGCGGTGCGACGGCCCGCGCCCTGGACGATGCTGCAGGAGGCGCGTCATGGCTGAAATTGTGGGTCGCAGCAAACCGCTGGCGGTCAGTCCCCTGAAAACCAGCCAGCCGCTGGGCGCTAGCTTGGCCGTGCTCGGTCTCAATCGCGCTATGCCGTTGCTACATGGCGCCCAAGGCTGTACCGCCTTCGCCAAGGTGTTTCTGGTGCGGCATTTTCGCGAACCGATACCATTGCAAAGCACCGCGATGGATCAGGTCAGCAGCATCATGGGCGCGGATGACAACCTGATCGAGGCGATGAAAACCATCGCCGAGAAAAACCGGCCAGCGGTCATCGGCCTCCTGACCACGGGCCTGTCGGAAGCGCAGGGCACCGACATTCACCGCGTACTCAAAATCTTCCGCGCCCGGTATCCCGAATTTCAAAACGTGCGGATCGTGCCGGTCAACACACCGGATTTCAGCGGTTGTCTGGAAAGCGGCTTCGCGGCGGCGGTGCAAGCCATGATCACCGAATGGGTGCCGATGGCCGACGATGCCGGCACCTGTCCGGGCCGCCGCCCGCATCAGATCAACGTGTTGTGCGGATCGCTGCTGACGCCCGGCGATCTGGAGGCGTTGCGCGAGCTGATCGAACGCTTCGGGCTGCATCCGGTGCTGATTCCTGATCTCTCGGATTCGCTGGACGGTCATCTCGATGCCGAGGACTTCTCACCGGTCACCATCGGTGGTACGCCGCTATCCGCCTTCGCCACGCTGGGCGATGCCGCCGCTACTCTGGTGATCGGCCCCTCGCTCTATCCTGCTGCCGAAGTACTGGAAAGCCGAACCGGCGTGCCGGTGCATCGCTTCGACCATGTGCTGGGGCTGGACGCCAATGACCGCATGATCATGACCCTGGCCGGCATCTCCGGCCGCACGGTGCCGGCCCGGCTGGAACGACAGCGCGCGCAATTGCAGGACGCGCTGCTCGACACCCATTTCCTGCTGGGCCAAGCCCGGATCGCCGTCGGCGCCGATCCCGATCTGCTGCATGCCTTCAGCGAACTGCTGGCCGAAACCGGCGCGGAAATCGTTGCGGCGGTGGCGTCCAGCCGTGCGCCGGTGCTGGCGCGCACGCCATTATCTCAGGTTCGCATCGGCGATCTGGAAGATCTGGAGGATCTGGCCCGCGCGCATGGAGCGGAGATGGTCATCAGCAATTCCCACGCCGCCGAAACGGCAGATCGATTGGGCATACCGCTGCTGCGCGCGGGAATCCCCCAGTACGACCGCATCGGCGGCTACCAGCGCACCTGGATCGGCTACGGTGGCAGCCGGCAACTGCTGTTCGATATGGCCAACGCGCTGCTCGAACAGGCGAACCACGGGGTCGATCCCTATCACTCCATCTATTCCCGCAAGGCCGACTCACGGCAGGAGGCGAGTCATGGCGCTGCGCAGGCATTTGCGAATTCTGGCCGGTGGCATTGAGGAGCCGCGCATGACCCCCACTATCAAGGCGGCTTTCGCCACCAGCGACCGCCACAAGGTCGACCAGCATTTCGGCGCCGCCAGCGCCTTGCTTATCTACGCCGTGACCCCTGAGCACGCGACCATGGTGGAATTCGCCCAGTTTGGCGAACTCGACCGTGACGGCCACGAGGACAAGCTCGCCGCTAAGCTCGCGCTGCTGCAGGGTTGTGCGGTGATGTACTGTCAGGCGGTCGGTGGTTCGGCCATCCAGCAATTACGGGCCCTGGGGATTCAGCCGATTCGAGTCGATGCGGACACGGCCATCGCGCCTCTGCTCGCCGCATTGCAGGCATCCTTGCGCGGCAATGGCGCGCCCGCCTGGCTCAACCGCGCCATTGCCCGCCAGCGCGGCGATGAGAGCACCGACCAGCGCTTTGCCATGATGGAAGCGGAAGGCTGGCAGGAATAGGTAACAGAACGGTTCTCCACTCCCCCCTGGTCCTGCATCCACGCCGGGGCTTTTTGAGCAGCGAGGTAACACAGCATGGGCGCTGAGTCTATTATCACCGGCATCACCCGCGGCGGCACGGCCTGGACCCCCCAGTTCGTGACGGCGCTGAGCGAGCAAAAATGCATCGGCTGCGGTCGCTGCTTCAAGGTCTGTCCGCGCGACGTTCTGACTATCGTGCAGCGGGCCATCGATGACGTCGATCTGGACGATGATGACGAAGACGATGACGACAGTGATAATTCCTTTATGACGCTCTCCAATCCCATGGATTGCATCGGTTGCGAAGCCTGCTCGCGAGTCTGTCCCAAGGCGTGCTTTACCCACCAAGCGCTGCCGCTGGCAGTGTGAGTGATTCGAACTTCGGCGTTGCGTCCCGTGGTCAGGGATCGGCAACGCGGGAGCAAGACGCCGGAGTCGTACGACCAGGCTTATCCTGGACAGTGATAAAGGTCTTGTTTTCGTGACTCAACATGGTAAATCGTGTCGGGCGTCATCAAACAACCAATGCCCCTGTCCCGGGATGGAAAAACACAACGTGGGACCCCGTCAACTACCCCCCGCCTGAAGGCGGGAGCTTGTGAAAACAGGCTCGGTTGACCAGCCTAAGCCCGCCTAACCGGGATGTTGAAAGGGGCTGCGTTGCGTAGAGGTTCAAGACCTGCCTTGGGATGCTTCCTCAGTCCCAAGCTCTGGAAGCCCTGGTTGCAGACACGCATAGGGTAAGCACGAAACGGATTGGGGCGTAATGCCGCTACGCAACATGGGCGAGGGGAGCGAAGCCGCAAGGCTTCCGTCACCAGGCCCTTTACGGGGCAGAGTCTCACGACCCGGCAGGTGGAAAGCCTGCACCCATTCAACTCTGATAGCTGACCTAACAGGAGAGCGAGAAGAGGGGAACGCTTCGCGTTCCGCGCT